>NZ_JBSJOZ010000043.1:0-1157 GCF_056633155.1 Cryptocyanus atlanticus LEGE 06306
GCCCCGCCTCAGAGGTTAACGATGGGCCCTGTCCAGAAAAGCCAGACCACCTCATGGCTCATGGCCACGCCATAGAAGACATTAGCCCCAACGTCGTGAACTGTAGTATATTTGTAAATCCCGCCACCTGATGTGTACTGCCGATAAACAGCGGACGATAGCTTGCCGGGATAAAGCGGCTCAATATGGCCGAATGCATCACGCGTCGCGATGTTCAGGCTTCCCATTCTGCGTCGAATGACAAGCACTTCATCTTCGGTTAGTCGTGAAATCTCGGCCACGTAGCGGTCCTCTTCTTGCTGGCTGATGCGCCACTCTTCAATCTTAGCGGCTGCTTGGGAGATGGGCTTGGGTGACCGGATGACGCTTGCCATCACCTGGCCGCAAGGATTCCATGCGACGAAAAGGAGTCATTTGGAGGCGGCACAGGTGTATGGCATTGTTAGACAGCCGTCTCCGCGTCAACAGCAGGACTGGCATGCAGTTGAAGTCCGAGTGCAGAGATAACCTTCAAGACGGTTGCGAGTTCAGGATTACCGCTTGATGAGAGAGCCTTATAGAGACTTTCCCGACCCAGTCCAGCTTCACGTGCAATCTGCGTCATGCCCTTGGCACGAGCAATGTCACCCAAGGCAGCAGCCACCAGTCTTGGATCTCCATCCTCCAAAGCGGCTTCAAGATAGGCTGCCATGTCTTCACTGTTTTTGAAATGACTGACTGGATCCCAGACAGTTGTTTTAGTTTTGGTCACTTGTTTCCCCCTAAAGGTTACGGGCAAGATCCTTGGCATGCTGGATGTCTTTTGCTTGAGAGCTCTTGTCGCCACCAGCGAGAAGGACAATAAGCATGTTGCCTTGGCTTATGAAATAGATCCGGTATCCAGGACCATAACGAATCCGAAGCTCAGAGACACCTTCTCCGACGGGCCGGACATCACCTGGATTTCCCAGGGATAAACGCCTGATCCGAATGTCGATGCGGGCTTTTGCCGCTCGATCACGCAGCCCACTGAACCATTCGGCATAGGCAGGTGTCTCCCTAATCTCCACCATGCCACAATTGTATCTCAAGGGATACGGCGCCGCAACCGGTTTTCGGCCTGTCTGAGGTGGTCTGGCTTTTCTGGACAGGGCCCATCGTTAACCTCTGAGGCGGGG
>NZ_JBSJOZ010000020.1:0-16033 GCF_056633155.1 Cryptocyanus atlanticus LEGE 06306
TGGTGGTCATGGCGTGACCCTTATTGACTTGTCCTTGAAACCGGGGGAACCCCAGATTTAGGGCTTTCCGGCATTGGTGAGGAGTTGAGCAAGGAGTCGAAGAATGCGCTGTTCTCCTTCGCGAGCTGCGCGTTCTGCTGCTCGAGCTGCGCGTTCTGCTGCTTGAGCTGCGAGCTCTGCTCTTCGAGCTGTGTGTTCTGCTCCTGCAAACCGGACGCTTCCCTTAGCAAGGATTCGGTCTGCTTGCGTCGTGACATCGTCTCTGATCGCATCAAGCTGGTCTTCGAGCGCATCGCGAAAATCCACGCGGATGTCGCTTGACTGCTTGCGCTGCTCAAAGTCGCGTCGGTAGACGCCATACGTAAGGACCGCCGCGAACAAGAACAACACAATAGTCCGAGTCCATACCCAAGTCGGCTCTTGCTGTCCAAGCAGGTTGTCGAACGGCAGCAGGAGTCCAGAAGGAACCCACCACCAACGCCCGAATGGATGCTCAACAGCCCTGTCCCAGCAGTCACGGAGCCATCGGCTAGCAAGCAGCGGAGGCCCCACTGCCACTGCCACGAGAACCCACTCAGGGAGGCCTGCCAAGGCCTCGAAAATCTCTGTGTTCACGCCCCTTTCCTCCCAGGTCCACAAGGGAGGGTATGGGTGAAGGAAAGCTCCAACGCGCCATGCCTTCTGGCAAAGGCAGGTCGACTCACCTTTCGAGGCCGGTCAGCCAGTCGCCTTCGGTTTGGGGCAAGGCAACTGCCTTTAGAACTGGGCCGCGCTTCAGCTCCTCGCCGATGACAGCTTGACGCCATCACTGGTATCAGAGCGATGGCATGACATGTGGAGAGCCGAGCTGAAACCGGGCCCCATGCGTGACTCTCTCTCTGTGACCCCTTGAATGAGCTCAACACGTTTGTCGTGCATGTGGGTCAGGTTAGGTGCGTCTCCTCGTTTCCCGACCCCCAGTCGATGCGCCTTGAACCACCTCACGCACGCGGACAGCGGAACCAACAGCTCCAGCGTGCTCATCTTTCCGCTTCAGCGCCTAGACCGCCCCCTGCAACACGCGACCTGTCTCAGCGTGCGACACTAAACCTAGGTTTAGCAGTGAAACGCCCAAACCGTAATAGTACCAGTGGGTTTGAGACTTAAGTTTAGTTTGAAGTTAAGTTTGGGAATCGGCTCACACTAGAGGGTTTCCGCGCGGTCATGCCCCCGCGCGAAGGCGGTGCCGATGGAGGACCCGCATTTGAGCAGCCGCCCGAGAGGCCCTGGTAACACTGGGTTCTGGGGCGGGTCGATATACCATTTGCTGAACACACCCGCCGGCAGGCTCTCACGACGCGAGGCTGTATGCACCGCCGGGGGCGAGGCCGGCCCAGACGCGACGGCCGGTGCGGGCCGCCTCTGCGGATAACCGCTCGGGGATTGTATCGGGGTCGATTTTCTTCATGGGTTCGTCCTACGAAACTGGACATAATGCTGCAGCGCTGATGGCAAATGCAGCCAGCAGGTTGCAGTAACCAGCGGCGGTTACTGCGGCGCGGATCTCCCGGGGAAGCTCCACCACGCCCGTGGTGGTGGCAGCCCAGGCACGGGCGCAGATCAGCGGCGGACGACGGTTTGGTTTTCAACCCAAGGAGGCGGAGCGCCTTGGCGATGGTGGGCTTTCGATCTGGCAGGTGCCAGCAGGTCCCGTAGCGGGTTGGGTTTGGCGGATTGGTGTTGTTCATTTGGAAACTCGGTTTGGTTGTCGCGCTAGTTCGGAAATCGCTGCGGTTTTGCAGGAACCCGCGAGTCCGTGGACCCGCGCCATGGAGCCGTTCAGGAGGACCCCGAGCGGCCGTCAAGCCGCCGGAGCCACTTGAGAACGTCCCGACCGGTTGGCCGTCCGGTCCCGCGTGGATCGAGCTCGAGGGCGGCGGCGTGATCGTCCGGCCGTTCGGCGCGGAGGCGCACCAGGTCGGCCAGCCAAGGCGGATCGGCTGTTTTGTGTCCTGGTGATACCGAAAGGAGGTTTCCGACGGTTTCCGACGGGGTTTCCGACGGTCTCCCTAACTCCACCGAATGGGTGTCGGAAACGTCGGAAACCCCTACTGGAGAGAGATTTGACACCTCCGGGTCCTCAGGCGCAAGGGAGGTTTCCGACGTTTCCGACGGTGGTTTGGTGGCCCCCGTGTGCGCGTGCGAGGCGTCCGAAACCGGCCAGAACTCGTAGGCGGGCCTGCCGTCCGCCCGCTCTCTCCGCATGGCTTGGACGCTGCCGAGGAAGCCCTTCCGCTCCAGCTGCTTCAGGGTTCGCAGCGCAAGGGTCGCCGGATCCTTCCCGGTGAGCGCCAGCCCCGCGACCACGTCAGCGGCGGTGGTGCGCTCGAAGCGCTCGGCCCACCGCTCCTCGACCAGGCCGAGGGTGTCGCCTTGGCGGTCGTTGAGACCCTTCCGCCCGTCGGCTTCGGCCTGCTCGAGCAGCGCGGCAGTGCCGATGTAGTTCCACGTACCGCCGTCGCGCTGGATCACCAGGGCCTGCGGGGAGCCGCCACGACCTTCGGTCGTGAGGAGCTTCCGGGGGTCAGTGGGCCTGGTCGATGCCGGCCCGATCTTGATGGTCTGCGATGCCACCGCAGGCAGCGCTGTGGACCCCCTGGAGGCCAGGGAAGCACCGTCGCCGGCCCTGCCCTTGCCCGCGTGGTGGATCAATACCACGGTGGCGCCGTGGGGCTCCAGCTGCTGCATCAGATCATGGATCGGTTCCGCGATCTGGGGGGATTCCTCCTTCAGCCCCAGCGGTGCCACGCAGGCGGAGAGGCGCCACGGCGACGGATCCGCGGCGGGCAGCCCTCCGGCCCGTCGGGATGGTCCAGCCAGGTGCGCACGGCCCGCGCCAGGTCGATTTCCTCGCGGTAGGTCAGCAGCGGGAATCGGCTGGCGGCCTCCAACCACGCCCGCACCGGAGACGCATTCCAACCTGCCGGCATTTCCATCAAGAAATGGGCCACGATTTGGGCCCCTTCAAACTAACGACGCCCAGCTAGGCGTACCTGTCTAGATGGTGGGTCGGCCACTACCAAACACTCGGGCATGCCTGGGCCATGGCGGCAGCGAGGCCTGACAGCCAGGCATCAACATCGGCCTGGCTCTTGTTACCCATAGCGCGGAAACGCTCAATATTGCCCTCCATCACGTCCGGGTCCCAGTAGCTCACCCTCCGGGAGTTATCTATGCGGCCATAAGCACAGATCCGCATCAGGGACCCGCGACCCGGCCCTAGAAGATAATCCCGGAAACCCCTCCAGTCCTCCTGAGCCCACCCCGGCCCAGCGACCAGGAGCAGCGCCGCAGCGGCGGTGGTGGTGAGGGTGTGTTTCATGCATCAGATGGTGGCACAGCCTCCACAAGCAGAAGCACGTACACCTATGGCAACGACAGGATGACCACCTTGAAGAAGGGCTATAGGGGGGGCGATCCTGGACGGGCGCTGGCAGCGCGGCGATCAGGGCCAGGGGGGTGTAGCGGGCGATGGTGGAGAGGATCATGGCGTCAGGCGATCCTGCAGTACCGCTGCACATCCTGCCAGCGTATTTCACTGAAGAACCGCTGGTGCCTGTACCAGACATCAACCGGTCGATCCCTCTTACTGCTATTGCAGCTTTGACACGCCGGAACGATGTTTCCAGGCTCATCTAGACCGCCAACACTCAGCGGCAAGACATGATCAACCGTCAGGTCTTTCTTGCTGCCGCAGTATGCGCAAGCGTTGCCGAATAGTGCGAACCTTCCGCGCTTGTCTTCCGGGGTGAATGGTCTCAACGTACAGTGACTCGCCGTGCGCTCCAGTACCTTTCGGCGGCGCCTGCCTTCGCGCTCTGTTTCCTTTCGCCTTATTGCTGCAGCCTGGCGGTCTTCTTTCTTCTGTTCTTCCGCGCGGCGTCGGTCCTTCATCCGCTTCGCCAGCACAGGTCCCGGATTGAAAACCACCTCCATCATTTCGTCGGTCACGCCCCGACTTCGCATCGTGCTGATGGCGTTGCGAATCATCGATTCAGACAACCCCCTGGCCCGCATCATCTCGGCAGTCCGCTGCAGGCCGTCAGTCATCGGTGGTGGTTCCTGACAACATCAGCAACGATGCAAGGGGAATAATGATGGGCCAGGGGGCAGCACCTGGCAGCGGGCCTCGATCACCTCACCGCCACCGAAACCAACGCGGCGTGCAGGCGGCAGTGCTGGCGCGGTGCCATCACCACCAGCCGTCAGTGCTGGCGCAGTGCTGGCACGCCAGCATCTCTCCACTCTCCAGTAGCCCGCCGCACCACGGCCACCGCCGCGCCGCAGCCGGAACCCGCGCACCATGGCGCCACTCTTGAGGCTGTCGATCGCCTCGACCGGCAGGCCGAGCACGGCGGCCAGCTCGGCGCTCACCAGGGGCAGGTCCTCATCCGCTGCTGCAGCCAGCGCACGAGCACGGGCCAAGGGGTCGGCAGGTGGTGGCACTGATGGCAGCGGGTGAGCAGTGCCATCGCCCCCAGGCTTCGGCGCCAGGCCTGGGAAGGTGCCCATGGGCTGCCCACGGGCCAGGTGCTCGTGGAGTCTCTCACCCAGCTCCAGGTAGTCGCCGGGCCAGACCGTGAGGGTGGAACTGACCCGCCGCAGCTCCACACCCAGAGCACGGGCGCGCGCCTTCAGCCCATTGCGAGAGATGCTCCAGCGGGCCTCAAGGTCACGGATCGAGGCGTCGGCGGGGGTGGCGTCAGATGCTGTCACTGCTGGCGCGGTGCTGTCGTGACGGCATCATGCGGTATCAGTGCGCTGCTGTCACCCCTGGCGCGGTGATGGCACGACAGCACCCTGGCCAGTCTCGCGGCTGTCCTGGACCTGCCAGCCCTGCAGCGGGCCTCGATCAGCAGCCGTGAGACAGCTCCAGGTGGCCAGATCCCAGCCGTGGTGGTGGCGCCGTCTCACCAGCGGGGGGCCTAGGGCCTCGCGTACCTGTGGAGGGAGCAGTTGGGCAGCGGATCGAGCCTTCCAGAAATTGGCCTACGGCGGCCGGAACACTCCCGATGGAATCGACCCACCAAACCATGGCCCCGATCAAAGCCGTTCTTCAGCTGACCGAAAAGCTCGCTGACCTCCCACTCCCAAACCTGCTCGCCGTCGCCACGAACCTCGGGCTCGTGGTGGTGCTCGTGCTCCTGCTCAGAGGCATGGGCTGATGGGGCAGCTCACCCGGTTTGGGGGATGCTCGATCACCCAGCCAGGAACTCATCCTGGGAGACCTGGCGCCTAGCCAAAGGGCAGGGGGGAGGCATGCGCAGTGACCTTTCATGCGCCTCCGCACGAACGCTCTCTGCTGCCACCGGCTCAGGATCCTTTCTGGGGCTCAGCGAGTCGAGTAAGGACCGCAAGGATGTCCTGTTCCGCTTGCTGAGATCGGAGGCTTCCTTCAGCGATGAGTCCGTCCGTTCTCTCAGCTCTGACGCTTGCTGCAGCAATGATTTTGTCTCCTTGCGCGTCGCCTGCGTTTTCGAGCGCAGTTCGGAGATCCAGGAGCGTACGTTCTCGTTCGTAGCCGCTTCGGTCGGCGTCATATGCCTGCACTACGACGAAGGTCACCAACACACTAAGCAAAAACCAGGCTGATATCTCGTCGTAACGAGCAAAAAACCAACCTGTTGCAAGCGTCGTAGCCGTAGCAACGATCGACGAACGACCTCCCCATGGATGTTTGACAGCCTTCTGCCACAACGCAGAGAACACTGAGCGACGCGGCTGGAAAAACAGCGGAGGCCCCACCAGCACTGCCACCAGGAGCCACTGAGGCAACCCTGCCGCCAACACAAGAAGATCCAAGCCCACGCCCCATCGGCACACCACATGGAGAGGGTATACAGAGTGGCGGAACTCCCCACCCAGAGCTGCGCCTGCTCCTCCTCAGAGGCATGGACTGATGGGGGAACCTCGATCACCGGGCCATGGCTGTTCAACCGTCGGCGGAGCCGGGGCGGTGGCGGCCACGGAAGCAGGGGCGATCAGGGCGAGCTGGGGCGCTGCTGACGCCGTGGTCGGCGCCGACGTGGCGGAGCCCCGCCGCTCCAGCAGCGTCAGCGCCAGGCCCTCACGGCGCGAGGCTGTATGCAGCACACCACCGGGGGCCAGCCCAGACGCGACGGCCGGTTCGCATTGCCTCTGCGGATAAGCGCTCAGGGATTGTATCGGGGTCGATTTTCTTCATCCGTCTGTCTCAGCGGGTCCGCTACAGGCTGGCGACCCCGGCGGTTGGGAGGATCTGAGGTGGGTGCCTTTTATTGGACATCCTGGGCCCCTGTCATCGTTAACCCTGGGCGGGAGGAACAGGGTTCGGTCTCAGTGTAGACCTCATGGGGAGTTCTGCCTCCCAGTGCACTGTGGGGTCTTCCATGGCAATACCTCCATAGGAAGCGGGCCAGGCTGATTTCAGCGTCCCAGCCGTCGCTGTAGGCACGCAGGTACACCTCCTCATACTTGACCGTTCGCCACAGCCTCTCCACCAGGATGTTGTCGTAGCAGCGCTTTCTGCCAGACCAGCTGATCTTGATTTCCTCTGCCTTGAGTCGCGCCACAAAGTCTCCTGAGGTGAATTGGCACCCCTGATCGGAGTGGAAGATCTCTGGCTTGCGACCACTGCCCAGCGCGATGTCCAAAGCGTCCAGGCAGAACTCCGTGTCAAGGCTGTTGGAGAGCTTCCAGCTGAGTACATGCCTGGAGAAGAGATCAACCACCGCCACCAGGTACAGGAACCCTTTCTGCAATGGGATGTAGGTGATGTCAGTTGCCCACACCTGATCCACGGTCGTGACTCCCCTGAGATCCACCAGGCATGGAAATTTCTCCGCTGGTTCGCCTGGAACCGTGGTGCGCGGTTTCTGGTAGATCGCCCGTAAGCCCATGCGGCGCATGAGGTTTCGTACCCGGTCCCGGCTGATCGGGATCCCATCTCTGGCCAGGTAGTCCACCATTCGGCGACTGCCGCTGCAGGGATCCTCCAGGTAGAGAGCGTCGATCCTGGCCATAATCCGCAGAGTCGATGCGCGGACCGCAGTAGGCCGGTAGTAGAGCGTGGATCGAGGCAGGTCAAGCAGCTCACACTGGCGGGTGATGCTGAGCTGAGGGTGATCGTGATCGACCAGCTTGCGCAGTTCACGGGCGTCAGAGCAGCTGTGATTTTTTTTTGAGCCACTCCAGCTCCATCTGGAGCTTGCCGATTTGTTGAAACAGATCGGCCTCCTTGGCTTGGCTGTCTTCCTTGGCCTGCGTTCTCTTACCGCGAGTGAACACCTCGCTGGCGCCATCCAGCATCTGCTTCTTCCACTGGCTCACCTGGATCGGGTGAATGGCGTGGTCAGCAGCGATCTCCTGGATCGTCTTGCGGCCACTGATCGCCTCCATGGCGACTCTGGCCTTGAACTCGGGACTGTGGGTGCGGCGCTTGCTCATCGGTGGAAGCCCCTTTCAGGGGCGGTGCCCCGCCTCAGAGGTTAACGATGGGCCCTGTCCAGAAAAGCCAGACCACCTCAATCAGAGGCAGAGTACCCTCAAGTTACTCTCCCCAACAGTTCCCGGAAGAATTTCATTCCAGACAGAACTATCGAGACTGCGGTATCGCCACCTTTGGCAATCATATACAACTGGAAGAGTATATTCTACTAAGCCGGATGTTACTTTTCTTTGTTCAGCAGTTACATAACTACCGCCAATGCTGATTCTGCGCACATAAGTAATACTTCCACTAGAGCTAGTAGCAGAATAACACCATCCATTCGCCGCACATCGGGCAACCGCTGGCGCCGAAAATATCATACTCAGCAGTGTTGCAGTAGGAATTAGGCGCACTGTTGTTGATTCGCTTGCAATCTTCTAGCTGCTGGCTAGCCACGCCGCCTGAGCGAGAAGGACCTCTTAACACAAATTCTATCTTCGAGGCGAAGGAAACTAAGGAAGCTATAGGCTGGCGGCTGACCTCTAGTGGTTGTCCTGCAGGATGTCTTTTGTCCTCAGTTATCTGCTTGGATCTTAATCTTAGTAGTGGGATTTCCCGTAAGTGTCTCGTAATAGGCTTCTTCTAATCTTCTAGTATGTTCATTGGCGTTTTCACGTCTTGTTTCTTCTCTTCTTGTTTCTTCCAGCTCCAGTGCTTGTTTGTGCTGGAGGTTCATAAGTAAGGCCACGGCAGCCGTAACGACAGCAGCGATGGCAACCACTAGCAGCACTGGCTTCATGGTGTAGATCACGCAGCGACATCTCTTATAGCCGCAGTGGAATTACGTTTTCTACTACTTGAAGGACCTCTTAACGCAGCTCTCCCCGCCGCCGTTCATGGCACCGCCGCACGCGCTCGAGCAGATCAGCCAGGCCGTCCATCGGTACGGGCCCAGCAGCGGCTGCACAGCCACAGCCCCCCACGACCCGCACCCCTGATCTGGCGGCTGCAGCTGGGGCTAAGCGGCACCTGCGGGGAGTCCTCCCCGCAGGTGGGCCCGGTAGCGCTGGGAGGGGGTGTTAGGGGTTGTCACGGAGTCCGCCGCTCTATGGCGTCGCTAATCGTGTCTGCCGCTGCCATAACCGCCCAGGCATGATAGTTGGTGGCGGCGGCTTGCATAAAGGCGACCACCAACTCGGGGTGCTCCTCGGCGTAGCCAGGACCGAAGCGTTGTTCGATGTAGTTGACCGCATTGCCCATGTGGTCGGCGGCGCTCATGCCGGCCTGGAGCACTGCTCTGGTGGCTTCTTCGCTCGATAGCCCTTTCATGGTTTATGGCTCCTCGCTCGGGGTCGGTGGGCCGTGTCCCCTGGTGGTCTTGCGGATCATGGGTTCAGATCAAGTCTGATGGAGGGCGTTGAGCCTCTGAAGAACGGCCGCAGCGGCGGCTTCTGCGGCTGCACGACTGGTGAAATCGGCTGCTACGGGTGTATTCCCCCACCAGAGATCAGGGGACAGTGCGCCGTAAAAATAAAGAAGTGAGCCGATAATTTTCGCTTCCTTATGACTGAGAGAGGTGCGCTCAGATCCGGGCCTTACCTGGTTAATCCGCAGCTTGAATTGATCTGAACCGTTGTTGGTGTTGGTCTGAAGCGTCACTTGGCGCCCATCGCTTGAGAGATGAGACAAGATCTCAGTTTTGATTGTGGGCTCGGGATGCTTCTCGGTCATGATCTCAGATTTCCTTCCTGACAGGGAGTTTTTTTGAACAACTGATCCGACCCAGCAGCTGCATGCAGTTGGGTCCTTGTCTCCCACTATGGCAGCCATTCTTGCTTGCCTGGTAGCGCTGGGAGTTATTCAGGGCTGTGGGGCGTTCTGGATCCTGTAGATCATGACGGCCATCGCCAGGGTGAGCAGCTGGGAGCTGTGTGGAGCCTGGATATAGAAGGCGAAGAAAGTCATTGGGACCATGGCCAGAAATGCGGCGGTCCTGGCGAGGGTATGTAGGGCGGCAGCTGCCGAAACGACACGCTCCGACCACCCATCTGCGCGGAACTGAGTAGCGCGAGCCTGATCACCCCAGCACCTGCTCCAGGGGCTCCCGCACCTCCCGACCCATCGGTTGCCCGGTACCCCCTGGATCGAGCGCCAGGGCGAGCACGGCGGGCGAGTCGTGCGGCTGTTCGACGCGGAGGCGCACCAGGGGGGCCAGCCAAGGCGGATCGGATGTTTTGTGCCCTGGCGATACCGAATAGGGCCGATGAGTTGTTCCTCACGAAGGGGGCTCCCTTTAAGGGTTATGCCTCCCGTTGGGAGGAATAACCATCAGATCCATTGTCACTACTGGGATCTGGTGACTTCCCGGCAGTTCCCGAGGTCGGGAACTCGGGAACTCGATTCAGGTCCCGAGTTCCCGAGGGAACTGCCGGGAACTGGGTAAAACCCTTTCAGGAACTGGGTTTTTTCCTTTTTCCTTCCCATATAAGGGAGAGAGGTCCATACGCGCGAGACTGGCCACCACCCTCGGCGCCAGCTTGTAGAAACCCCTCGGGCTGGACACCCGGCACACCTCCGGTCGCCTGGCGCGAACCATCCGGCTCAGCGTGTTGTCGATGGTTTTCGGTGCCAGACCCCAGCGGCGCCCAATTTCATCGACCAGCGCCCGCCGGCTGAGTGATTGGACGTCATTGCGCCAGGCGTCGGTGAGCACCTGCAGCACAGCGGACGATGCATCCTGGATCGTCTCGACGCCTGCCACAGGGGCCAGGGTGCCGCCCTGGGTCAGCTCATAGCGGAACTCTCTGAGCGGTCCCATCCGGTTCTTCACCACCCGCCACAACCGGCTGTCTGGGGAGTCCTGGGGAGTCATGAGGCCGTGGACGATGGATGGGACCTCTGCCCACGTTTTCGCGCCGCTGTGAGCGCCCTTGTCGGTGCCGTCATGGCTGATGATCAACACAGAGGCATGAACGCAGACGGTCTCCTTGATGAACGTCAGCAAAGCGGCCACGGTGTCGTTATCCAGGTAGCTGATGCCCGCCTTGGCGCAGATCGTCTTGGCTGAGTCGATCACCACCAGGCGGACACCCTTGGCCTTGACGAACTCCAGCAGTCGGACGCAACCGTTGATCGTTGCGCACCAAGCCGCCATGCCCTGAGAGGCATCGTGAGCCCAGGCGAAGAACTGCTGATCCGCGCCAGGGGAAACAGCTGGATGATCAGCGATGCCCAGGTCCTGCATGGCCGCCTTGAGCGGTGCGGCACCGGAATCGCTGGCGATGAACAGCACTGGACCCTGCTCCGCCGGCTTGAAATGGTCCAAGAAGCCGGTGCCGTCGATCACGGCAAAGGACAGGGCGAGACCTGCCAGGGTCTTGCCGCTGCCTTTTGCCGCATAGAGCAGGCCGAGGTCGTTCGCCGGCATGAATCCATCCACCAGGGCGTCCATGCCTTCGATGGCAGACAGGTCGAGCGCCTCGCATCCTTTGATCGAGCCAGCGGCCTGTCCGGTCTCCTGTTCGGTGAGCAGGCGGAATAGCGCGGCGGTGATCTGTTCTTCCTTCCGCCGGAACCGCCCGATCAGTTCGGCGCGGATCGCCATTTCTCGGTCCTCGTCGCCTTCCCGTACGGCGGCCAAGCATTCCGCCAGGAGCTCTCGGTAGGTGCGCAGCCTCTCTTCGCGCTCCCCCTCCTGCCTCTCCGCCCTCTGGGCCGGCTTCGTTGCCTTTGCCCGCTTCGGCTCCACGTAACCGCCCCGCTTCGCCAGGTGATGGAGGCTGGCGATTGTGGCGAGCCTGCCCTTGTGACCCTGGCCGAAGCTGTCCCATTTCAGGAGACATTCGCTCTCGTCGAAGTTGGCCATCTGCCGGCTCCAGTTCACCCACGCGGTGAGCAGCCCGGGGTCGGTGTGGTGCAGGGCCATGCCGACCTGCAGCCACTCGTCGTAGGCGCTGTGCTCGGCGGCCGGGATGCAGTGGAGCATCGCCACAGCGCGGGCGGCGTCCTCGGCTGTGGGCTCCACCGGGGCGGCCTGGTGGTGCTCCTCCACCAGGAGGGCCTCCAGCAGCCAGTCCGGGGCCTCGGCCGGGTCTGGGATGTCGTGCGGCGAGCAGCCGTCCAGCCAGCGGTAGCGGCCCGTTTCAGGATGCACGCCGAGGATGACGGCCTGGCAGCGGTTCCCGCGCAACTCCCAGCAGGTCTTGCCGGCGGGGTTGGTCCAGCTCCTCCGGTTGGCCAGCGACGGCCACCATTCAGAAGGCACGCTGAAGGCGCGACCGGATCGGCCCGGCTTCCCGCTGGTCCAAGCGATCGTGTGCGGCAGGTCTTCGATCGGGTGACCGGTCACCACCTGGAACGAATCGGGCCAGCCGTCCGCATCGAGGTCCAGCACGAGCACGCCCGACGCGGGGCCAGACAGCAGACCCCAGGCGGGTGGTGCGGCCCCGTTCAGCGCGAGGGCGTCATCGGGGGAGTGCTGATCGCTGTCATACCAGGCGGCGCCGCCGAGGGGAGCCTTGCTCGTCCCGACGCGGCAGAGACGCCAGTCGGAGGGGAGGGCCTCGAGGTCTCGGCGGATTTCAGCCTGCGAGGGCGGCTGGCTCCGGGCGGCCTCGTTCTCCCCCGTCGTCCCACCTTGCGCCGGCCCGTCAGCATGGGGAAATCCGCTGCGGTGCCAGGGGTCCCGATTCTGCCCCAAGGTGGTACCTTGAAGGCAGGCGCCCTCAATGGGGGCACTCACGCGGTCTGGCCCTCCAGTCAGACTGTGGTTCAGGTCCATGACTGCTTGGCGTCTCTCGCTTTGTGGTTGTGCATCAGTTGCTCGGCCTCCTGAGGTCGTTGTGGTTGGTGGATGGCTGATTTCTTCCCTTTTGCTTGGCGGCTGGAGGAAGAATCAGCAAGGTTTCAGGAGAGGGTCCGACTTCGGTCGGGCCCTCTTTTGTCTATGGGATCATTCACACAGTCCGAGATGCTTGGCTTCCTTTGTGAGATTGGCGGCTATTTCTTCCACGGTCAGCTTTACTCCCTCCCTGATAAGGGCCAGGCGGATGAAATCGGAAACGGAGAATCCCCTCTCCTTTGCGATTGCATGGAGTGCCGAGTGTTCTGATGGCGTGAGCCGGATCGCTGCGATGGCGTCCCGGGTGGGCCGAACTGGTGCCCGCATAATCGAGGCCGTTAAACGACTGCTACTACACTAACTCTGGTGGCGGCCACCGGCAAGCCCCGCCACACCTGGTGCCGCCAGCTCGAGCGCTCCGGTCCCCCGCAGCCCAGGCCGGCGCACCAGGATGAGCTCCGTGGCCTCCCAGTCCTCGACCAGCAGCACCCGCGAACCCGGCAGCTGCCGCACCGCCGTGCCCGCGAAGCCCGGGGAGATCCTCCGCCAGCCGCGGCGGAGCAGCGCGGCCTGGCAGCTGTCGTCATCGACCCCCCAGCGGATCTCGGCCCAGCCAGTGCGGCTCTGCCGGTCGATGCCGGCGTGCACCACCTCCCCGACCAAGCGGGTGGCGTCGTGCTCCAGCAGGACCGGGGTTCCAGGCGCCGGCGCTACGGCCCCGGTCCGTGCGCTAGCACCTGCCAGAACCGCTGGCCGTTCGCGTCACGCCTGGCCACTCGGTCGAGAGCGGTCCATTTTGATCAAAGCTCACTCCGCGATCATAATGCCTGCTGTTATTTAGCCCCCAAGACGCACCTGCCGCTGAGGCAGTGATGCAAAGACTTAGTGGGCTCCAGGCTTCTCAACCTGTCCCGCTCGATGTATCGGAAACCTCGCGTTCGCGGAGAGATTACTGAGGGAGAACTGGATGCGAACAGAGACTTTCGTCAGACGATGAAAAATAAACAAAGAAAAACAGACGAGAAGGATTTCTGCTTGTTTTGCTGATTCTTGTTTAAGAGGATATACAGACGCGAGGCTTGTCCGCTCGTCTGTATATCTTTGTTTCTTGGCTATTTTTCTAACCAAAGTCTAAGCGCGGATAGCACGCTTGTCAAGCAAGCAGGCTACATCGGCTCTTAGTGCCCGTCCGTGGATGCAACCACTAACAGGCAAGGAAAGAGAAATTATAAGGAACAGGGCAAAAGCTATCTAGCTGAAATCTTTCTCATTAATACAACATCACACTAAAATGAAACAAGTCAAGCTCACGCCGGGCTGGATAATAACAGCGATTATCCTATTATTGCCCGGCAAAGATATTAATATCAGCGTGCCAATAAAAATAGAGCTTTACTGCTCCGCTAGCTCATGCAATATTATTACAGACAAGCCAAGATAAGCTCTTTCAGTATAATTAATACTATCGGGCAGGATGGCAATGCCTTGCCGGTACTCCAGCGGCCTACTTGTCTATCTGCGGTTGACATCTCTATTTCTCGCGTGCACCTCTAAGGGGCGCGAAGCACCAATAGTCCGGACGGTAACTCCTAGAAGTGGGCGTCGATCCAATCGGCGCCCCTCCTTCAATAGCACTACCTGGTCGGCCTTTTCTCTTATTTACTCACCAGCGTGAGGGGATCCATGCCATCTTGTACAGAACACTGTCCGGCTGATACGCAGGGACCTTCTGTCGCAATTTCAAATCGCAGGGTCACTCCAACCTGGGAGAGATTCCATCAAGAAAGGGGCCGTGATTTAGCCCCCCTCAAAGTAATCACGCTGCGCTTGCGTACCTGTGGCCCAGGCAGGTACTCGCAGCCTCAGAGGAAACGGCGCCTCCGCTGCTCCCAGAGGTAGGCGGCCATGCAGTGGTCTCCTACCTCCGCGATTTTGCGGATCACCTCTGGATTCGAGGTTCCGCCTTCATGGCCCAAGGCCTTGTAGGCGTCGTTCAGAGCTGGCGAGGGCTGCTGCTGAGGGTTGAGCATCGTCCTTTTCCTTTTTTGCAGGGAGCTACCAGAGGGTAGGGAGGAGCTTTTTTTTAATGCCCCCCACGGGCGCATCCTCCCGATCGGAGGAAGTCAGCCGTAGACCTCACTGCGGTGGCCAATCCGGACCACGAGCACCAGCATCCGCTCGTCTTCCAGATTGCAGATCACCCGGTAGTCGCCGACCCGGTACCGCCACAACCCGACCATGTTGGCCGTGAGCTTCTTGCCGCGCTGGCGGGGGTCATCACACCGCTCGACCGTTTCTCTCAGGTAGCGAGTGACGCGATTGGCAGCAGAGCGATCCAGGGTGCGGAGCTGCCGTGCGGCCTCTTGGGTGAAATCAACCGTCCAGGTCAAGATCGCTCACCAGGTCTTCCATGGGGATGCCCGGCTCACCAGAGCGCCGGTGGGCTTCCAGCGCAAGCGCGCCCAGGTAAGCGTCCTCGAGGTCGTCCATCCCGTTCTCGATCAGCTCGCGCAGGTAGAAGGCTTTCGTCCGCCCCGTCCGATGGGCCAGCCTGTCCAGCCGCGTTTCGGTCTCTGGGGCCAGCCGCACCGAGGTAGCCACGTATTCAAACGATTCAGTCCATTCACCCTAAAACGGCTCAGGTCCAACCGCCACTGGCGGGATCCCCCTTGCTCCAAGGGGCTGGCAGTCCAGTCCCGGCCGGTGATCTCGTGGTCGTTCATGGGTCGGCGGGGCAGGCGACCCCAGACCATACGCGGACTATCCACGGACGCCTAGAGATGATCCACAGACAGTCCGCGGATGCGATCAGGTCATCTGTGGACGGTCCGCGGACTTGGTTTCCTTTCGCTGGATCGGGTCCACCTATGGCGCCAGGGTCTCGAGGTATTCCTGAAGACCCCGCTGGACGTCGTTGACAGGGACTCGTGGCGGATCGATCGTCCACACGTTCCTGGACCGTCTGCGGACCGTCAGCCTTCCCCGATGGACCACATCACCACCAGGCCGCGCACCGATCAGCTGGGTCACTTCACTCGTCGTGAGCGGCGCTCCGGTCGCCATGGCCCGCTCGATTGCCTCCAGGCGCTCCAGCAGCGTGAGCGCCGTCTGCGGATGGTCCATGGACGGTTCAGCAGCCATCCACGGACCATCCGCAGATGGTCTCTTCACAATCGCAGCAGCGATCGCGGATAGCGGTGTTCCACCAGCAATCCGGGCGGCGGCGGCGTCCATCACCTCCACCTGCGCTGCCGTCAGGACCGCGACCGGAGCCCGGCTGCCATGGATCGGCACCTTCTCCGTCTCGATCCCCAGCACCCGCAGCAGCTCGTAGGCCGTCGAGCGACTGACCGGGGCAGTGGCGACCCACTGGCTCAGGCGGATCCCGTCCGGTTGGGCAGTGATCGAGTCCATGGACCGTCCGCGGATGGCAGGCACAGAGTGCCTCACCGGCGCGACCTTCTGCATCCGCGGACCCTGCTCAACGGAGCTAGCGTCGACCGCCTGGGCGCAGGTTGGTGGTGGGGCTAGACCACTTCCGTCAGTCAGCCGTCAGCTCACTGGCATAGGAGCGTTGCGCGCGATCCTGCATAAGAGGATGCATAAGTGATTCCTGTTTAGGCTCCTTTGCCTGACTAGATTCTCGTGCCATAGCGGCCGATTGGGCTTCCCCCGATTTCGTGGACACCGGTCAGGGGTTCACAGGGATGAGTGTATGGGCAGCGATGAACTGCTGTTCGTAGTCG
>NZ_JBSJOZ010000021.1:0-10448 GCF_056633155.1 Cryptocyanus atlanticus LEGE 06306
GGCAGGTGAGCAGGGGGATGCAGTTCGCCCCGGGGTGATGCCGAAACCAGTGGCACGTGAAGCAGACCCGTCGGCTGCGGCTGGGCAGCAACACCTCCCGATCAAGGTAGGGCCAGTCCTCAATTGGTTCATCGCGGGACAACCGAGGGCGTGAGAGGCGGAACTGAGCCATGGATCGCGCGACCGGTACAGGTGTATTAGAGCAGTGGCCCCTGCCAGATTTCTCGGCGCCCAAGGGCTCAACCGCCAGAACGGGCCTTGAGCCGTCTGCCATTCGTTAGAACCGAAAGTTCCAGGACCCTGGCTGCCGCAGCGGATTTGGCGATTCTTACGTTCTTACACGCCGGCAGTAGGAGCAACGTGCTCGGCTTCAGAGCAGCATCCTTGAGCGCTCAGCCTTCGCAGTCGCGGCAAGGCGTCCGGCCACCGTGCCCTGAACCACCGGTCCCTGTAGGGCGAGGAGAGATCTGATTAGAGCCGAACGCCATTCCAACGATGTTGGTCACTAGCCCGGTCAACGTCGCCACGGAAGAACTTAAGGGATGTCTGATCGACTGAAAGCGCAACTGCACGAACCACTCTGGACAAAGAAGATATGAAGCTATCCTGCAGCTTGTGAACTCAATAGAACAATCTGGCAGGAATTGTTGATGTGACTATAATTTTGAAATTGTGAGTTGCTATTGATGTCCAAGACTTATGCACAGCGTGAACTTCCTCAATTAAATAGAGAGCCATTGCTCACAGATGGCGGACTGGAGACCACTCTTGTCTTCCACCACGGCATTGATCTGCCATGCTTTGCTGCCTTCGACCTGCTGCGTCGCGAGCACGGCCGCAAGGTGTTGGCGAACTATTTCCGTACCTACTTGGCATTGGCACGTCAGGTCGATGTCGGCTTTCTGCTCGAGAGCACGACTTGGCGTGCCAATCCCGCCTGGGGACCTCGGCTCGGCTACGACCTCGAAGAGCTGGCCAATGCGAATCGGGAGGCTATCGCCCTGATGCACGAGCTGCGAGCGGAGGAGGACGCGATACAGTCTTCCATAACGAATGGTGGGAAGACTCGCCCCCTATTGATCAGCGGCAACGTAGGTCCGCGAGGAGACGGTTACATTGCTGACCAGGTCATGGAAACCGATGAAGCCACAGCCTTCCATCGCTGGCAAATGCCCTTGCTTGCCGAAGCTGGGGTCGACCTTGTATCGGCGTACACCATCAGCGTAGCTGCAGAAGCAATCGGGATCACCCAGGCAGCCAGCGAACAGGGGCTGCCTGTCGTCATTTCATTCACGCTCGAAACTGATGGACGGCTTCCCAGCGGCCAGCCATTGGGCGAGGCTATCGAGCAGGTGGATGAAGAAACGGAGTGCCGACCGGCTTACTACATGATCAACTGCGCCCATCCCATTCACTTCTGCGAGGTGCTGGGCGCTGGGGGTGGCTGGCGAGAACGAATTTACGGGCTGCGAGCCAATGCCTCCCGGCTCAGCCACCAGGAGCTCGATGCAGCCTCCGAACTTGATTCTGGTGACCCTCAGGATTTAGCTCAGCTGTACCGCCACCTCGTTGAGGTTCTCCCGAACTTGGTCGTACTTGGTGGCTGCTGCGGTACAGACCGTCGCCACGTCGAAGCGATCGGGCGGGCTACCTTGCCGATACTATGGGAGGGTCTTCATAAAATCTGAACTTATTGTTCATGCCTAAATTCTCTTCGCCAGAAGCGACGGCCCAGAGACGACAAAGACGATATACAGAAGACCTATTCCTTTTCAGCGGACTACTGAATAACTGTGTCAGCCTATCGCTAGTGCGACCTCAGTACCTATGTTCAATAAGAACATCTTGATTGCACTACTACCCATCGTATTGAGCTTCACTGACCTAACCCACCCAGCCCGGCGGTGGCGAGGGGAGATCGATCACGCGCGCGCAAGGGTGCGGGAGTGGCTTCACTCTTCTGAGGCCCTTCCAGTGGTGCGGGGCTGCGCTCGTCGTCCCGCACTCGCCTGGCCCTTGCGCCGCGTGACACCCTGAACCCCCGTCGCCGGGTGGGGCGACCGATAAAAAGTGTTTAAAATTGTCGTGAAGCCAAGAAATAGTTGATGCAAGCAGGGGACAGGCAGCGACAACAAGACTCCAGAAAATGCCTTTTTAGCTCAGCACGATTCCATCTTTAAGCCGCTCAGAGGAAGTAGCCATGATGGCCGAGAGTAACCACGACATGAGCTCGATGTTTGTTAGGGAGAGGGTCGCATTCCAATACGCGAGAAAGCCTTAACCTCCTTACGGACACGCTTCGGCGTAGTGAGAATTAATGCCGCATCAAGTGTCATCAGCACGAAAGACCAAGTACAGAGATCGCGCGACACGGCACTTGTTATTGGAGTGGTCAACATACACTTCAATTAAGCAATCAGTCGTGCGGCCGCCGACGCACAATCATAGAAAATACCATCCATTTCAGGCTGCCTCAAGTCGAGAAATCGAGTTGTTTCGCGAAATTTAGGGCAGCCAGCCTTGTGGTGACATTCAGAACAACCAGCGAATAGGAAACGACAGATTAACCATTGTTGCCCGGTATCACGTCCTCAGAATTAATGCGGGAAATCGTAGAATGCCGTAGATAGAGCCCATGGAAGCCATCTTTTTTTTAATCGTTAGGCATTACCTACTGCTGCCGCATGGTAGATTGATAACAGTACGTTGCTACTTTGGGGATTACTTGTTGGCGAAGTGTTCTCATCTGCTCATTTTTAACCTTCAGCCTCTCCTCCATTTCTCTTGTCGACCGCGACGTCTCAGTGATTTCGGTATTTACCTCTTTAGAGCCGAGTTCTTTGGTATAGATAGTCGCAAAGCACTGGCACCATGTTGCCAATCTAGGGCCTTGCAGCTCTCGGCGAGTATCAGGCTTGAAAATGGAGGTATAGTCCGCGGGATTAGCCTTGCACTTCTTCGCCATGTTGCTAATCAAGTACTTTCTGAATTCAGGGTCTGTGTCGGGGTTCATTATTTGTCCCGAAGCTTCCACTGCGGAGGATACGAGCAGAGCGGCCGCAATTATTTGAACTATGCGCCCATACTTAATAACAGATTCATAGCTCATGGCATCTACTTAACATATTGCCTATCATAGGTATGTAGTTGGCACGGCCGGAAGTACTTTGGAAGATGTAATACTCGACGTCTTGATCCAATCCAGAAAGGCGTCCTTCCAGTCTGACTGCTACAACGCGATGATGATCACAGTCCCGCACTCGCCTGGCCCTTGCGCCGCGTGACACCCTCAACCCCCGCTGCCGGGTGGGGTTCCGTTGCAACAGGTGCGCATGAACCGATGACCTGGATCAACTGGACTCTGTTTCCACAGATGTTCAATCCCTCGTCCTTCTACCCTTTTTTTCCTGCCTCAACGGGAAGGGCTAGGACGCATAACTGGCGGCTGAACACGTTGATCTGACGATCGCTACCCAGATCAGGCTGGATCAGTTCTTGCTACGGGCCGCTGCATTCGAACTTCAAGCCTCTATTTTCTATCGGTACTACGTCCCTGAGCGGCTCCAAAGGCTGGCTAGGTGTGCTTTTATATCAGGTTGTAAATGCCTGCAGCAGAGCGGGTCGCTGTTGGGTGGTGAGGCCACCCAAGGCCATGTGGCAATTGCGGCCGTTATAGATCCGCAGATAGGCCGGCATCATCTCATTGCGAGCCGCTAAGGAGGGCCTCCTGAGAATGGGCAGACGGGTTGCACCGCAGTCGATCTGAGCGATTATCAACGGTAGAATGTGGGCAAATCGGCTCAATTCCGCCGAAAAGCCGCCCAGAGTTTTCCACATGTATCGACGCGAGCCTCGTCATCAGCTCTCGTTTGAGGACTTCTTCCTGCCTGGGGTTCCCCCGATTCCGTGGACAGCGATCAGGGGTTCACAGGGGTGAGTGTACGGGTAGCGATGAACTGCTGCTCGTAGTCGATCGGGCTGAGGTAACCGATCGTTGAATGGCGCCGTTCGCGGTTGTAGTAGCCCTCAATCCAGAAGGCCAGATCGCGCTGGAGCTTTTGCGGGCTGATCAGCTCCCTACGGTTGTCGTCGAGCTCCAGTTCCAGCTTCAGGGTGGAGAAGAAGCTCTCCACCACGGCGTTGTCCCAGCAGCAGCCCTTGGCCGACATGCTGCAGGACAGCTTGCGCTGCCGGAGCAGATCGCGGTAGTCGTTCGCCCGGTATTGGCTCCCCTGGTCCGTGTGGAGAAGCAGCGTCTCAGGCGCCACCTGGCGATGCCCGAGCGCCCGGTTGAGGGCCTCGATCACCAGGGCGGCATCCATGCGGCCATCGAGCTTCCAGCCGACCACGCGGCGGCTGAACAGATCGATCCAGACGGCCAGGTACCGCCAGCCTGCAGACGTCCGGATGTAGGTAATGTCACCGGCCCAGCAACGGTTCGGGGCGGGCGGCTGGAAGTCCTGCTGCAGCAGGTTCTCCACCACCCCAGCAGCCCCCTTGCTTGCCCTGGAGCAATGCCTGAAAGGCTTGCGGCCCCTGGCCTTGAGCTGAGCCCGCTGCATGAGGCGGGCGACACGGTGACGACCCACCGGATGGCCGGCAGCATGCAGCTCTTGGTGGATCCGCGGGGATCCGTAGAAGCCACGGTGTTGCTGGAAGACGGCCTGGATCTCAGCGGTGAGCCGGGCGTTCTCGGCCGCCCGCTTTCCCGGCGCCTCCTGCCGCTGCCGCCAGGCGTAGAAGCCGCTGCGGGCCACCCCCAGCTGCCGGCACAGCCAGGAGACAGAGTGACACGCGGCCAGCTGGTCGATCAGGCGAAACCTCTCGGCGGCAGCTGCTCCTTGGCAAAGTGCGCTGCCGCCAGCCTGAAAAAATCCTTCTCCCTCCTCAGCTCGCGGTTCTCCTTGCGGAGCCGGTTGAGCTCGGCGCGCTCCTCGCTGGTGAGCAGGCCCTGGTCTTTCGAGCCCGGCTGGCCGCGGTCAATGCGGGCTTGCCGCACCCAGCGGGCCAGGCTGCTGGAGGGAAGGCCAAGGCGCTGAGCGACGGTGTTGCAGGAAAGGCCCTCCTGCAGGCAGAACTCCACGGCCTCCGCCTTCTGCTGCGCCGTGAACCGGCGCCGTGATCTGGTGGGGTTGGTCATCGATGGACAGTCTGGTGGTCATGGCGTGACCCTTATCGCCTTGTCCTCAAAATCGGGGGAACCCCAGCCATTTGGCGGCAAACTCTCTGGTGAGAACCGATGGATCAAGCTGGCAGAGCTCATCCCCTGGGATGACCTGGAAGATGACTACGCGTCGCAGTTCTGCAAGGGCTTTGGAGCGCCCGCCAAGCCATTCCGAATGGCGCTCGGAGCATTGATCATCAAGGCTCGCCTGGGCCTCACCGACGAGGAACTGGTGGAGCAAATCAAGGAAAATCCCTATCTCCAATTCTTCATCGGCCTGGAGGCCTTTTAGTATTCGGCCCCGTTTGATCCATCGATGATGGTCCATTTCCGCAAGCGACTGCCGGAATCAGTCGTCAACGACTGCAACGAGAGGATCGTCCGTCATGGCCTGAGCATCATTCAATCTGCAGAATCCCAGGATAATGAGGATGGTGACAACGACACTGGTTTGACCAGCAGTGATCAGCCTCTGCAGCCTGGCCCTGACAAAGCATCTTCCAATCAGGGAACCCGGTTGATTGACGCCACGTGCGTCCCAGTCGATATCCGATACCCAACGGATCTCTCTCTGCTCAATGAGGCCAGAGAGGTCACGGAGAGGCTGATCGATACGATGCATCCTCAGGTCAGAGAACTCTTTGGCGATAAGCCTCGAACCCATCGCAAGAATGCCAGACAGCAATTTCTGGCCGTGGCCAAGAAGAAGCGACCTCGCATCAGCAAGATCCGCAAGGCCATTCAGCAGCAACTGAGTCATCTGGAGCGGAATCTGGCCAGTATTGATGCCCTGATCGCTTGTGGTGGCTCCCTTCTGGCGACAGGTCGGTATTGGTACCACAAGCTGCTGGTGGTCAGTGAACTGGTGCGTCAGCAGAAAATTCTTTATCACTCAGACAGCAGGAGCATCCCCGATCGAATCGTGAGTCTCTACCAAGCTCACATCAGGCCCATCGTGCGTGGCAAGGCCAGAAGCAACGTTGAGTTTGGCGCCAAGATCTCAATCTCAGTCACTGGCGATGGATTCACCTTCCTTGATAGGCTGAGCTATAGTCCCTACAACGAAGGAGAAGACCTAAAGGCTCAGGCAAGAGCCTATCGACGCCGAAATGGCCACTATCCAATGGTCATCTGTGCTGATCAGATTTATCGGACTCGGGCGAATCGAGCCTTCTGCCAGCGTCATGGCATTCGTTTGAGCGGTCCACGCCTCGGTCGCCCCAAGAGCGATCCACAGTTGCTGGCCGAGGAGAAGAAGCAGTTTCTTGATGACCAGCGAAAGCGCAATGCCGTTGAGGGCAAGATCGGCCAGGGGAAACGGCGGTATGGATGGGGTCTGATCCGCGAGAAGCTTGCCACGACCCAGGGTTCCGCCATTGCGTTGAATGTGCTCGTCATGAACCTCGACAAGCTCCTAGAGCTTCTTTTTGTCCTTTTGGCCTGCTGGCTACAGCTGCTTCTGGCCCATAGAGCAGCCTGCCACTCCGATATAGCGGTGCTGAATGATCAGCCTGCTGCCGCATGAGGATCAATCGGCAAGCTGGAGGGGATTCCCCAGCGTTATCAGTTGAGGCACCGTTTACCTTTCTCAGGAGGCCCTAAGGAGCTTTAAGGCATCACATAGGTCCACTCCTCCAGCAATGTCTTGATGAATCGCTCAGCTTTGACGTTCGTTCGAGGGGTGTAGGTGTAGGGCTTGGCCTTCTTCCCCTTCAATCCAATGGCTTGGCAGGCTTTTCGCCACCAACGGGACTTGTAAGCAGAGTCGATGTCGCTGAGCACCCGATGGCATTCGATCCCCTGGCCATTGAACTAGGCCACAGCACGGCTCAGGAAGCCCCCCGCTCCCCGACCAACACCTTGACGTAGGCCAGCGGCTGGCTTCGTCAATCGCGACGTGCACCTTCTCGTAGCTAGCACCTCGTGAGGATCCTTGACGGGGGTCACATGTCATCCGATGGCCGACTGGGGCTCACCCGGTTTCAAGGACAATTAGTGAATCGGAGCCGGCAGAACCAGCCTTTAAGGCGTGAACGGCCTGCCCCGATATAGGAATGAAAATGAATAGGAGAAACAATCTACTGGCTGCTAGACATGCTTAATTGAAACACACTCTCTCAACACCATTATCCTTTCTGCTCAGCAGCACTTCTCAGAAGCTCAGCCAGACTATGGGGATCGGCCACGGCATCGCGTCCGGGGGCAGCTCCTCCCAACAACTCGGGATGACGACTAAGGCCTTTGAGAAGATGCTCCAGAAAAGCATGCCTGTTGGCTATGGTCTCTACATGGCCACTGTGGCCTCCTATACACCACCGCATCGGTTCAATCCCATCACTGATCAGTACGGCTGGCCGCTGAGGGAGAGTTTCATGAATGCGAACCGGATCGGTCTCATGAAAAAACCATTCGGCTTCCTGATCAGTGCAGCTAAACAGGGCAGCAGCCTCTGCAAGGGTCCGGAACCGTCGCAGGACCCCAGTGGTTGGGGGAGAACCTGGGGCTAAGCCCCAGTGCTTAGGCTGCCAGCCGACATCCAGTGCGATGGATCCCCCCACAGAAGCGACACGCTCAAGAATCATTCGCAGGGCCAGAGTCTCATCGTTGCCGGCCAAGGCATTAGTGTCTACCAGCAACCATGAGCTTCCGCTGAGTTCCTGTACCAGCTTTTCTGTAACGCCAGCAGGCGTATGCTCCTTAATCCAGGAGGGCATGGTTGCGGTGAGGTCAAGAACCTTGGTGGTGTTGCTCGAATAGGTCATCGTGATGAAAGCGTTGGAACAAGCGGTGACGGGGACGATCCGTCTGCTTCATGTGTTGCTTTCGACCAGGTCGTGGAACGTTTCAGCCAGATTCTGGAAAGTCGCATCGCTCTGCTTGAGCAGATTTTCAACGTTGTCCTGGGTGGCCTGCCGCAACCGGCTGAGTTGATCGACGGCTTGATCCCGGGCCTGAACCAAGTCGTCAAGGCGTTTCTGAGCCACAAGTCGGGCATCGTCGCCAAGTTGCGTCAAATTGTCACGAAGCATTTCGATCCGCTGGTTCCAAGCGTCGATCTCGACCTGACGCTTGTCAACAATTGCCTGCCAAAGCTGTTTATCCACTGCGGCGCGGTCTTCTCCGCTCACAGAGCTCTTCTGTTGGATAGAGTTATTCATTGTATTCAATGTAGGTTGACGACAATGGACGCAAGGCCAACGACTGACGGCCGACGTGCAATACCCGTGAGCGATCCTATCAATACGAAGAAACTGAGTATGAACTCAGCTGTGACTGAAGGGCCACACCAGTAATGATCTTTGGATCAATCGATATTCCGCAGGTTTCCCTTGTGCTCCTCATTGATGGAAGCGCAATGCACTCAAGGTTCAGATTTGATGGCTAATATAGCCATTTTCTTCTGATTGTAAAACCATTGCTTGATAGCAAAGCAGTGGGAAAGTCACCATTGAGAAGCATTGAAAATGCCTGTTGGCAGTTTGTAGCTACTCAGGTGTGTCAATCATGATTGACTGACGTCCGTAAGCCGACCCTACCACGAGCATTCGCATCATGCAACAGCGACAGCCTCGAGGGGGCATTCGCCTCAGACTTGGATTCTTCGCAGACCCACTGCTAATGCTGGGATCTTGCGCGGTTGAACAGCCTTTACCAGCTCGGCTGTTGGCGACGCCGTTGAGGACTTTCGGAAGCTGCCTCCTTAGGTTGTGGATCTGCCTACAGGTGCACCGTTGCACCGTGGAACTCCAATGCCACCCCTTTTCTTCACTTCTGGCCTGCGGGGGCGCCTTACGTTCACGCTCAACCGCCTGCGGGAGAAGCTCTGGGCGCGGCCGCTGATGTTGTGTCTTGTTTCCCTCCTCGGGGTCGGACTGGCCCAGCTGGCTGACCAGCTTTTTCCCGCCGCTCCTCTCCCCGACGTCTCGGCTGACACGCTTGAGACCCTCCTGCGGATCATCACGTCGAGCATGTTAGTGATCGCGGTTTTTGCAGCCGGTTCGATGCTCTCGGCCTATGCCTCGGCCGCCACCGTCGCTACGCCTCGTGCCTTTTCTCTGGTAGTGGCCGATGACATTTCCCAATTCGCCCTATCCACATTCATCGGAGCGTTCATCTTTGGGATCGTGGCTCTGACGGCTCTGATCAACGGGGTCTACGGCCGCAGCGGTCGCTTGGCACTGTTTCTTCTCACCGTGACCGTCTTTGCAGTGGTGGTCCTGAGTTTCGTCACATGGGTCGACCGCATCGCCAGGCTTGGGCGGGTGACCAACACAATCAGCCAGGTGGAGAAGGCGGCCAGCCGTGCCCTTTTGGAGCGTGGCTGGCGTCCCACTCTTCGTGCCAGAACCGCGATCTTTCCCTTCGCCACCAATGCACCTTTCGCCTCGCCGGTCCAAGCGAAGAAGGTAGGCTATCTCCAGAGGATCGATTTAGCCGAACTTCAACAGATAGCTGAGTCTCTCGATGTTGAGATTGTGATCGAGACCTTACCCGGAGCATTCGTCACCCCCCAACGAGTTCTGGGCCAAACGATCAGCCCAATTCCGCTGGAGAGTGGGACCACTGAACGCCTGGCAAGATCGTTTCGAATCGGCGATCGACGCACCTTTGATGATGACCCCAGATTCGGTTTGGTGGCGCTGTCTGAAATTGCAAGCAGGGCCCTCTCACCGGCCGTGAATGACCCTGGCACCGCCATCCACATCATCGGCTCGTTTGTTCGTCTGTTCACTGAGTGGGCAGAGGTCTGCCGCCTGCGCCGTGAAAACCCTGACGAATCCGTGCGCTTTGAACGACTCTGGACTCATGAACTCACCCTTGAGGATCTTTTCGACGATGCTTTTCAAGCCATCGGTCGCGATGGGGCCCCCTGCCTTGAGGTCGGACTGCGGTTGCAAAAGGGGTTGTTCCTGATCAGCCAGTTGCCTGAGCCCGGGATCCGTGAAGTGGCTAGGGCCCAAGCCAGGCTGGCCCTTCATCACGGTGAGCGAGCTCTAAGGCTGGCTCAGGATGTGGAGCGGTTGCGGCATGCTGCAGGTTGGATCCTCGTGCCGGCGAGACTAGCTGATGATATCTCTGCTGGCAGTTGAACTCACAGCCGATAAACTATCTGTCATTAGCTTCATAGGCTCTCAGGTTGTTACGGTTGCAATGGGGGTGCGAACATGACAATGACGAGGAGTTAAATCCATAATGATTTAGATCCCCCTGAGGGGCGCGGTACACTCTCTCTGGGTCAACCCCTCGAGACTTTTGCCAAGAATATGGCTTCCGCGATAGTCAA
>NZ_JBSJOZ010000022.1:0-9235 GCF_056633155.1 Cryptocyanus atlanticus LEGE 06306
ATACACTCATCCCTGTGAACCCCTGAGACCTGTCCACAAAATCGGGGGAAGCCCAAGCGAGGCTTCGACGGAGCGTGGTTCTCTGCGCGCCTCGACGAGGCGATCAGGGCGGCCGGGCCACGGTACACGCCCGAAATACACGTCGAGCTGCCGATCGCCGAAGACCTGGATGCGTTCGGGAGAACGCAGAGGTTTTTCAACCGTGTCCAGGCTTTAGCTCTCCCATTAAGGGAAGCCCTTCTGAGGGCCCGATACTCAGAGCACTCAATCGCCGACGCCGAGACTGCGGCGATGACAGCCAGCCTCTGCGAGACCGTTCAGTCGGTTTTGAAAGCGCTGGGTTCCATTTCACAAGTCGCTGCCGGCCCACTGCCCTTCGCGGGCGTCATCGAGAAGATCGAAGCGACCAGCGTGCCGGTGCAGGCACTTGCCGCGCACCTCGAGAAGCGTGCAGAGGAACATGACTCGCAGCAGCCCAATGTCGAGGCTGGTCACGGCCGATACCGTACGAACCCGTTTCGGGAGCGCGGCTACACCCTGCGACGCCTGGAGAGCGAGTTGCGCGAAGCGTCCGAAGCGTTGCGCCGAGCTGACGAGTTGGCCGCAAGCAGTACATTTGTCCTGCGCGGCAACGCGGGCACAGGCAAGACGCATCTCCTCTGCGATGTGGTGACGCGACGCGTTGAGGCACACCAGCCGACCGTCTTGCTGATGGGTCAACGCTTCGTGAGCAACGATGCGCCGTGGCCCCAGGTGTTGCAGCACCTTGACCTTGCCGGCCTCTCCGCTGAGGAGTTCACCGGGGCGCTAGAGGCGTCAGCACAGGCGAGTGGCGAGCGGGCACTGATCGCCATCGACGCAATCAACGAGGGCACGGGACGCACAGTTTGGCCGACTCACTTGGCCGCATTCCTGGCCCAGGTGGAGCGGTCTCCCTGGCTTGGTGTCGTTCTTTCGGTGCGCAGTTCGTACGAGGACGTGGTTATCCCATCGGAGGTGCGCGACAGAGCGTTGCTCGTGTCGCATCACGGCTTTCGCGAGCACGAGTACGACGCCACGAAGACATTCTTCGTCCACTATGGGTTGGAGCTTCCATCGACTCCGCTCCTCGCGCCCGAGTTCCAGAACCCTCTATTCCTGAAGACGCTTTGCCGAGGCCTGAACGAACAGGGTCACCAGCGGCTTCCTCGCGGCTTCCACGGGATTTCGGCCGTGTTCAACTTATACCTCGACGCGGTCAACGCCAGACTGGCCCAACAACTCAGCTACGATGCTCGAACGCCGCTCGTGCGCCGCGCCGTTGATGCTTTTGCGGCAGCGCTGGTAGATGCGAACGAGCGGTGGCTGCAGCGTGAACGAGCGGCCCAAGTCGTTGACGCGCTTCTTCCGAACCGAGACTTCGAGCGTTCCCTTTCTCGTGGCCTAGTCGTTGAAGGTGTCCTTGCAGAGGATTACCTTCTTCGCGAGGGAACGACCCGGCATGACGTCGTCTACGTCGCGTATGAGCGGCTTGCCGATCACCTCGTCGCGAAGGCCCTCCTCGACAAAGTGCCCGCGCCACCGGACTGGGCTGCCGCGTTCTCCGCTGATGGCGCCCTTGCCGCTGTAATTGCAGACGAGTACATGCCTCCCGGACTGCTTGAGGCCTTGTTCATTCAGGTCGCCGAACGAACCCACACGGAGCTGCTGACGTTCGCTCCGCAGCTGGCGGCGCGCTGGGGAACCAGCCACGCCTTTCTCCAGAGCCTCATCTGGCGGAGCGCTGCGGCCTTATCTGATGCTACGCGGAAGGTGCTCAACGATCTCTGCGTGAGCGAACATGACCTGCACGAGACGCTGGAGGTCTTGCTTACTGTCGCGACCGTTCCGGAGCACCCGCTGAACGCGTCTTTCCTAGATCGGCGGCTCCGAAGCGATGGGATGGCAGATCGTGACGCGTGGTGGAGCACCTACCTCTACAGCGCGTGGGGAGGTCACGGTTCCGTAGATCGCATTGTCGACTGGGCATGGGCCATTGGGAACACGCTTGTCATTGCTGACGACGTGGTTGACCTCTGTGGCATCACCCTCGCGTGGATGCTCACGACTTCTCACCGTTTCCTACGCGACCGTGCGACAAAGGCTCTCGTCAGCCTCTACACGGGGCGTCTCGCGGGCATGGTCCGGTTGGTACACCGCTTCGCGGATGTCGATGACGCGTACGTCGCCGAGCGCATCTACGCCGTCGCATATGGAGTCGTGATGCGGAGCCATGATACCGCAGCTGTCGGTGGCCTCGCCGCAGCGGTGTATAGCCACGTGTTCGAATCTGGTAGTCCGCCGCCGCACATCCTCTTGCGCGACTACGCGCGAGGCGTTGTGGAGCGAGCACTCCATCTCGGCTCGACGAACAACTTCGACTCGGCGTTCATTCGTCCTCCGTACAACAGCGAGTGGCCGTCCATCCCATCCGAGGAGGAAGTTAAGCCGCTACTACCAGATTGGGCGCGGGGTTCCTACGAGAGCAGGGACCTTGAGTGGAGTCGCAATGTCATCGTAGAATCGGTGATGAACGGTGACTTCGCGTGGTACGTCATCGGTACAAATTCATCAATAACATCACGAGATTTTCTGTCGCTCCGACTTCAAGAGCCACCGTGGATGCCGTCTCCTAGTCTCGCTGAGCAGGTGAGCGCTCTTGTCGCTGACCTCTCGGAAGAGGAGCTGACAGCCTGGCAGGCTTTTGATCAGGCGGACGTCGCCCATGCCGATGCTTCTTCCGAGTTCGTTCGCGCGTGGTTCGATCAACGAAAAGGGCCCGACGGTCAACCTACACTCGAAATCCCGAATCAGGAAACCCTCGAAGCGGAACTTGAGAAGGATTGCCCGCCCGAGCTTGTTTCACTCTGGAAGGCCAGAGACGATGCCGAGCGTTCGCTTGAAGCGATTCTTTCTGCGGAACATGCAGCGCGCTTGAGCGCGATCAGGGCCGCAGAAGAGAACCAGCACACGAACAGCCAACCACCAGGTTTTGTTCTCGACCAAGTGCAACGGTACATCCTAAAGCGTGTATTCGATTTCGGTTGGTCTGTCGAACGCTTCGGTCATTTCGATCGCTTCGTCGTGCGCAGCGACGGTCGTGCGGCGTCGAAGCCTGAACGCATGGGCAAGAAGTATCAGTGGATCGCATACCACGAAATGATGGCGTTCCTCTCCGATCATTTTCAGTATCGGGAAGAGTTCCGCGAGGACGGCGACCAGAGCTACCAGGGGCCATGGCAGGTCCACCTGCGTGACATCGACCCGTCATGCACGATCAGTGACATCCCTGGCGGCACGTCATGGGCCGGGCACGCGCCAGCTTGGTGGGGGTCCGCTTCCTACGCCGCATGGGGACATGAAGCGAGCCCGAAGGACTGGGTTGTTAATGTCGAGGGTCTGCCAAGGATCGAAGACCTGCTCGTCTGCGTGAACCCTGAGGATGGGTCGCGCTGGTTGAACGGGCACGGTTACTTCAACTGGAAGGAGGAAGTGCCACCAGATCAGCGCCCATCAGACGTGGCGCGGGGCGAACTCTGGTATGTCGCGAACGCCTACCTAATTCGAACGTCAGACGCGAATGCTTACCTGAAGTGGGCAGAGACGGTCGACTTTATGGGGCGCTGGATGCCGGACCCGCCCCACGTTACCGGGATGTTTCTGGGTGAGCATGGATGGGGCCCCGCATCTCGCTACTTCCAAAATGCGTACTTTGGCGATGATGGTTGGACGCAGCCGAGGCACGGCTGTCCCGTGCAGCTTCGGCAAGTCGCCGTGGAGTATCTCAAGGAGACCAGCGGCTTCGACTGTTCGGTGGATGACGACTACACGCTTCTACTCCCCGTTGAGGAGCTGATGACCAAGCTCCGCCTTCAGTGGGCGGGTTGCGGTGCCGATTTCATTACGTCTTCGGGTCAGCTCGTGGCGCAGGACCCAACGGCGAGCGCTCCCGGGCCGAGCACGCTGCTTCTTCGAGCGGACGCCCTGCAGGATCTCCAGCAGTGCGAGCAACTCACTCTGTGCTGGGCCATCCTCGGTGAGAAACGAATCTTGAACGCGGGGGGCAACGGCCCGCACCATCCAGCTCTGCGCGTTTCGGGCGCCTACGTCCTTGACGGGGGAAAGCTCCAGGGTTTTGTGAAGCGGATGTTGGATGAATATGATCCAAGTGGACCACGACTCATCGACACATATCGGAGTGAGCCATGACGAACCTTGCCACAATCGAAGACCTCTGGGGTTTTCCCAGTTCAGTGAGAGGACCACACCGTTGTCGAGTTGCCGCCGTCCAACAACCAGATTCAGAAGACGGGAGCGTATGCTTAATTCTATGCCGTGATTCAGGCCCGCTTCTGATCTGGAGCGTTAGCCAGAGCTGAGGCAAAGGCTGATGGCGGCAGAAGTGGCTACAATGTGTGCACGCCTGTCTGAGGTCGCCATGGTTCGGGCGAAACTTGTGAAAATTGGGAACTCGCGGGGCATCCGTCTCGCGAAGCCGTTACTTGAGGTTGCGGGCCTTTCTGATGAGGTCGAAATCGAGGCTGCGCCTGGCGTGCTGACTATTAGACCCTCTGCGCATCCAAGAGCAGGCTGGGCAGAAGCGGCTGCAGCAGTCGATCCAGATGGTCTTCTCGATGAAATGAGCAGCACCCGCTTTGACGAAGAAGAGTGGTCGTGGTAAAAGAAGAAGCTGTCTCAAGAGGGGATATCTACCATGTTTCCCTTAATCCCACGCGAGGATCAGAAATCAGGAAAACGAGGCCGTGCGTTGTCGTTTCCCCGGATGAGTTGAATGCTCATCTCCGTACGTTTATCGTTGCGCCACTTACAACAGGTGGACATCCCTATCCTTTTCGCATAGGTTGCCGATTTAATGATAAAGACGGCCATGTGGTTGCCGATCAGCTCAGGGCTGTCGATAGAGACCGGTTGATTAAGCACCTAGGCGTTATTGACGATGACACGCTGATTGAGGTGCTCAGTATTTTGCAGGCTATGTTTGCTGTGTAGCGGCCTGGCTAACACAGCCATTCACCTGATCCGCCCCCGATCACCATTGACCCCCTGGGGGGTTCGTGACACACACTCTCTGCGGCCAGGTGATGGCGAGCGTTATACAGAATGGCGCCAGGCCGAGTCGAAGGCTAGAATGCTAGAGATTCGAACGCTCTGTGTCTAATGGACATCTGGGAGCAAAACAAACTGCTACTGTTTATCGCATTTGTTATTCCAGGATTTATTGGACTAAAAGTATATGAGCTATTATTTCCGGGGCCACCAAAAGATTCCAGTAAGCTGATAGTAGACGCAATTGCAATTAGTTGCTTCAACTACGCGCTTCTTCTTTGGCCGATATCAGCAGTTGAGAGTAGTGGTCTTCGAGTCTCGAATCCAGCTGCTTACTCAGCATTCTACGTCTTCGTGCTGCTGCTTGCCCCGATTCTCTGGTCATTTACTTACAAGTGGCTCAGGCTTCAGCCTGCTATTCAACGGATCCTGCCACACCCAGGAAATCCTTGGGATTACATTTTTGGGAGTCTCAAACCATACTGGATAGTTGTGACACTAAAGGATGGGACAAAGCTGGGAGGAAAATACGATAGCCTTTCATTTTCGTCTACATCAGGGACGACTGAAAGACTTTACCTTGAAGAGGCTTGGATCATTAATGAAAAAGGCGGATTCGAAAGAAAAAAGAATAATACCGCAGGCACTCTGATTATGTGTCATGATTTGGCTTCGATCGAATTCTTCCACGTTACCTATCCACAAGACAATGAGCGACCCTAGCAAGAAAGTTAGACTAGACGAGGGTTATCAACCTGGGCCAAGTGGCTCAGATAAGCCAAAGCGCGAAGGTTCTCGTCCTCTTGAGCGAGGGTATCAGCCTACAGAAAGCAAGAAGAAAGGCGAACCAAATCCTCCGCCAAGAGAACCCTGATGCATTCCCTGTGAGACATCTGTATAACATCGCCATACACCTGAACCGCCACCTGAGATTTACTGTGCCCATGTAGATAGCTTTAGCGTAACCCATTGCGGTCAGGTGATGGCGAGCGTTAGGCCTACAAGGTGGATGCCATGTCCCGGCCGGAGAAGTCAGCTATTATTGGACTCATGAGCACCCTCGAAGAGATTGAGGCTGCAGTTCAGCAGCTGCCGCCGGCCCAGCGGGCCGAATTCCGGGCCTGGTTCCAGTCGTTCGACGCTACGGACTGGGACCACCAGATCGAGGACGATATTACTTCAGGCAACTTGGACTGGCTTGCGGATGAGGCAATGAGCGACAGGCAGAAGGGTCGATGTTCTGAATTATGAGGCATCGGGCCAGCCCACGCTTCTGGGCTTGCTATAACTCACTCCCTTCAGAGGTGAAACTCCAGGCTGATCGTTGTTTCAAATTACTCAAAGCCGAGCCACGCCATCCTTCGCTCCACTTCAAGAAGATCGGAAAGTTTTGGTCGGCCAGAGTTGGTCTTCGATTCAGAGCATTGGCTGTCCAAGTAAACAGCAAAGAATTGGTGTGGGTCTGGATAGGCAGTCATGCAGAGTATGATCAACTACTTCGATTGAAGGCCTAACATCAAGATACAGAAGACGGGAGCGGAGGAAGTCTGCAATCCCCAAGTCCCCTCGCCCGCTTCTGATCTTGAGCGTTATACCTCCCTAGGCTGAAACCAAGACCCCGTCAAGACCCTTGGACATCACAACTCTTACACCTTGGTCTCAGGCCCTGCTGACCCCTGTAATTGCGGTAACTGGGATCTTATGTATCATGGAGACAGTGGAGAACAAATAGTCAGAAACTGAGATATGATCTCTTTGAAAAGCGATATGCTATTTACGAAGCAGCTGTAAAGTTCATAGCTTCAATGATGCGCGAGGGCAAGCCCTCGCAAGAAGCACAAAACGCATTTCTAGTGGGTACCCAAGGATCAAGACTTCTATTCGGTAGAGAGGTTGAAGAATATCTCCATTCTCTATGGGTTGACGCTGTAGAAATGGAAATGCATCAGGCGATTTTCTCCGACCTACCGGTTGGAAAAGATAGAACCATGCATGTCAAAGCCGCGGCTGAGATTAAGAAGAAGCTGCCCGATCACTTCAAGCGACTTGATGAGAAGTTCTTCCCTTACATCAATTTGGCTTCGATCAAATGATTAGGAATCTGCGTTAGTCCTGCATTGATTGGCGGTACTGGTAACGGCTGGCTACTTCATTGGGGGTATGTCTGGTTGAAGGGGTTACTGACGGGCATTATGGTCGGAGGTATAACAAACCCCTAGAGTGGACAGGCCCCCTATAACTCCGGTGCACGCCGCTAGGCTCTCTGCCTGCCACTCAGGGGCAGCGTTCGGTGGAGCGGCAAGACAGGAACTACTACACCTCTAGAAAAGGGGCAACTGGATTTGGTAGGGCGCAGGAAAGACGCCAATAATCAACCAAGGATTAGGGGCAACAGAATGAAACTGGAGAGTTGTTCCGAGAAAGAAGTGAAGATCTTTGCTCACAAACTCATCAAAGTACTTTCCCCTGACCTTATCAATCGCTGCTTGCTCATTCTGGCGTTGATCTCGCCACAAGCAGTTCCAGAATAGTGCACCTATTTCCCAGTCAAGAATTTGCAGCTGGCTACGCTGACCATTTGCATCTTCGAAACGATATGAGAATTTGTAAGGTAGCTTGGGAATCACCTTAAAGGTCTTTCTCCATTCGTTGTCATCAAAAAGTGAGAGCTGATCGATGTGCGCCCGCATTGCACTGAGCTTCCTGGGATCCCACTCTCGGGATTCCTCGCTTTCAACGATGAAATCAATAACCTTGGCAGGCTTGAAAACCGCTAGCGATATCTCATTCTGCTTGGCACCAAGAATTAGCTCATCAAGCTTATCTGAGACTTTTGCTTTGCCAAGTACCATTTGACGCCTTTCATACCATTGGTCCTGAGTTCCAATGTGAGCGACTGCTTGTAATTCGGATTCATCTACAGGTCTATAGCTCTCAGGCCTCGGTGACTTTCAGGGAAGATGTCACTCCTTGGCTGCCACTCAGGCGGCCTGAATTAAGGATAGAGCCTGGTTCGGTTCCGGCTCTTCTGGTGGCTTGTTGATCCACACTTCCTCGGTTTGGCGCCAGCAGCGTGTGTTTCGGCTCCAGCGTGTTGGATGTGCCCGCCGGGCTTTCTCGTAGACCTCGACTCGCTGCTGGCAAATGGCCTTGGCGGCTCCACTGTGGCGCTGGTGGGGCGTCACGAATTTGATGCCGCTATGGCGGTGCCGGAGGTTGTACCAGTCGACAAACGCCGCTACCCACTCGCATGCCTCGTCTTTGCTGGCGAATGGCCGGCCTGGATAGTCGGGCCGGTATTTGACCGTTCGGAACAGGGACTCTGAGTAGGGGTTGTCGTTGGAGACCCTTGGCCTGGAAAACGATCGGAGGACGCCCATCTCCTCCAACCGTGATTCCAAGGTGGCTCCACGCATGGCATTCCCGTTGTCGGCATGGAGGATCAGTGGTGCCTGTTGGCACTGCCGGCTGCCAAAGCCGCTGGGGCGGCGGTATCGCTCCTTGAGGCAGGCCCGCTGTACCAAATCCGCCGCGATTTCAGCCGACTCCACCTCGGCGACATCCCAGGCCACCACCTTTCTGCTCCACACGTCGACCACCAGGTAGAGGTACAGCCACACGCCCCGCACCGTGGTCGGCAGATAGGTGATGTCCCACGACCAGAGCGCATTGGGCCGATCCGCCCTCAGGCGCGGCACTGAGCGCGGTTCCTGAGGAAGCCGTGCACGTCCGCGGCGGTGGCATTGACCTGCCAGGTGCAGCACCCGATAGAAGCTCGATTCAGAGCCGATAAAGAGGCCCTGATCGGCCAGAGCAGGCACGATCTGCCCCGGCGGCAGCGAGGCGTACTCCGGCTGGTTGCAAGTCAGCAGGATCCGCTGGCGCTCCTCCTCGCTCAGGCGGTGAGCGACCGCGCGGGGACTGCCTTTACGGCGGTCCATGCCGTCCCCATCACCAAGAAAGGCCTTTCGCCAGCGTTTGAGGGTGCGCAGGCAAATGCCGATCTCACGGCAGGCGCTAACCAGGCCAGCGCCAGCGACTTTGGCCTCGCCGATCAGCTCGATCACCATCCGCCGGTGCGCGGCGCTGGTCAGCCTGTCCGACGACAATCTGGTTGAGGGGTCGCGCCAATCAGGTTGACCGCTCTTGA
>NZ_JBSJOZ010000002.1:0-281143 GCF_056633155.1 Cryptocyanus atlanticus LEGE 06306
GCCTTGAATCGACAAAAGTTGGCTATGATTATTCTTGGAACCTGCCGCGAAGCGGTTTAGTTCAACTGTATTTCGCCGCATCCGCGATCCATTCCCGTCCAGTCCTTCCGGCTGCATAAGACCATTGAGGCTCCGTTCGTCGGCAGTGAAAGCTCCTGCAGCAGAACGACTGAACTCGTCATGCCCGACCTGAGGCAGCAACTTAGACGGGTCCGAGAACCAGTTGTCCGCTGGGTGACAGGCAGTCCGCTGGGCTCGTCACTCCCCCGGGGCGTCGAGAACGTTTCGATCAGCTGCAGACAGGTGCCATGCCACCCCTGTGCCGAGAGTTTCTCGACACAGGGGCGCCGAACCAGCGCCGCGCTGCCCTCCTCCGCATCGCGCACATCCGGCAGCTCCTTGCGGTGGCGATCCATCAGGCGTGGGCCAGCAGACAACCCCATGCGACCCCGGCAAATCCGTGCTCTGTCTCCCCCAGCCCCATGGGTTGCCCCCGCTCCAGCAAGCGTTCCAGCTCTCGCAGCCGCTCCCCAGCCGCGAAGGCATGCCAGCGGCCGTTGCCGGGCAAGAGCCAGCGCACGTCCAGATCGAGCAGCCGCTCCACGGACCGCAGCTGCTCCTCCCAGTTCCACCAGCAGACCCGGTGGGGGCCACCACTCCCGGTGGATCCAGGCCCCACCAGAGGTGATCGCCGCTGAGACACACCTGCCTGGCGAACAGCACCACCAGCAGATCAGCATCGAGCGGCAGGGGCTCGCGTCCCTCGAAGGGATGCTCCGCCTCAGGAGCTGCGTCGGCATCGGCGCGGTGCCTGAGCAGATGGGGGCCCTACCGCCCAGGGCATCGATCCGGCGGGCCAGCGCCCCGCTCCAGCGGGGGGAGTCGATCAACACGTTGTCGGGGCGTCCGTCGGACCGCCTTCGGGTGATCAGCCAGCTGCTCGCCCCGAAGCTCCGGCGTAACGCCCAGCCGCAGGAGTGCACTGCCCCCTGCGGCTGGGCCCACCCGTGCGAGGTGCGGCCGGTGGGGGCGAAGTGGGCCGGATCGAACTGCCAGCAGGTGCCGCGGTCGATGCAGCGGGTATCCACGCAGAAGGGGACGCCCCCATGGGTGGCCAAACGCCATCACCGCTCGCCGGCGGCTCGTCATACTTTCAGCATGACCGTTTCCGGCTCCGGTTCCGCCCTGGGCGGCAACCCGATCACCACCCAGCTGGGCCAGCAGGGCCTGGGGCAGCAGCCCTGGTGGGTGGAGCAGTGGATGGAGCTGATCAACTCCTACCGCTACAAGAAGCGGCTCGAGCGCGCCTGGGCCTACGCCCGCTCCGGCAACGTGATCTCGATTCGCTTCGAGGGGCGCCGGGTCCATGCCCGGGTGCAGGGCACCGAGGCCGAGCCCTACAAGGTGAAGCTCTGGCTCGATGTGCTCAGCGATGAAGACTGGGGCTACGTGCTCGAGGCCCTCGGCCAGAAGGCCCGCTGGTCGGCCCAGCTGCTGGCCGGCCTGATGCCCCAGGACATCGAGCGCGCCTTCGCCGCCAGTGGCCGGCGCCTGTTTCCCTTCAAGCTGCAGGAGGTGCGCAGCGAATGCAGCTGCCCCGACAAGGCCAACCCCTGCAAGCACACCAGCGCCGTCTACTACCTGATGGGGGATCGCTTCAGCGAAGACCCCTTCGTGCTGTTCCAGCTGCGCGGCCGCTCCCGCGACCAGCTGCTGGCCGATCTGGCCGTGCAGCGGAGAAAGCAGCTGGCCGCCGCCGGGGGGGGCTCGCGCCCGGCCGCCCGCCACGTGCCGCACCCGGTGCACCCCGCCGTGAGCGACCCGGGCCGCTGGTGGAGCTACACCGCCGCCCTCGATCCGGATCTGGTGGTGATCACTCCGGCCATGGAGGGCGACACCGGGCTCGATGAGGCCGGTGAGCTGCCGCTGGCCGCCGAACCCCGCTTCCCGGAGGCCAACCGTCTCTTCCTGGAGCGCCTCCGTGACCAGGGCACCCGGATGGCCCAGCTGGCCATGGCCCAGGCGATGGGCCCCGGTGGTTGAGGCCACCACGCCTCCACTCGCCCCCCCCTGGCTCCAGCCCGGGCTGATCGAGCGGGCGGGGTGGCTGCTCGCGAGCCACCGGTCCGCCTACGGCAGGCCGCTGATCGTCGCCGCGGGGCCGCCGGCCCAGGAATTGTTCGTCGCTTCGGTGGTGGTGCTCGCCCATGACGGCGATGTCCACGACCCCCTGCTGACCTATGCCAACGCCGCGGCGCTGCGCCTCTGGCGCAGGTCCTGGGCCCAGATGGTGGGGATGCCCTCGCGGCTCACGGCCGAGCCGGCCGAGCGCCCCGAGCGGGCCCGGCTGCTGGCCAGCGCCTGGAGGCAGGAGGCGATCAGCGGCTACCACGGCATCCGCATCGACAGCTCCGGACGGCGTTTCGCCATCAGCGGGGCCCGCCTCTGGACCCTGCGCGACCCGGACGGCCATCCCCGCGGCCAGGCGGCCGCCTTTGCCCGCTGGTGGTGGCTGGCCTGATCGTTCGGTTCTCCGCTCCAGCGGTAGGGGAGACCGCCCGAGGCGTGAAGGCCGTACGGAAGGGATCGGTTTTCGCCAGCTTCGCTGGCACCAAAACGCGTCACATTGGCTGAGCGGGTGATCTGGATACCACCCGAATCATCCCAACCGTGGAGGACATCACCATGCTGACCCTGCGCCATTCCCCCTACGATCTGCTCGAGCGTCTGGAGCAACAGGTCCATCAGGCCGAGCGAGTGCCAGCCGCCGAAGTGCACGAAACCGACCAGGCCTACGTCGTGGTGCTGGAACTGCCCGGCGTCGACAAGGACTCGATCGAAGTGAAGGCCACCGACCGCTCCCTGCTGATCTCAGCCGAGCGGCGCTCCTTTGCCAGCAGCGGCCCCAGGGACGCCAACGACGAGGACGCCAAGGCGGACGGTCCCATCCACAGCGAGTTCCGCTACGGCACCTGGAGCCGCAGCTTCCGTTTTGGCGCCAGCCTGGAGCGGGAGGGCATCGAAGCCCGCTACCGCGATGGCCTGCTCACCGTCACGGCCCCCAAGGCCCAGACCCACAGCACCGTTGTGGTGAAAGTGGAAGGCTGAGTACAACGCGCCCGGCCGTGATCGAGACACGAGGACCCTTGCCCCGGCCATCAGGCCGGGGCTTTTTGTTGACTCACGCCGTGTCGTCGTGGGCGAAGCGGCTGTAGAGGAACTCCAGCGCCTGGTTGCGCATGCCGTAGTAGATCGGGTCCTCCATGATCTCCTCGCGGTTGCGCGGCCGCGGGAAGTTGATCTCCACGATCTCGCCGATCCTGGCGGCCGGTCCGTTGGTCATCATCACCAGGCGATCGGCGAGAAACAATGCCTCGTCGATGTCGTGGGTGATCATCAACACCGTGCACTTCTGGGTGTTCCAGATCGTCAGCAGCTCCTCCTGCAATTCCTCCTTGGTGATGGCATCAAGAGCTCCGAAGGGTTCATCGAGGATCAGCACCTCCGGCCGGATCGCCAGGGCCCGGGCGATCGCCACCCGCTGTTTCATGCCGCCGGAGAGCTGGTTGATCTTCTTCTCCGCCGCCTCGGTGAGCCCCACCATGGCCAGGTGCTCGCGGGTGATTTCTTTCTTCTCCAGGGTGGGCAGGTTGGGCTTCACCGAATCGATGGCCAGATACACGTTCTCGTAGGCGCTGAACCAGGGCAGCAGCGCATAGCCCTGGAACACCACCATCCGGTCGGGGCCGGGCTTGGTGATCGTGTGGCCGTGGAGAACCACCCGGCCCTCACTGGGGGTCGAAAAGCCCGACACCATGTTCAGCAGGGTGGATTTGCCGCAACCGGAGTGGCCGATCACGCAGAGGAATTCCCCCTGGTTCACGTCCAGATCGATGCCCTCCAGCACGGGATAGGGACCCGTGGGGGTGGGGTACACCTTGCTGACGTTCTCGAAGCGCAGGAAGGCCTCGCCCGGCGGGATCGCCAGGTCTGCGGCCGGGGGCTGAAGCATCGTGGCCATCGGGAATCTCGCTGAGGGAGGTGGGCTTGGGAACAGGAACTGGGCTGAGGAAGCTTGTGACAGGGCGGAGCGTGGCGCTCCCGGCCATCAGGCGCGCCGGGGTGGAGCCAGGGGGATTTCAGCGATGCTGAAATCACGCTTGATCGTCTGGCTGTTGAGGTAGCCGATCGGGTCGTCGGCGTTGAACACCTGGCCATCGAAAAGCGCAATGCCCTGGCGCTGGTAGCTGATCGCCTCAAGGCCGAGCTCCCGGGCGGCGGTGCTGAACACCCCCACCTGACAGACCCGCTCGAGGATCTCCACCCAGTTGCGCGGCAGGGGAATCTCCGCCCAACGGGCCATCTGGGTGAGCATCCAGAGGTGTTCGGTGCGGCTGGGCCGGTTCAGCCCCTCCCCGAAGAACAGGTGATGCGGCACCGCTGCTTCGCTCTCCGGCCCGCCCCGGTCCCCATCGGCGCTGGCCTCGCTGAAGCGGATCAGCTCCGGCTGGATGCCCAGGTAACGGCGGTCGCTGAGCAGCTCGCTGAGCTCAGCCCAGTGGGCCGGATCGGCGCAATAGCGGCAGGCCTCCAGCAACGCCTTGGTGAGGGCGATGTGGGTGTTGGGGTAGGCCACGGCCCAGTCTTCCCGCAGGCCCAGCACCTTGGCGGGGTGGCCCGGCCAGATCGCCAGATCGCCCGCCACAGCGATGCCGTGGCCATCCCGGATGGCCCGGTCGAGCCAGGGGGCGCCCACGCAATAGCCGTCGATGCTGCCGTCCTTGAGGTCGGCCAGCATCTGGGCCGGTGGCAGGGCCTGCAGGTGCACGTCGTGGTCGGGATCGATGCCGTTGGCCGCCAGCCAGTAACGCAGCAGCAGGTTGTGCATCGAGGCCTCATGCACGATCCCCATGGTGTGGGGCTCCCGCCCGTGGCTCTTCAGATAGGCGTGGTAGTCCTCCACCGTGCGCACCCCCTGCTCCGCCAGGCGGCGGCCCAGGGTGATGCCATTGCCGTTGCGGCTGAGGGTGAGCGGCGTCACGATCGGCAACGGCGTGCCGCCGTGGCCGCCGGCCGTCATCCAGGTGGGCATCCCCGCCGGCATCAGCGAGGCATCGAGGGTGCCATCCACCAGCCCGTCGACAATGCCGCGCCAGCTGGTTTCCCGGATCAGGCTCACCTCGTCGAGACCGTGTTTGGCAAAGAGCCCGTGGGCTTCCGCCACGGCCAGGGGGGCACTGGCGGCCAGGGGCAGAAAACCCAGATCCAGGTTCACTTTCTCAAGGCCATGGCTGGCCACCACCTGGTGGGGCCTGGAGCGCCACTGCTTCACCCGCTTCTGGCGGTTGAGGAAATAAATGATCTCCGAGCGCAGGCTGTAGTAGCTGGGGTGGTGCACCACCTCCAGGCGGGCCCGGGGGCGGGGGATGTCCACCTCGAGAATGCCGCCGATCCCCGAGCCGGGGCCGTTGGTGAGCATCACGATCCGATCCGAGAGCAGCACCGCCTCGTCCACGTCGTGGGTCACCATCACCGCGGTGAGCTCATGCTCATTGCAGATCTGCATCAACTTCTCCTGCAGATTTCCCCGGGTGAGCGCATCGAGCGCCCCGAAGGGTTCATCCAGCAGCAGCAACTTGGGGCGAATGGCCAGGGCCCTGGCGATGGCCACCCGCTGGCGCATGCCGCCGGAGAGCTGCAGGGGCAGCTTGGTGGCCGCCGGGCCGAGCCCCACCATGTCGATGTGTTCCTGCACCAGGGCATCCCGCTCGCGGCGAGCGATCTTGCCCATCACTTCATCCACCGCCAGGGCGATGTTCTCGCGCACAGAGAGCCAGGGCAGCAGGGAATAGTTCTGAAACACCACCATCTTGTCGGGGCCGGGGCGCTGGATGGCTTCGCCATCCAGCAGCACCGTGCCTTCGCTGGGCAGATCGAGCCCGGCGATCATGTTCAGCAGGGTGGACTTGCCACAACCGGAGTGACCGATCAGGGAGATGAACTCCCCCCTGCGGATCTCCAGATCGATGCCCTTCAGGGCCAGATAGTGGCCACCGCCGCGCAGGGCAAAGCGTTTCTCGATGGCGCGGACATCAACCAGTGCGGTCATCGTGGGGAACTCGAAAGGGAGTGAGCGTGGGCTGGAGCGTGGGCGGGAAGCCGGTCAAGCGTGGAGAAAGCCAATCGAGGAAACGATCAATCGCCGAGAAAGCGAGTCGAGACGTCGGCCGTTACACCCTCACTGGCCGGGGGTGAGGCGGCTCTGCAGCCAGGCCATGGCTCGGTCGAGCAGCAGACCTACCGCGCCGATCCAGATCACGGCCAGCACGATGTCGCTGACGTAGTTCTGCTGGTAGGAATCCCAGATGAAGAAACCGATGCCGACGATGCCGGACATGACGATCTCGGCGGCGATGATCGCCAACCAGGCCAGGCCGATCGAGATGCGCAGACCCGTGAAGATGTAAGGAAGGGCGGAGGGAAGCAGCACCTTGGTGAAGAACCGTCCCTTCGACATCTGCAGCACCAGGGCCACGTTGCGGTAGTCCTGGGGGATCTGGCGCACCCCTTCGGCGGTGTTGATCAGGATCGGCCAGATGGCGGTGATGAAGATCACGAAGATCGCCGCCGGCTGGTTCTTCTGAAACACCACCAGGGCGATCGGCACCCAGGCCAGGGGCGCCACCATGCGCAGGAACTGGAAGAGTGGATCGAAGGCCCGGTTCAGCGCCGAACTGAGGCCCACGGTGATCCCTGCGGCGATCCCCACGGCGGCGGCCAGCAGATAGCCCTGGGCGACCCGGGTCAGGCTCGCCAGTGTCTGCCAGAACAGGCCCTTGTCGAGGCCACCGCGGTCGTAGAAGGGATACATCAGCAGTTCCCGGGTGCGCTCATTGGTCCAGAGGCTCAACGGGCCCGGTAGGCGGGTGAGGTTGAGGCTGGCGCTGAGTTGCCAGACCACCAGAAACCCACCGATCCCCAGCAGGGGATAGAGCCAGGTGCTGCGGTTGAGCATCAGCCAACGGATGGGATTCCTGCTGGATCCGGAATGGGGCTGAGGAATGGAAACCATGGAACGCTCGCCCCGGTGAGGACGACAGGAAAGGAAGGATGCAGCCGGGGAATTCCCCGGCTGGTGGAGCAAAACTCCGGCACCGCAAGCAGCACCGGAGGCGATGGCCGGCGCTCAGCGCTTGATCTTCAGGCTGTCGAGGTAGGCCTGGGGGTTCTCCGGATCGAAGACGATGCCGTCGAAGAAGGTCTCCTTGCCACGCGAGGAGCCGGTGGGGATGTCAGCGGCGGGAACACCCAGCTCGGTGGCTGCCTGCCTCCAGAGATCCTCCCGCACCACCCTGTCCACGATGGCCTGGGCCTGCTCGATCGTGTCGAGCTGGCCGGGGTGGAACTTCCAGCGGATCGATTCCACCAGGAACCAGAGGTTGAGGCTCTTGTAGGGGTAGGAAATCACGCCGCGATCACTGGCCCAGTACAGGGGGCCGAGCTTGGGATCATTGGAGGGCTTCAGATCGGCCCCCAGCTTGTACTCAGCCTTGAGGGCCGGTTCCAGCACCGACACCGGCGTGTTGAAGTAGGCGCGGGAGCTGAGCATCTGGGCCAGGGCCATCTTGTTCTCCGGCTTGTCGGCCCACTGCTGGGCTTCGATCAGCCCCTTGAGCAGGGCCTGGGTGGCCTTGGGGTGCTTGTCGACCCAGTCGGCCCTCACCCCCAGGAACTCCTCCGGGTGCACCGGCCAGATCTCGGCGGTGAGGGCGGCCATGTAGCCGATGTTGTCGGCCACGATCCGGAACGGCCAGGGATCCCCCGTGCTGAAGGCCTCCATCGTGCCGTTGCGCATCCCCTGCAATGTCTCGGTGGAGGGCACGGTCAGCAGCTCAATGTCCTGGTCGGGGTCGATGCCGCCGGCGCCGAGCCAGTAGCGGATCCAAAGGTCCTGGTTGGCATTGGGGAAAGTGTGGGCGGCCCGGAACTTGCGGCCTTCGGTCTTGGGGAAGCCGAGGATAGTGGGGGCTGCGGGGGTGAGATTGACCCGCAGATTGGCATCCTTGAGGGAGTTGGACACGGCGATGCCATTGCCCTGGCTGCTGAGCTGCGCCAGCACATACATCGGCACCTTGTTGCCGTTGGTGATGATGCCCTCGCTGATCAGATGGGGCATCGGCAGTTGCCACTGGCCGCCGTCGATGCCGCCGCCGGCGGAGCCGATCACCACGTTGTCGCGGGCGGCGGGCCAGCTGGCCTGCTTGGCCAGCTTCACCTCGAGGCCATGCTTGGCGAAGAAACCGTTCTCCACCCCGGCCACCAGGGCGGCGGCCTCCAGGATCGGCACATACCCGATCGTGATCGACTTGGTTTCGAGATTGGCATCGGCCACCGGAGCCGAGGCTGGGCCCCCATCGGCCCCTCCTCCCTTGTCGGGTGGATTCCCGCAGGACTGGAGCACCAGCGTGCTGGCCAGGGCGGCGCTGAACAGGGAAAGAAACTGACGACGATTCGACATGATTGTGGTGGCAGGAGAACGAGATAGACGACAACTTGTGTCGTCTATATGGTGAGAAACTGCTGTGAAGCGGGCGATGAGACTCGATCTACAAATGAGAACTGCGAACGCCCAATCAAGGTGCCTTAGGGTTGGGGCATGGGTTACCGTTGCGGCGGCTGAGAGACCTTAATGCCGATTGGATTGGCCGAATGGGTCCATTGCGAAGGATCGCGTATACCTGCCATAAGCCCGGACAATCGATCGCAGATTCTTCAGCGCCGAATTCAGAAATGGGCCGCCAAAGCTAGGCTCTGGACCTTCTGACTTCCCCGCCGGGCTTGGTTTGTCCGTTCCCCTCAGCCATCCCTACGCCGGATGCTCCGCCGCCCTCGCCACCATGCACGGCAAGGAGCGCGCCCTCTCCCGACCCTTTCGGGTGGCCCTGGGAGTGGACCTGCGGATTCCGCCGGGCCTCGACACCGATGCGTTCGGCAGCTTCTGTGGCACCGTTCCCCGGGAGGGCAGCGCCGAAGAGGCCTGCCGGCGCAAGGCTGAACTGGGCATGGACCAAACCGGCCTCCCCCTGGGGCTGGCCAGCGAGGGAAGTTTCGGGCCCCATCCGCAGTTGCCCTGTCTGGCCGTCGGGCAGGAGCTGATCACCCTGGTGGATCGGAGCCGGAATCTGGTGATCACGGAGCGGCTGATCGCACGCCGCACCAACTTCGACCAGCGTCCCACCGCCAGTCTCGAGGCCCTCGCCGACTGGCCCCAGCGAGTGAACTTTCCGTCCCATGCCCTGACCGTTCGTCCCCAGCGGGGCGAAGTGGGCGTAGCGGTGGCCAAGGGGCTGCACGGCCGCCAGCACCTGGCGGCGGCGATCGCGGCGGCCGCCGCCGCCTCCGCCGACGGCCTCGCCCTGGTCGAAACCGACATGCGGGCCGACCGGAATCCCACCCGGATGGCCTCGATCCGGGCCCTGGCCTTCAAGCTGGTGCGCCGGATCGGGACCCCCTGCCCATCCTGCTCCGCCCCGGGCTGGGGACGGGTGGAGCTGCTGCCGGGTCTGCCCTGCCGTTGGTGCGGCACACCGACGGCGCTGGTGCACCGCGAGCGCTGGGGCTGCGTCGGTTGCTCCGCCAGCGAGGAGCGTCCCCGCGCCGACGGACGGACCGGGGCCGATCCCCAGTACTGCCCGTTCTGCAATCCCTGATCGGCTGTCCGCTGCCTCAGCGGCTCAGGCTCAGAAGGAACAGCACCACGAAGCCGCCCAGGAGCACCAGGCCCACCCGGGCAATGGCCCCCAGGGGTGGCCCCAGCCGCCCATCCGGGGGCACCTGGCGGCCCTGGATCACCTGCAGATTCATCCAGCCCAGCAGCGGTGTGGTCACGAACGCCACCACCATGGCCAGCTGCACCAGGGCGCCCATCGAGCTGGCGGAGAGGACCAGGATCAAGGCGGCGGCCAGGCCATGCAGGCCGATCCACAGGCCGTGCTCGGTGCTGTTCTGAACGTCGCGGCCCCGGAACCCCCGCAGCAACCGCAGGCCGGCCGAGAGCGAACGGGGATAGCCATCCAGGCAGGTGAGGGTGGTGCTGAACATGGCGGTGAAGGCCGCCAGGGCGATCAGGGGGTAGGCCCAGCTGCCGAGGCTGGCCGTGTAGAGATCGATCAGCTGCCGGGCGAAGACGGCACCGGCCGGCGAGAAGCTGCGGCCGGTGCCGTGCATCACCCAGGCCCCCAGCAGGAGGAAGAGCACCGCCGTCACCACGGTGGCGCCGTAGCCGATGTTGAAGTCGGCCTCGAGCTCGGCCCGGCTGCCGCGGTGGCCGGAATCCTCGCGGCGGGCGAAGATCCACAGCGATGACCAGGCCGCCAGATCGAGCGGGCAGGGCATCCAGCCCATCAGGGCGATCAGGAACGGCAGGGCCGGCAGGGTCCAGGGGCTGGGGCTGAACATGGCACCGATCGGCTCCCCGGACACCGGCCCCCTGAGCAGGGCGGCCAGGGTGGCCACGGAGGTGCTCACCACCAGGATCGCCACCACCCCCTTGCTGAACCGATCCAGGCTCCGGTAGTGCCCCCAGAGCAACAGCACCAGGCAGAAGGCCAGCAGCAGCACGGCCAGGCTGGTGGGCGGCAGCCACGCCCCGATCGGAGCGGGCAGGAGATTGGTGGCCAGGCTGCCGCAGACGGCCGCCACCGCCGCGATGTTGGCCACACCGGTGGCGGCGGTGATCAGCAGGAACAGGGGCAGATACCAGCGCTCCTGGCGCTGATACCCCTCGAGCAGGCTGAGGCCGGTGGCGGCGGTGAAGCGGGTGCCCACCAGCAGAAAGGGGTACTTGATCAGGTTGATCAGCAGCACCAGCCCCACCAGTCCCAGGCCGTAGCGCGCCCCCGCCTGGGTGGAGGCCACCAGGTGGGACCCCCCGATCGCGGCACCGGCCAGCAGGACGCCGGGTCCGAGGCTCTGGCGCAGCCCGGCCAGGCTGAGGCGGGTGGAAACGGCGTTGGAACTCATGGCGGCCGAGGGCAGCCAACAGTTTGATCAATCGCAGGGAAGCCGCATCTGAACTCCAGCCCCAGGCTGGGCCATCCGCGGAGCCCGGACGTCGTTGGCGGCTTCCTGCGCCCGCGACAGCCGGCCCGGGGGGGTGGTGGAGGACATCGCTCGGCGACAGAGAGAAAAAGCCCGGCCATGCAACGGGTACACAGCCGGGAGCAGATGGGATCAGGACGGGTTGATGTCAGATCAGATTGGGTCAGAACTTATGTGCCCGCAATGCCTCCACGGTGGAAATGTAAGTGATGCATGAATAGTTGTCAAAATACTTGGCCACCACCTTGTTTTGAATGGCATCTGCCAATTCGCGGCTGGAGGTTAAAACTTCAAATTTGATGTTGGAGAAGGCATGGGACACACTGGGCTCTCCGGTGGAGCGAACATTGCGGCTGCCTTCGCCGGCCGCCGCTAAAACAGTGTATCCGGAAGCACCGGCTTCTTTGATGATCTTGGCGATCTTCTTCAGCAGAATTTCTTCTGTGATGATCACCAATTTGCAGACTGGCTGGCTCATGGAAATGACCTCTGTTTGGACGTGTGTTCAACAATGGTATCAAGAACCCTATTTGCCCAGCATGACCTCGGCGAGCCCCATGAACAGCGGGATGCCGATGGCGATCGCCACCGGCGTTCCGATGGCGGTGGAGGCACCGATGTAGGCGGAAGGATTGGCGGTAGGAATGCCGGCTCGAAGGGTTGGCGGGCCGGAGATGTCAGAACTGGAAGCGGCGATCACAGCCAGCACCACAGCACCACCGATGCTGAACCCGGTGAGCTTGTGAATGATCAGGCCAATCCCGAAAGCGATAAATCCATGCAGCAGGGGTGCGATAAAGGCGTAGATCGCAAACCACTGGGCCACTTTCCGCAGCTCATTCATGCGCTGGGCGGCCTCCATCCCCATGATGATCATCAGGATGGAGAGAAAACCACGGAACAGCGGATCGAAAAAGCCTTCGTAAACAGATTCTGGTTTCGTGGCAATGCCAAGGAGAATACCCAGCAGCAACGCGGTGACAGCCGAGCTCTGCAGGCTTTCCTTGACAATTGGCCAGATTTCAAGTTTTTCGGAAGTGTCTCCACTGGTCTTACTTGTGTAAACGCTGGCTACCACGATCGCCGTCACCAGCGCCGGGATGTCCATAAAGGGGTACAGAGCAGCTGCCCACGCCTCATATTTGATGCCCGCGTTCTCCAGCTGGGGCAGTACAGCCGCCAGGGTGGAACCACTCACGGCACCGAACAGGCCACCCGTTGCAACGGCATCAACGAGCTTGATCCCCGGCATTCGTGCCAGCGTGTATCGACTGATCAATACGATCAGGACGCCGATGAACATGGCCGCCAAGGCGGGGAGAATGATCTCGGACAGGTTGGAATTGCGAATGGCAATGCCTCCGCTCAACCCGATCTTCAACAGCAAGAAGAACGTGATGAACCTGTAGATCGCATCCGGAATCGCCAGTTGGCTGCCGAACGAGGCGACAACGATGCCGCCGATCAAGAAGCCAAGTGTTGGAGACTGAAGCTGCTTGATGAATAGCTCAAGAAAGTCGGACAATTCAAATCCTCTTGTTGTGTTAGAAATTTAAATCGCTGAAGGATCAAGATTCACTGGACGATTGAAGACAAGGTTGTGGCCAGATCGATGGATTTCCGTGCTTGTCATTGGTCGTCCAGCGCGAGGGTGGATGCCAGGGCTGATGTCATCACCACAATCCGGCATGAAACCACGTGCCGTGACTGTGCGGCCTGGAGGAGGCTCAAGGCTGCGAATAGGTCAACCAATGTCACTGATCGTGTCGGACTCTCTGCCGTGGCGGCCGGTGGGGCTGTTTGGTGTGGCCCCCGGGCCCTGGGGCAGGAGAATCCTCAAGCGTGAGGAGTCGCGCTTGATTCAAGCGAACGAGTGTGACGAGCTTCCCGCCAATCCAAAGACGTTTGCTGGGGACTGGGGGTGCCTGGCGAATCTGCTGAGAACGGGGAAAGAAGGTCAGATCGTGATTTCTCTCCAGTCAAGTGTCATCGGTTTTAAGAGGAAAGGAAAGGAAAGGAGATAGATGCTTGGCCAGCCAATGAAAATGCGGGCAGATTGCAAAGGAATCTCAAGTATGGATGGCAGCGTGAAGGCCAAATCCACAGAGTGATCAAGAGCTCTCAGCAGGGAGACATGGTTGGCAGGCATAAAGGATGGCCGACCTTAATTGCATTGCGCTGGTGTTGGGTGCCGCTTCAGCAAAGAGTCGTAAATCCAACCGATAAGCACGGATTATCTGATGGCTCGGCGGTAGGGGCCGTGAACTGGACGCTGCCGCAGCTCCGCCAACTCCCTCTGGCTGGCCTGGAGAGTTGCCGTGGGGCCAAGGCGCTCCTATGGCTGCCATCAGATGGCCGAATCGGCTCAGCCCGGCCCGGGGGGCCCGGCGGCCAAGGAAGATCCCCTGGCGTTTCTAGAGTTGAGCCCTTCGCAGCCACCGTCGATGTCAGTCGCCACCACGGCCCCGCCCCGCCTCTCCCTGCAGTGCGAGGCGATCGGAGCCGACACCACCACGATCCGCTCCCTCGACTGGGACCGCAGCCGCTTCGACATCGAGTTCGGCCTGCGCAACGGCACCACCTACAACGCCTTTCTGGTGCGGGGCGAGCGCACCGCCCTGATCGACACCAGCCACCTCAAGTTCGCTGACACCTGGCTGCCCCTGCTGGAGCAGCAGATCGATCCGGCGGCCATCGATCACCTGATCGTGTCCCACACCGAACCCGACCACTCCGGCCTGATCGGGGCCGTACTCGAGCGCAATCCGGAGATCGAGATCGTCGGCTCGAAGGTGGCGATCGCCTACCTGGCCGACCAGCTGCACCGGCCGTTCCGGAGCCGGGCGGTGAAGAGCGGCGACGAGCTCGATCTCGGCACCAACCCCGGGAGCGGCGTGCAGCATCGCTTCGAGTTCCTCAGCGCCCCGAACCTGCACTGGCCCGACACGATCTTCTCCTTCGATCACGGCAGCGGCATCCTGTTCACCTGTGATGCCTTCGGCCTCCATTACTGCGGCAATGACGTCTTCGACGTCGATCCCGGCGCCATCGCCCCGGATTTCCGCTTCTATTACGACTGCCTGATGGGGCCCAACGCCCGCAGCGTGCTGCAGGCCCTCAAGCGGATGGAGGCCCTGCCGCCGATCGGCATGATCGCCACCGGCCATGGACCCCTGCTGCGGGAGCACCTCAACCTCTGGATCGGCGACTACCGCGACTGGAGCAGCCAGCGCAGCGCCGGCGACACCTACGCCGCCGTCTGCTACGTGAGCCAGTACGGCTTCTGTGACCGTCTCAGCCAGGCGATCGCCCGCGGCATCGGCAAGGCCGAGGCCCAGGTGCAGCTGGTCGACCTGCGCGCCACCGACGCCCAGGAACTCACGGCCCTGATCGGCGAGGCCAGCGCCGTGGTGGTGCCCACCTGGCCGGCCAGCCCCGATGCCGAGCTGCAGCGCTCGATCGGCACCCTGCTGGCCGCCCTCAAGCCGAAGCAGTGGGTGGCGGTCTACGACGCCTACGGCGGCAACGACCAGCCGATCGACAGCGTCGCCACCCAGCTGCGCAGCCTGGGCCAGAAGGAGGCCTTCGCCCCCCTGCGCGTGCGTCAGGTGCCCGACGGCAACGATTACCAGCGCTGTGAGGAGGCCGGCACCGACCTGGGCCAGCTGCTCGGCCGGGCCCGCACGATCGCGGCGATGAAATCCCTCGACGCCGATCTGGACAAGGCGCTCGGTCGCCTCAGCGGCGGCCTCTACATCGTCACCGCCCGCCAGGAGGAGCGCAGCAGCGCCATGGTGGCCAGCTGGGTCAGCCAGGCCAGCTTCGATCCGCCCGGCCTCTCGATCGCCGTGGCCAAGGACCGGGCGATCGAAGCCCTGATGCAGGTGGGGGACCGCTTCGTGCTCAACATCCTCCGGGAGGACAACCACCAGGAGCTGCTGCGGCACTTCCTGAAGCGCTTCCCCCCCGGCGCCGATCGCTTCGCCGGCGTGAGCACCCTCGATGGGGTGGCCGTCGGCGGGCCCGTGCTGGGGGATGCCCTGGCCTACCTGGGCTGCCGTGTGGTCCAGCGCATGGAGGGCCCCGACCACTGGATCATCTACGCCGAAGTGGAGCAGGGCACCGTGGCCGACAGTGAGGCCACCACCGCCGTGCATCACCGCAAGGTGGGCAACCACTATTGATTGATGAAGCAGTCCCGTCGTGTCATCACCCTGCCCCTCGACGAGGGGCTGATCTGCCTGCGGGGACTCAGCCCCACCCGGCTGCGGTTCGAGATCGAGTACGGACTCGAGCGCGGCACCACCGCCAACAGCTTTCTGTTCGAGGCGGGCACCACCGCCGCCGGAGGGGCCGTGCCCCCCGTGCTGGTCCATCCCCCGGGGGCGTCCTTCGCGGAGCCGTTCCTGGAGCGGCTCGCGGAGCTGGTGCCCGCCGAGGCGGCGCTCAAGGTGGTGGTGGGGCACCTCAACCCCAACCGGGTCGCCCTGCTGCGGGAGCTGGCGACGGGCTGGCCGTCCCTGATGCTGGTGGCCTCCAACGCCGGCGCCCGCCTGCTGGAGGAGCTCTGGAGCCAGATCCGGCCCGCCGCCAGGCCCGGTGAGAGCGGCGCTCCGGCGCCCCTGCCCCCCTTGCCTCCCCTCGATGTGGTGAAACAGGAGGCCAGCCGCGAACTGGGCGGCGGCCACCGGCTCACCCTGATTCCCACCCCCACGCCCCGCTGGCCCAGCGCCCTGGTGGCCTTCGAGGAGAGCAGCGGGCTGCTGATGAGCGGCAAGTTCTTCGCCGCCCATCGCTGCAGCGAGGAGTGGGCCGAGGCCAACCGCGACAGCACCGAGGAAGACCGGCGCTACTTCTACGACTGTCTGATGGCGCCGATGGCCCGCCAGGTGGAGACGGTGGTGGATCGCCTCGATGAACTCTCGATCCGCACGATCGCGCCCGGCCATGGCCCGGCCATCAGCGAGAGCTGGCGCAGCCTGCTGGCCGATTACCGCCGCTGGGGCGAGAGCCAGGAGAAGGCCCAGCTGGCCGTGGCGCTGCTCTACGCCAGCGCCTACGGCAACACCGCCACCATCGCCGACGCCCTCGCCCAGGGGGTGGCCCGCACGGGGGTGCGGGTGGAGAGCCTCAACTGCGAGTTCGCCCCGCCCGAGCAGCTGCTGCAGACGATCCGGAGCTGCGACGCGATGATGATCGGCTCCCCCACCCTGGGGGGCCACGCCCCCACTCCGATCGTCTCGGCCCTGGGCACGCTGCTGGCCGAAGGCGACCGGGACAAGCCGGTGGGAGTGTTCGGCAGCTACGGCTGGAGCGGCGAGGCGATCGATCTGCTCGAGAGCAAGCTGCGGGACGGCGGCTTCCAGTTCGCCTTCGATCCGATCCGGGTCAAGTTCACTCCGGATGCCCCCACCCTCAAGCGGCTGGAGGAAACCGGCACCGCCCTGGGGCGGGAGCTGCTGCGGCGGCGGAACCGCCAGCAGCGGGTGACCGGGGGCGGCCTCAGCGAGAGCCGCAGCAACCCCGCCGTGCTGGCCCTGGGCCGGGTTGTGGGCTCCCTCTGTGTGCTCACGACGCGCAAGGGTGAGGGTCCCGAGACCCTCGATGGCGCCATGGTGGCGAGCTGGGTGAGCCAGGCCAGTTTCTCGCCGCCCGGTCTCACTGTGGCGGTGGCCAAGGACCGGGCCGTGGAAGCCCTGCTGCATGTGGGCGACCACTTCGCCCTCAACGTGCTGGCCGCGGGGCGGGAGGCCGGACCGATGAAGCAGTTCCTGCAGCCGTTCCCGCCCGGTGCCGACCGCTTCGCAGGGCTGGAGCTGGAGTGCAGCCCGGGGGGGCAGCCCGTGCTGCCGGAAGCCCTGGCCTGGCTGGAGGCCCGTGTCAGCCAGCGGATGGAGTGCGGCGACCACTGGCTGCTCTACGCGGAGGTCACCCATGGCGCCGTGCTGGACGCGGCCGGCACGACGGCGGTGCACAAGCGCCGCAGCGGCGCCCGCTACTGAAGGGCTAACTCATACTCACTCCGCTTTAGTGTTAGGCTCTGGCTCAGCCGATGCCCCCGGGCGTCCCTGAGTCCGCACCGCTTTCCCACCGAGATGGATCTCTCCAAGCCAGCCACCCTCGCCAACCTCGAAGCCGCCTTCGGCGGCGAGAGCATGGCCAACCGCAAGTACCTCTTCTTCGCCGACGTGGCTAAGCAGCTCGGCCATCCCGAGCTGGCCCGCCTCTTCCGCGACACCGCCGCCCAGGAAACCGAGCACGCCTTCGCCCACTTCCGCCTGCTCCACCCCGAACTGGTGGTGGAGGATCCCGCCGCGCTCACCCCCGACCAGACCCAGGCCGTGCTGGGCCGCTGCCTCGAACTTGCGATCGAGGGCGAAACCTACGAGTACACCACCATGTATCCGGAATTCGCCGCCGCCGCCGCCGCCGACCGGGACGACGGGGCGGTTGCCGAGTTCCACGGGCAGATCGATGAATCCAGGGAGCATGCCGGCATCTTCCGCAAGGCCGCCAGCACCTTCGGCCACCTCACCCCGATCGAGCACCACCATGCCGACCGTTACGGCGTCGCCCTGCGGGCCCTGGAAGGGCAGGGAACGGCCGGCCAGGCCGCCACGCCCGTGGCCGGCCTGTGGATCTGCAAGGTGTGCTCGATGATCTACGACCCCGCCGTGGGGGATCCCGATTCGGGCATCGTGGCCGGCACCCCGTTCGAAGCCATTCCCGACGACTGGGAATGCCCGATCTGCGGCGCCCGCAAGGCCAGCTTCGAGCCCTACCGCGAACCCGAGCTGCTCGCCGCCTGATCCGCCATGCCCGCCGACCTGTTCACACCGCTCCATCTGGGCTCCCTGGAGCTGCCCAACCGGGTGCTGATGGCCCCGCTCACCCGCTCGCGGGCTGAGCAGGGCCACGTGCCCGGTCCGCTGATGGCGGAGTACTACGCCCAGCGCGCCAGCGCGGGGCTGATCATCGCCGAGGCCACCATGGCGATGGAGGGCCACTCCTCCTTCATCCGGGAGCCCGGCATTTACTCGGAGGCCCAGGTGGCGGGCTGGAGGCTCACCACCGAGGCGGTGCATGCGGCCGGCGGCCGCATCGTGCTGCAGATCTGGCATGGCGGCCGGGCCTGCCACCCGCTGCTGAACGGGGGGCTCCAGCCGGTGGCCCCCAGCCCGATCGCCATCAGCGGCGATGAGATCCACACCCCCGAGGGCAAGAAGCCCTACGTGGTGCCGCGGGAACTGGCCGACGACGAACTGCCCGCCATCGTGGAGGGGTTCCGGCAGGCCACCCGTCACGCCATGGCCGCCGGTTTCGATGGCGTCGAGGTGCACGGCGCCAACGGCTATCTGCTCGATTCGTTTCTTCGCGATGGCAGCAACCGCCGGGCGGGCCCCTATGGAGGCCCCCGCGAGAACCGGGCCCGCCTGCTGCTGGAGGTGATCGCGGCGGCACGAGCGGAAGCGGAGCTCGTGGGGCTGCGCCTCTCGCCCTTGAACGGCTACAACGCCATGGTCGACAGCGACCCCGTGGGTCTGAGCGGCTGGCTGGCGGAACGGCTTGATGGCGCCGGTCTCGCCTATCTCCATGTGATGCGCGGCGACCTACTCGGCCACCAGCAGGGCGATCTGCTCACCCCGATCCGGCAGCGGTTCGGTGGGATCCTGATCGCCAACATGGGATATGACGGCCGCGAAGCCCAGGCGGCCATCGCCTCCGGTGGCCTCGACGCGGTGGCCTTCGGCACCGCCTTCCTGGCCAACCCCGATCTGCCCGAGCGCCTGAAACTGGGGGCTCCGCTCAACAGCCCTGATCCCGCCACGTTCTACACGCCTGGACCGGCCGGCTACACCGACTACCCCAGCCTGAACGGTAGCTCGAGGCCGATCTGAGGGCTCCCTGCCAGCCCCGTCCGAGCCGGGAGGTTCGATGCAGACGTAGCGGTGACTCCGTAGCTGTTGCTCCACACGGCTGGACCTCGATCATCAACACTGAAGCGTCATCTTTACGCCTGTGTTCCAGATGTCAGCTTCCCGATCATCTGCCCTGCTGATGGCGGCAAAAAAGGCCAAGGGTTTGAGTTTTGCCCAGCTCAAGCAGGCCATCGGACGTGATGAAGTCTGGATTGCGTCTCTCTTCCATGGGCAGGCATCAGCTTCGCCTGAGGAGGCAGCTCAACTGGCCGAAATTCTTGAGCTGGATGCGGCCACATCAGCGGCCATCCAGGAGTATCCCACCAAGGGATCACTCGATCCAGTGATCCCTACCGACCCGCCGATCTATCGCTTTTATGAAATTATGCAGGTGTATGAGATGCCTCTCAAAGATGTGATCCAGGAGAAATATGGAGATGGCATTATGAGCGCCATCGACTTCACGCTTGAAGTGGATCAAGAGGAGAATCCTGCCGGGGATCGGGTGCGGATCACCATGTCAGGAAAATTGTTGCCCTACAGGAAGTGGTAGGGGGTTGATCACCGCCTGGCCCACTTGGGGCCGGGCAGCGCGGCTGCCCGGCGTTCCTGCGTGGAGTGATGCCTGCTCCGGGGGTAGGCGCAGGCATGTCCCGAATGGGGAACGGACTGCCGGAGGAGGGAAGCCCGTTCAGCGGGCCCCAAGTTCGGCGGCCAGCTCCCTCTCCAGTTTGTCGTCATGCTGGGGAGGTAGCACATTGCTGATCGGTGAACGGTGGGTGCTGTAGAAGAGCATGCCGATGAACACCATTCCGCCGACAATGTTGCCGAGCGTCACGGGAAGGTAATTCCAGAAGGCGATCTGTCCCAGGCTCACGCCGGAGCCGAGCAGGGGGTCGGTGGTGTGCAAAAACATATTGACTACGATGTGCTCCATGCCGAGGGCCTGGAAAGCGGTGATGGGCAGCCAGCAGGCAAGAATCTTTCCGGGAACACTCTTGCTGACCAGGGCCAGAGTGACACCTAGACAGACCAGCCAATTGGCGATGAGGCCGCGAATAAACGCCAGAAAGAAGCCCATGGCTCCAAGCGACTGATACTTCACGATCACATTGGCTTTGTTCAGGCCAATGATCTTGTTGGCAACGGCGACCCAATCGCCTGAACCGGTGGCCAGGTCTGCTGTGCCACCGCTGGTCAGGCTGATGGCAAACAGAATGCCGACCAGGCCCGTCCCGAGGAAGTTACCGATCCAGACCCAGATCCAGTTGCGGAAGGTTTTGCTCCATGTCGTCTTCCCGGCCCAGACCGCCATGGGAAGAAGGGCAAAGTTGCCGGTGACCAGCTCCATGCCAAACAGCACGATGCTTGCGAATCCAAATGGAAAGATGAGGGAACCGATCCAGGGAATCCCGGAATGAACCATGATGGTGAGGGCGAGGCACAGGGCCAGGCCCAGGGCGGAGCCGGAGTAGAAGCCACGCAGCAGCAGATTCTTGATGCTGACGCCGGATTTCTTCCCGCCCGCCGCAATCATGCCATCGACGAGTTCGTTCGGTACGACGTAATCCATGGATGATTGGTAGGTGGGTGTGGGTGGATGGGCTTGAGATCGGCAGATGTGAGGATTGCCGCAATGGCTCAGGTGAAGTCTTGTCCAGGACACTGGATCGCTGACAGATAAAAGGATTCCTGGCCCCCGTCGTAGGACGGAGTGAAAACCGGCGACACTGACGCAGCCAGTCGGCAGACAGCCCTTCCCTGGAGGGAAGAGATTGCACAAGGAAGCAATCTTGGCTTGAGGCGAATCAAGCCATGGGGCTGTTCACAGAATGGGCATCACGGAGTGAAACCATCGGATCGCAATAATTTTGCAGCGCTTCAGAACAACAGCACGCATGCATTGCTTCATTAATCCACAGCGCCAGCATGGCTTCCGTAACCGCTGTTACGCCGTGCGCAGACGATGACATCAACCGCCCCGTCGGCCTGGGCAGGACTCTCCCCCCGGCCGCGACACCCGACCGCCAGCCGATTAGACCGAATGACCCCGGCCCGACCGGCGGCCTTCGCCGCCCTGAGCCCTCCCGCCAGCCATGGACACCTCCGACGCACCCACCCCGGCCCCCGCCAGGCCCTCGGCCCCCGCCAGCCCCCCGACCATTCCGGTAACGCCGGCTCCACGTCGGACGGTTCTTCGCCCGGCGCCAGAGCGGTTCCACAGCCGCCTCGCCTGGCTGGAGAGCTGGCACAGCTTCTCCTTCTCCCACCATTTCGATCCGGACTGGATGGGCTTCGGACCGCTGCGGGTGATCAATGAGGACACGATCGCCGCCGGGAGCGGTTTCGGCCCCCATCCCCACCGCGACATGGAGATCCTCACGGTGATGCTCCAGGGCGAACTCAGCCACACCGACTCCCTGGGCCATGGCCGCGTGCTGGTGGCGGGGGAGGTGCAACGGATGAGCGCCGGCACCGGAGTGGTGCACAGCGAGATCAACCGGGGAGGACGGCCCTGCCGGCTCCTGCAGATCTGGATCGAGCCGGACCGCCGCGGCATCCCCCCCGAATACGAGCAACGCTCCTTCGCCATCGGCGAGACCTGGACCCTGTTGCTCGACCCCGGCCGCCGGGGGGAGGCGATGGCGATCCAACGGCCGGTGCGGCTCTGGCGGGCCCGGCCAGCGGCGGGTGGGGTGCTGGAGTTGCCCCTGGAGAGCAGCCGCGCCGGCTGGCTGCAGCTGATCGACGGGGGGCTCGAACTGGAGCTGTCTCCGCAGCCGGAGGGGCGTCAGCGGCTGGAACGGGGCGACGGCCTCGGCCTTCTCGCCGCGGAAACCGGGAACGGCGCCGGCCGGGGCCGGCTCACGGCCGGGTCCTCCGGCGCCGACCTGCTGCTGTTCGAGCTCGCGTGAGCAGCCCGGCGGCCCCGGACCCGGCGGCCCAGGTGCTGGTCTTCTGGTTCGAGACGGCCCGTCCGGCCCAGTGGTTCGGCAAGGATTCCGGCTTCGATGCCCTGGTGCGCCAACGGTTCGGAGTGCTCACCGGGCGTGCCCTGGCCGGGGACCTGAAGGGCTGGGAGCGGGAGCCGGACCCGGCCCTGGCCCTGGTGCTCCTGCTCGACCAGTTTCCGCGCCAACTCTGGCGCGGCCAGGCCCGCAGCTTCGCCGGGGATGCTGACGCCCTGGCCCTGGCCCAGGCGGCGCTGGCGGCAGGCTGGATCGAGGCCGAGCCCGATCCCCGCCGCCGCCAGTTCTGGCTGATGCCGCTGATGCACAGCGAAGAACGGACGGTTCAGGAGCGGGCCACCTCCCTGTTCGAGCGGTTCTGCGGGGCCGATTCCGCCGAGTTCGCCCGCCGCCACCGCGATGTGATCGCCCGGTTCGGCCGTTTTCCCCATCGCAACGCGGCCCTGGGCCGCCCCGGCACCGAGGAGGAACGCCGCTTTCTGGAGCAGCCGGGATCCGGGTTCTGAGCCTGAACCATTAAGTGTCGTTAAAGAGCCCGCAAAGAGAAGCGGGCGATGCTGCACGGGCCAGGGCCAATCGCTCAACTGGGTTGAGCCTTCCGACAGCCAGCGGCCATGGCCCCACAGGATTCGCCCGTCCCCGCCCGTCCGGTGTTGTTGCCCCAGCCGGTCCGGCCGATCACGCCGGTGGTCGCCAAGCGCTGGTTCGTCCGCTATCGCGGTTTCGTGCTCATGCCCCAGAGCGATCTCACCTGGCTGGTGCGGCCGGAGCGCAGCCCGATGCCGGTGTTGCCCTTCCGCACACCCGCCAGCTCCCTGGCGGATGTGAAGGCGCTGGTGGACTGGCGCCTGAATCAGGCGGCCTGAGGAGGGGTGGGGCTGGGCCCGCCGGCCTGAAAGGGAAGCACCAGGGTGGCCCAGCGCTCCGGGCGCTCGGGCCTCCTCCGGCGTGGTTGACGCACACCGAACGGCACCCTGACCACGTTGGTGCCATCCACCCGGAAGGTTTCACCGCGGGCGTGGGAATCATCCAGACCGCTCAGCCCAGGCGGCAGGCTCGGCTCCCGGCGCTCGCCGGCATCGGCGCCGCGGCTCATCGTGAGTCGGACCGGAGAGGTCGGGCCCGGGTGGTCGCCGTCGTTGCCGTTCATGATCCCCTATGTGCTTGCGGAAATCGAAACTGGGCCGATCGAGACTGCGGAACGGAGACAACGGATACCGCCTGAGTGGCAATGGGGCCGCGTGAAATTCCGGCAGGTGATAGGCGATGGTCCGCTGGATTTTCGGAAGAAAATCCTTCGTTGGCCATCAATGGGTGGAATGTACCGCCCTTTCGGTGAAACCGCCCGTGCTCAGGTGCCGCCGGCGATTCCGGCCAGTTGCGCCCGCGGGGGCACCGCCGTCGTCGCCGATTCCTCCGGCTCCGCGGCCAGCTCCTCCACCGACGGGCAGGTGCAGATCAAGTTGCGGTCGCCGTAGGCGTTGTCGATGCGGGCCACCGCCGGCCAGAACTTGTCGGCCCGCTGGGATTCGCCGGCGGGGAAGGCCGCCTGGCTGCGGCTGTAGGGCCGCTCCCAGTGATCGGCGGTGACCGCCGCCAGGGTGTGTGGGGCCCGTTTGAGCGGGTTGTCGAGCGGATCCACCCGCCCGTCGGCGATCGCCTGAGCCTCCCCATGGATGGCCAGCATGGCATCGCAGAATCGGTCGATCTCCGCCAGCGACTCGCTCTCCGTGGGCTCCACCATCACCGTGCCCGCCACCGGCCAGCTCACGGTGGGAGCGTGGAAGCCGTAGTCCATCAACCGCTTGGCCAGATCATCCACCTCCAGGCCGGCACTGCGCTTGAGCGGGCGCAGGTCGAGGATGCACTCGTGGGCCACCCGGCCGCCGTCGCCGCGGAAGAGCACCGGGTAGTGCGCCTCCAGCCGTCGGGCGATCACATTGGCGGCCAGAAGGGCCACCGCACTGGCCCGTCGCAGGCCGGCGCCACCCATCATGCGGATGTACATCCAGCTGATTGGCAGGATGCCGGCGCTGCCCCAGGGGGCCGCTGCCACCGCGCCGATCGCGGCCGATCCGCCGGGATCGGCCAGGGGATGGCCAGGCAGGAACGGCACCAGGTGGGCCGCCACGCCGATCGGTCCCACGCCGGGGCCGCCGCCGCCGTGGGGGATGCAGAAGGTCTTGTGAAGATTGAGATGGCAGACGTCGGCGCCGTAGCGGCCCGGCTGGGCCAGCCCCACCTGGGCGTTGAGGTTGGCGCCATCGAGATAGACCTGGCCGCCATGGCGGTGCACCACCCCGCAGAGATGGCGGATGCCGGGCTCAAAGACCCCATGGGTGGAGGGGTAGGTGACCATCACCGCGGCCAGGGCGGCGGCATGGGTGCTGGCCTTGCTCTCCAGATCGGCCAGGTCGATGTTGCCCTGGGCGTCGCAGGCGACCGCCACCACGCGCAGGCCGGCCATCACCGCGCTGGCGGGGTTGGTGCCGTGGGCACTGGTGGGGATCAGGCAGACGTCGCGGTGGCCTTCGCCGCGGCTGCGGTGCCAGGCGCGGATCACCAGCAGCCCGGCGTACTCCCCCTGGGATCCGGCGTTGGGCTGCAGCGACACCCCGGCGAATCCGGTGATCGCCCCCAGCCAGCCCTCCAGATCGGCGATCAGGCGGGCATAGCCGCGGGTCTGAGCGGCCGGGGCGAAGGGATGGAGATCGGCGAACTCCGGCCAGCTCACCGGCGCCAGCTCGGCGGCGGCATTGAGCTTCATCGTGCAGCTGCCGAGCGGGATCATGCCGTGGACCAGGGAGAGATCCCGGCTGGCCAGCCGCTGGATGTAGCGGAGCAGTTCCGATTCGCTGCGGTAGCGCTGAAACGCCTCCTGGCGCAGCCAGGGATCCCGTCGCAGGGGCAGGCCGGCCATCAGGGTCCGCTCCGGCTCCGTGCCGCCGGCCCGCTCCAGGAGTGCGGCCGCGGCGGCCCGGGGTGCACCGGTGGGGGTCGGGGCGCCGGCGCTGGCCGCGAACACCGCCAGCAGCCGGTCGAGTTCGGCCGAGTCGCTGCGTTCGTCAAGGCTGATCGCCAGGGCGAGCGGGGCCGATTCCGCCCCGCCCTCGCGGACGGGACGCAAGTTGAATCCCGCCGCCTCGGCCCGCTCCAGCAGCTCGGTGGCGGCGGGGGTGCGCAGGGTGAGGGTGTCGAAGGCGGGTCCGGGATCCACGGCATAGCCGAGCCCAGCCAGGCCCAGGGCCAGGGCGGCCCGGTGCCGCAGCACCTCCCGGGCGATCGCCGTGAGGCCCTCGGGGCCGTGGTGCACCGCGTAGAAACCGGCCATCACGGCGAGCAGCACCTGGGCGGTGCAGATGTTGCTCGTGGCCTTGTCGCGGCGGATGTGCTGCTCGCGGGTCTGCAGGGCCAGCCGCAGGGCCGGCCGGCCCTCGGCATCGAGCGAGCTCCCCACCAGCCGGCCGGGGATCTGGCGTTTGTGGGCCTCGGTGGTGGCGAAGAACGCGGCATGGGGCCCGCCGAACCCCAGCGGCACGCCGAACCGCTGGCTGCTGCCCACGGCGATGTCGGCGCCGAGGGCCCCCACCGGCTCCAGCAGCACCTGGGCCAGCGGATCCACCGCCACGGTGACCAGGGCCCCGGCGGCGTGGGCCGCCGCGATCAGCGGCCGGGGGTCGACCAGGCCGCCGCTCGCCCCGGGCAGCTGCAGCAGCAGGCCGAAGACGTCGTCGCCCAGCCCGGTGGCCGCATCGGCGCGGCGTGGATCGATGCACTCGACCCGCAGTCCCAGGGGCTCGGCCCGGGTGCGCAGCACGTCGAGGGTCTGGGGGAACACGTCCTGGTCCACCAGATAGCGGCGTGCCCCCGGCCGGCGGCAGGCCCCGGCACTGAGGGCCATGGCTTCGGCGGCGGCGGTGGCCTCATCGAGCAGGGAGGCGTTGGCGATGGGCAGGCCGGTGAGCTCGCTGATCAGGGTCTGGAAGTTGAGCAGTGCCTCTAGGCGCCCCTGGGCGATCTCCGCCTGGTACGGGGTGTAGGCCGTGTACCAGCAGGGGTTCTCCAGCACATGACGCTGGATCAGCGCCGGCGTGGCCGTGCCGGCGTAGCCGAGGCCGATCAGGCTGCGGCGCACCTGGTTGGCTGCGGCGATCGTTCGCAGCTCCGCCAGGGCCTGGGCCTCCCCCACCCCCACCGGCAGACCCGCCTCGGCCGCCCCGGGGGGCAGCAGGATGTCCGCCGGCACCACCTCGGCCACGAAGCTCTCCAGGTCGGCGGACCCCACCCGCTCGAGCATGCGGTCCTGCTCGGCGGCCGACGGTCCGAGATGGCGCGGCAGGAATGGCGAGTCGGCCGGCGAGCCGGTGCCGGCGGAACGTCCCAGGCTGCTGTCGACGGTCACGGCGCAACGCCCTGCGGTGGCCGTGGATCCTAGGGAAATGGCGCCGCCCCGCCGGGTCCGGCCGGGATCAGGCGCCGTCCAACTTGGCCCGGTAGGTGGATGCCTCCAGCAGCTGGGAGAGCTCGGCCGGGTCGCTGGGCCGCACCAGCAGCAGCCAGCCCTCCCCGTAGGGGTCGTTCTGCAGTTCCTCGGGGCTGGCCAGCACGGCCTCGTTGCGCACCTCCACGGTGCCGCTGACTGGCGCGTACACCTCCTCCACCGCCTTCACCGATTCGACCGTGCCGAAACTGGCCCCTTTCTCGAGGCTGGTGCCGGGCTCGGGCAGCTCCACGAACACGATGTCGCCGAGCTGATCGACGGCGAAGGCGCTCACCCCCACCCGCACCAGATCGCCTTCCTGGCGGGCGTACTCGTGGCTGTCGGCGAAACGGCAGTCGTCGGGAACGGGGAGCGCCATCGGCGGCGAAGGCTCGGGGACCCCCAGTCTGCCGGCCGCCGCGCCGGAGGGCCGTGCCGGGGCCGGGATCAGCGGGCCGGCTCGAGGGCGGTGAGGGCCCGCTCCAGCGCCAGGGCCGCATGGGCGTGGTGGGTCCCTCCCTGGGCATAGAGCACGTAGGGCTCCCGCAGGGGGGCATCGGCGGAGAATTCGCTGGTGCTGCCGTCGATGAAGCTGCCGCCGGCCATCACCAGCTCGCTGGCGTAGCCGGGCATGGGGGCCGGGATGGGATCGAGATAGGACCCCACGGGGGAGCAGGCCTGGAAGGCGCGGCACACCCGGATCAGCGGCTCGGGGGCGCCGAAGCGCACCGCCTGGATCAGGTCGCTGCGATGGCCCCCCGGCCGGGGCTGCACCGCATAGCCGAGGCCATCGAAGACCGTGGCGATGACCTCCGCGGCGATCAGGGCCTCGGCCACCATCTGCGGCGCCAGGAACAGACCCTGGAAGAGGAGGCGATAGAGGTCGAAGCCGGTGCCGCCCTCGCGGCCGATGCCCGGTGCGGTGAGCCGGCAGCAGGCCTGCTCCACCAGCTCGGTGCGGCCGGCCACGTAGCCGCCGCTGGGGGCCAGGGTGCCGCCCGGGTTCTTGATCAGGGAGCCCGCGATCAGATCGGCCCCCACCGCCGGGGGTTCGAGCGGCTCGACGAACTCCCCGTAGCAGTTGTCCACGAAGCAGACGCAGCCGGGCTGCAGCGCCTTCACCCGCTCCACCAGCCGGCCGATCTCCTCCACGGGCAGGGAGGGGCGCCAGCTGTAGCCGCAGCTGCGCTGGATCAGCACCAGGCGGGTCGCCGGGGCGAGGGCATCGGCCAGGGCCGCCTCATCGACCGCACCGTTGGCCAGCAGCGGCAATTCGTCATAGGTGATGCCGAACTCGGCCAAAGAACCCTGGCCGCTGCCCCGCAGGCCGATCACCTCCTCGAGGGTGTCGTAGGGGCGGCCGGTGAGGGCCAGCAACCGATCGCCCGGCCGCAGCACCCCGAACAGGGCGGCGGCGATGGCATGGGTCCCGCTGACGAACTGGAGGCGCACCGCCGCGGCCTCGGCGCCGAGCACCCGGGCGTAGACGCGATCGAGGGTCTCCCGGCCCTGGTCGCCGTGGCCATAGCCGCTGACGGAGGCGAAGTGATGGGTGCCCAGCCGCTCGGCGGCGAAGGCGGCCAGAACCCTCTCCAGGGCCGGCTTGACAGCGGCGGTGCGGACGGCCGCCACGGCACCGGCCCGGACGATGGCCGCCGCCACCTGCTCCCGGGCCCAGGCTGAGGACGGCGGGGTCCCAGCCGCGCCATGGCCACCGCCATCCATGCTCCAATCCCGGCGCCTGGGGCCATGCTGCCTGGGCGTCGACCCCGCGCCGCTAGATTTTCATTCGATGCATCGGCTACCAGACCGGCATCCCAGGTCAAGGTGCGCAGCTCGGCCCGAAGGGCTTTCCGCTTCGGGATTCCCCCGTGGTGGTGGAGGTGACGGACTCGACCCTGCGCCACCATCGCGAGAGTTCATTTGGTCGCTGCTTCAGATCCCACCTCGGCCCTGCCCCAGGTTGACCGTCCCCTCATCGGACACGCCGCCGAACGACAGGAGGCGCTGATCCGCGACTCCGTCGCCGCCCGCCGCGCTCCGCTGCCCCCGAGCCAGCGCCGCTACAAGCTCGGCACCACCGGCTTCATGCTCGCCATCCACGTGGGGGCGGTGGCGGCCCTGCTGCCCCGGTTCTGGAGCTGGCAGGGCGTGGCCGTGCTGGTGGTCCTCTACTGGACTACCGTCCTCGGGGTCACCCTCGGGTTGCACCGCCTGCTGGCCCACCGCAGCTTCGTGGCCCCCCGCTGGCTGGAACGCACCCTGGTGCTGATGGGCAGCCTGGCCTGCCAGAGCGGTCCGATCGAGTGGGTGGGGCTGCACCGCCACCATCACAAATATTCCGATCAGCCCAACGACCACCACGACGCGGGCCGCGGCCTCTGGTGGAGCCACAGCGACTGGATGCTGCACGACATTCCGGCGGTGCGGCAGCTGGATCGCTTCACCGGTGATCTGCAGCGCGATCCCTTCTATCGCTGGCTCGACCGCTGGTTCCTGCTGCTTCAGCTCCCCCTCGGGGCAGCCCTGTGGTGGTACGGGGAGCGTGCGGGAGTGCCCGGCGGCGGCCTCGGCCTGGTGTTGTGGGGCATCCCCCTGCGGCTGGCGATCGTGTATCACGTCACCTGGCTGGTGAACAGCGCCACCCACGCCTTCGGCTACCGCAACTTCGACAGCCCCGATCTCTCCCGCAACTGCTGGTGGGTGGCGATCCTCTCCTTCGGGGAGGGCTGGCACAACAACCACCACGCCCATCCGGCCAGCGCCCGCCACGGCCTGCGCTGGTTTGAGTTCGACATGACCTGGCAGCACATCAAGGTGCTGCGCGCCCTGGGCCTGGCCAGGCGGATCCGCGTCGCCCGCTACGGACAGCCGTTGCCCTCGGCCACCAGTTCCTGACGGATCGCCGCCGCCAGGACCTCCGGCCCGTCCGTTTCCTCGCCCCGGGCCAGCATCTGCTGGTGGGCCTTGCGCCGCAGCACCTCCAGAAAACGGTCGGCGCTCAGGTCCGGCTCGGCACCCGCCCCGAGGGCCTCGAGGGTGCGGCGGAGATCGCTCAGTTCCCCGTCCAGTTCGGCGGCGGTGAAGTCCCGCTGGCCGGCCATCACGGCGGCGAACCGTTCGCGCCGCTGGGCCTTCTCGACCGGGTAGGCGGCCAGCACCGGGTCCCGGCAGAGCCGCCAGGGCCGGCCGGCGGTGAGCAGTTCGGCCAGGGCGAAACTGAGCGCGCCCGCCTCGGTGTCGGCGATGCGCAGGTCGAAGGCCCGGGGCGGCTGGCGCATCCCCACGAAGATCTCCAGCAGGTCGCCGGGTCCCAGGGGCTGTCCGGTGTCGCTCAGCAGCGGGCGTGCCCCCTGGTCGAGGGCCTCGACCAGGTCGTCATGGCCGGCCAGGGGCACGGCATGGGCCCCACCGCTGGCGGCCAGCCACTGGTTGATGCGTCCGAGGGCCAGGAACACCTCGGGGCCGGGGGAGGCCAGCTTGCGGTTGCGCAGCATCGAGACCTGGGAATTGTGGACACGGCCCAGGTCGAGGACCTCGGCCAGGCCGGGCAGGACCCGGTGGGACCAGCCGTTCCGCTCGTGCCAGGCTCTGATCAGATGCGAAAACGCTTCACGACCTGATTCGATTTCTGCCTGGTATCCCACTTGATATGGATTCGTACTGCTACCATTCTAGGGATTGATCAGGAGTCGTCCCGCATGACGGTCACCCCCGCCCGGCCCCCGCGCTTCCCGGCAGGTGCCAGCGCCACCGCCGCCACCCCATCCACCCGCGCGCCGGGCGTGGCCAGCCTGGCTCCGGCCCGCGCCGCCCTCCACCGGGCCCGGGCCCTGCACCGCCCCCGGGCCGGACAGCCCACCCCGCAGGCGCCCGGTGGCACCCGCTGGGGCACAATCGGCTTCATGGCCGTGATCCATGCCCTGGCCCTGGTGGCCCTGTTGCCCCAGTTCTGGAGCGTGCCGGCCGCGGCCAGCCTGTTGATCCTCTATTGGATCACCGGCTGCCTTGGAGTCACCCTGGGCTACCACCGCCTGCTGGCCCACCGGGCCCTGAGGGTGCCCCACTGGCTGGAGCGGTTCTTCGCCACCTGTGGCGCGCTCAGCTGCCAGCACGGTCCGATCGACTGGGCCGGGCTGCACCGCCACCATCACAAGTTCTCCGATACGGAAGCGGATCATCACAACAGCCACCGGGGTTTCTGGTGGAGCCACATGGGCTGGATGTTCGAGGAGATTCCGGCCATGGCCGCCGTGCCCCGCCTCACCGGCGATCTGGCCCGCGACCCCTATTACCGCTGGCTGAACACCAACTTCCTGCTGCTCCAGATCCCGGTGGGCCTGCTGCTGTTCTGGATCGGCACCGTCACCGGCGCCGGCGGCTGGGCCCTGGTGCTCTGGGGCATCCCCCTGCGCCTGGTGGTGCTCTACCACTGCACCTGGCTGGTGAATTCCGCCACCCATTGCTGGGGCTACGTCAGCCACGCCAGCGGTGACCAGTCGCGCAACAACCCCTGGGTGGCGGCGCTCACCTTCGGTGAGGGCTGGCACAACAACCACCACGCCTTCCCCCATTCAGCCCGCCACGGCTTCGGCCGCCGCGAATTCGATCTCACGTGGCAGCACATCCGCCTGCTGCGGGCCCTGGGGCTGGCCTCCCAGGTGCGTCTCCCCCAGGGAAGGGCCCGCCAGCGCTGATCTAGGATCACTGATCGCTTCCGCGGGCGGCCCGTCGCGCCGACGGCCGCCCGCCCGATCCCCCATTCCCCCGGTTTCTGTCTCCATGGCCAAGCGCGTCTCCGTCGTCCTCAGCGAGGACGTGTTCAGCCTGGGCAAGAACGGGGATCTGGTGGATGTGGCCCCCGGCTATGCCCGCAACTTCCTGGTGCCCCAGGGCAAGGCCGTGCCGGTGACCCCGGCGGTGCTGCGCCAGGTGGAGCACCGCCGGGCCAAGGAGGCCGAGCGCCAGGCGGCCCTGAAGGCCCAGGCCGAAGCCTTCCGCACCGCCCTGGTCACGATCGGCCGTTTCACGGTCAAGAAGCAGACCGGCGGCGACGACGTGCTGTTCGGCACCGTCACCAACGGTGACGTGGCCGAGGCGATCGAAGCGGCCACCAAGCAGGAGCTCGACCGCCGTGACATCCTCGTGCCCGAGATCCACCGCACGGGCGCCTACAAGGTGCAGGTCAAACTGCACCCCGAGGTGGTGGCGGAGATCAATCTGGAAGTGGTGAGCCACTGAGGCTCCGGCAGCCCTTCGGCTGACGCCATCGCCACCGGCGCCCCGGAGTTCGGCCCCTAATCTGGGCCGATGGTCAGCCTTCCCCTTCCGGCGCCCGAGGAGTCCACACCTGAGTCAGGGCCTGGACTGGTCCCGGTGACCCGGCGGCGCGGCCAGGGCCAGGAGGAGGCCCGCTTCGAGGCGCTCCCCGACCAGGTGCCCCCCCAGAACCTGGAGGCGGAGGAGGCGGTGCTGGGTGGCATCCTGCTCGACCCCGACGCTCTTGGGCGGATCGCCGATCTGCTGCGGCCCGAGGCCTTCTACCTCGGCGCCCACCGCGAGATCTACCGCACCGCCCTGATGCTGCACAGCCAGGGCAAACCCACCGACCTCACCGCCATGGCCGCCTGGCTGGCCGACACGGGTCAGCTGGAGAAGGTGGGCGGCAGCAACCGGCTGGTGGAGCTGGTGGAGCGCACCCTCAGCACCGCCTCGATCGACCAGGTGGCCCGCCTGGTCATGGACAAGTACCTGCGGCGGCAGCTGATCCGCTCGGGCAACGAGGTGATCCGGCTCGGCTTCGATCAGTCCAAGCCGATGGACCAGGTGCTCGATGAGGCCGAGCAGCAGATCTTCGCGATCAGCCAGGAGAAACCCTCGATCGGCCTGACCCCCACCGCCGAGATCCTCACCAGCACGTTCAATGAGATCGAGAGCCGCTCCCTCGGCACCTCGGTGGCGGGGATTCCGGTCAACTTCTACGACCTCGACGCCATCACCCAGGGGCTGCAGCGGAGTGACCTGATCATCGTGGCCGGCCGGCCGGCGATGGGCAAGACCTCGATCGTGCTCAACATCGCCAAGAACGTGGCCCAGATCCACCAGCTGCCGGTCTGCGTGTTCTCCCTGGAGATGAGCAAGGAGCAGCTCACCTACCGGCTGCTCTCAATGGAGGTGGGCATCGAAAGCGGCCGCCTGCGCACCGGCCGGCTGCAGCAGGAGGAGTGGCCGCTGCTGGGCCAGGGCATCAACACCCTGGGCCAGCTGCCGTTGTTCATTGATGACAAGCCCAACGCCGGGGTGCTGGAGATGCGCTCCCTCTGTCGCCGGCTGATGGCCGAGCAGGGCAAGGAACTGGGGCTGATCGTGATCGATTACCTGCAGCTGATGGAGGGCTCCACCCCCGACAACCGGGTGCAGGAGCTTTCCCGCATCACCCGGGGTCTCAAGGGCATGGCGCGGGAGCTGAACGTGCCGGTGATCGCCCTCTCCCAGCTCAGCCGCGGCGTGGAGAGTCGCACCAACAAGCGGCCGATGCTCAGCGACCTGCGCGAATCGGGCTCGATCGAGCAGGACGCCGACCTGGTGCTGATGATCTATCGCGACGAGTACTACAACCCCGACACCGCCGACCGGGGCATCACCGAGGTGCACGTGGCCAAGCACCGCAACGGTCCGGTGGGGGTGGTGAAACTCCTCTTCGAACCCCAGTTCACGCGCTTCCGCAATCTGGCCGCCCCCTGAGGCTGCCATGGCGGTGCCGACGGCAGCAGCATGGCGGTTGGAGCCCGAGCCCGCCGATGACCATGCCCAGCCCCGATCCACGAGACCCGCAGCCCCGGGGCGTTCCCCCCGCCCTGGCGCTGACCCTGGCCCTGCGCTGGCCCGTTGCCCTCGTGCTGGCCGCAGGGCTGGTGGCGGCGGCGCTGCTGCAGGCGCTGGCGCGACCCATCCGGATCCAGCTGGTGCTGGACACCCCCTTGCCGGTGGCGGGCCAGGTGGATGTGGGTGGCATCCGCTCCCCCCTGGTGGTGAGCAGCATCGAGAAGCCGATCAGCACCAATCCAATCCTGACCGCTCCGATCTCGGCCACGGTGAAGGTGGCGGATCCGATCGACCTGGCCCCCTCCCTGTCGGTGAGCGTGCCCGAACTGGCCCGGGGGGTCGGGGTGAGGATAGATGGCCCGGTTGAGGCCCGGGTCGACGGACCGGTGACCGCCCGGGTGGCGGGTCCGGTCGAGGCCCGGGTGAGCGGAGATGTGTCGGCGGATCTGCGCGGCACGGTGGAGGCCACGGTGGAGGGCAAGGTGGACACCACCATCACCCACCCGCTCGCCCATGAGCGGATCCGGCTGGGCCTGTGATCGGAGCCGGCCGGTGATCGCGGTTCATCCGAGGCAGGACGATGCGAACGATGAAGGTCACCCAGCAACGTTTGATGTCGCCCTCTTCGGGTCTGTCGGCAACAGGGATAGGGTCCGGTCACTATATTTTGAGGTGCAATGATTCTGTCGGCTCTGCTGCGGATGCAGCTGCTGCGACAGGTGCTGGCCTGGGCCTCCTCGATTCCCTGGCTCGGGATGTGGATCAATCGATTGGCCACCAATCAGATTGCCGGCTCCACCACCCCCCGACCCAGGCCGTTCAGCCTCTGGTCCCCTGTGGCGGTGGTGTCGGGTGAGCCCAATGGACCAGTTTCGGACTACACTTCCTGGCCCGCTCTCACCGATCGTCGGTTTTCCGCCCGTCACCTGGCGCCGGCCCCGCAGGCCAACGTCAGTGCGCTCCCGGATGATACGCCGAGTGGGTCCGGGCGCTGGGGTCCGGTGACCTCCCTGTTTGCCCGAGGCGAGTCGATGCAGACGGATCGCTCCTCCGTTCTGTTCATGTTTTTTGCCCAGTGGTTCACCGACAGTGTGCTGCGGGTCGATCCCGATGATCGACGCAAGAACACGTCCAACCATGATGTGGATCTCTGCCAGATCTATGGGCTCTACGAGCACGAAGCCCGTTGTCTGCGCCTTGGGGAGGGGGGACGGCTGCACTCCCAGATGATCAACGGCGAGGAGTACCCTGATTACCTGGGAGAACGGATCAACGGGTCCTGGTGTGTCAAGAAGAAGTACAGCTGTCTGGATTGCAACGGGCAGGTGGTCAGCGGCAAGGGGCTCTTCCCCCATGGGAACACTGACTGGGTCAAGAACGCTCTGGAGAGGAGTTTTCCCCCGGGCAGTCTCTCTGCGGAGCAACGCGATGCCCGGCTTGACAAGCTCTATGCCACAGGTCTGGAGCGGGGAAACTCCTCGGTGGGATATGCGGCCCTGAGCCTGGTTTTCCTGCGGGAGCACAACCGCATCTGCCAGGAGCTCAGCCACCGCCATCCAGAATGGAAGGATGATGATGAGCGCCTGTTCCAGACAGCTCGAATGATCAACATCTGCCTGCTGTTGAATCTCACTGTTACCGACTACATCAATCATATCGCCGGAGAATCCCTGTTTCGCCTGGATCCCGGCTTCGCAGAGGCACAGCGTTGGTATCGAACCAATTGGATCGCCCTGGAATTCAACCTGCTCTACCGCTGGCATGGACTTGTGCCTGACTATTTGCTCGTTGACAACAAAAAAGTGCAGGCTTCGCTCTACCGATGGAACAATGCATTGCTGGAGGAAACAGGGCTGGCCAGCCTCATCAGCAACGCTTCGACCCAGCCGGCGGGACGCATCAGCCTGGGAAACAACCCGGTCTTCCTGATGGAATCGGAATATCAGACGATCAAGATGGGTAGGGACTTCAGGTTGCAGGGCTACAACGATTACCGTGAATGCTTTGGCCTCAACAGACTCAGCGACTTCACGGAACTCACCCGTGATCAGGCGCTGTGTCAACAGCTGAAGGCGCTGTATGGAACGATCGATCAGCTTGAACTGGTGATCGGCCTGTTTGCCGAAGACCCCCAACCCGGTGCATTGTTCGGAAGTCTCATGCTCACCATGGTTGCCTACGATGCCTTCACCCAGATCTATACCAATCCGCTCCTCTCCACGGCGATCCACACCGCCGAGACCCTCACTCCCTATGGGCTGGAGCTGATCCGCACAACCACCAGCATCGATGCACTGGTGCGCCGGAATCTGCCGGCAGGCTCCTCACTGCTGGCCCGTCTGGGGGTCTGATCAGCGGCAGATCCTGGGAGCGCCGGCGGAGTCAGAGTCCCTCCCTCCAGTCCACTCCAGCGGCCCTCCACCGCGTCAATCGCTGCGCTTCCGGATCTCCGTGGGCAGTCCGTCGAGGCTGCGGGCGTTCTTGCTGGCCCAGTAGCGGCGCAGCCCCTCTTCCCCTTTCCGCCGGGCCCAGCGGGAGAGATCCTGGCGTTCGGCCACGAAGTCGTAGCGGGGCACGGCCATGCCGCAGGAGGTCTGGACCAGCTCGATCGCCAGGTCGAACACCTGCCGGGCCCCGGGGAGCGGTGGGAACAGCCCGGCCAGCTCCCCCCAGGCGGCGTCGCCACGGTGCACGGCCCGGGCCGTTCCGTAGACCCGCAGGATCTGGGGCGGCCCCTCGAAGGCGGAGAACATCAGGGTCATGCGGGACTGCCGCAGCACGTGGGCGGCCGTCTCGTTGCCGCTGCCGGTGAGGTTCAGCCATACCAGGCGCCCGGGTCCCAGCATCCGCAGCGCATCCATCCCCTTGGGGGACACGTTCACGTGCCCGTCCGCCAGGGCCGTGCCCACCACGAACAGCTTCTGCGCCGCGATGAAGCGGATCTGCTCGCCCGTGAGGGAGGAGAAGCGCTGACCCATGCCGCCCCGTGATCACCGGCATGATCCTGCCGCCCGGCGGTGCCGCCGTCCTGACACCCAGCCGTGCCGTGGTCTGCCCTGAACCTTGCGGGGCCGCCGGCAGCGTTTGGATGGCGGCCGAGCTGTCGGGTCAGGGCGTGGGTCAGGTGGTGGGAGAGGTGGCGGCGCTCTGGCGCTATCCGGTCAAGTCGATGCTGGGGGAATCGCTGCAGCGGTTCGCGGTCGACTTCCGCGGCGTCTGTGGTGACCGCGCCTGGGCCCTGTGGGATCACGCCACCTCCCGGGTGGCCAGCGCCAAGAACCCGCGCCTCTGGAAGGAGTTGCTGGCCCTGCGGGCCGGCTTTCTGAGCGAACCCGCCCCCGGGGAGCCCCCCCCGCCGGTGGCGATCAGCCCCGCCGGGACCCCGGCCGGCGCCACCGACCCTGGAGACCTGCGCAGTTCCGATCCCGAGCTCTCCAGCCGGCTCTCCGCCCTGCTGGGGCGCCAGGTGAGCCTGCTGGACCGGCCGCCCGAGGGGGCCAGCCTCGATCAGTACTGGCCCGCCGTGCCCGAGCGCGCCTTCCAGGACGTGGTGAACGAACTGGTTCTGCCGAGCGGCACCTTCTTCGATTCCTGCCCGGTCCACGCCCTCACCACCGCCAGCCTGGAGCGGTTGCGGGCCCTGGCTCCCGGGCTCGATTTCGCCCCGGAGCGCTTCCGCCCCAACCTGCTGATCGAGCCGGTGGGGGGCGCTGAGGGGTTCGTGGAGGCGGGCTGGATCGGCCGCACCTTGCGGCTGGGCACCGAGCTGGAGCTGCGGGTCGACGACGCCTGCCCCCGCTGCGTCGTCACCACCCTGGCCCAGGGTGGCCTGCCCGAGGACCTGGAGATCCTGCGCGCCACCGCGCGCCACAACAAGGTGGAGGCGGGCATCCGGCTCTCGGTGCGCAGGCCCGGGGCCGTCAGCGTGGGGGATCCGGTGCTGCTGCTGGAGCCCCCTGGCTGAGCTCCGCCCGCTCCCGCAGAAAACGGGCCACCGCCGGCTCCTGCGTCAGGGTGAGGGCCCACCCGGGCCCCCACCCCCGGTCCACCCGGCCGCTCACGGCCCTTGCCGCATCCACCGACTGGATGGCGGCCTCCAGCTGGAAGCGGCCTGGCCGGCCCAGCGCCCCCGCCTGCCTCAGCGTCGCCTCGGCCTCGGCCTGGAGGGCCGGAGACCAGAGGCGCGTGGCCTGCTCCTCGAGGGGCACGTAGGTGCCGTGGGGATCGCGGTGCGCCCTGCGGCGGGCCTGGCAGTGCAGCAGCAGGGCCAGCAGACCCAGGCCCTCCGGATCGTCGGGCACCAGGGTCACCCCGAGGCGGGCCAGCTCGATCGCTTCCTCCGCCAGTCCGCCGCCGGCGGCAGCACGATGGGGATGCGGGCATCACGGATCTTCGCCTTGGCCCGCACCAGCCGCTGCCCCTCACGCTGGCGCACCGTGGTGGCGCTGTGGGTGGGGAGCAGGCATTCCCCGCCCCTGTGGGCACTGGCCTGCTCCAGGGCCTGGCCGTAGGCGGCATAGGCCGGCATCAGCTCGGGGCGGTCGGCGAAGTCCTGCTCGGTTTCGTAGATCAGCACGGCGTAGGTGCCGTTGGTGCGGTGGGTTGGTGCAGGCTCAGGTGAGCCTCCACCCCCAGGACGAATGGCGGCCGCCCGTTTCGACACCGATCCGCGGCCGGGGTTCCGCTTTGTCGAGCCTCGGGGCTCAGGTTTCGGTGAGCCAGTGGAACTGATGGCCCCCCAGGGCCAGGCGGCCCTCCTGCTGGATCGGGGTGCGGCCACTGGCGAGATCCACCAACCGCCGCCTGGGGTTCAGCCCATGGCGGGAGAGCATCTGCAGGTCGATCACATGGGCACGCGAATCGAAATTGGCGATCACCACCACCGTGTCGGAGGGCCGCTGGGGATTGAAGCGCAGCATGCCGAGCAGATGATCATTGCCGAGGGTGAGCAGCTCGCGATTGTTGAAATCCGCGAAGGCGGGGATCTCCTTGCGAATGGCGATCAGCTTCTGCATGGAGCGAAACAGGATGTGCTCCTCCGTTCCCGGTTGGTTGCGGCGCTCGGCCCGGCTCCAGTCGATCTTGTTGCGGTGCACCCAGCGGTTGTCATGGCTCTTGCTGGAATCCTCGCTGAAGCTGTAGTCGTTGAGGGTTCCGATCGCGTCGCCGTTGTAGATCAACGGGATCCCACCGAAGGACAGGATCACGCTGTGCAGGAGCAGGATCCGATCAATGGCGCCCTGGATCAGGGTCGGATCCCTGGTCTCGAGGGCCGTTTCCAGCCCCGCCAGGGAGGCGAGTGAGCCGCAGATCCGCGCATCGCCCGTGGCGTCATCGCGGTTGAAGGGCAATCCCCTGGCCTGGCCGTCGAAGCTGCCGGTGAAGTAATCGGTGAGGAAGCGGCGGTGGGCGCGGGGGTCGTAGCCAATGGCCCGGATGTCCTGATCATCGAAGCCGAAGCCGATGTCATCATGGCATCGAACGTAGTTCAGCCAGGTGGCCCGCTCTAACTTCGAGGGCAGGCTCTTGAGACCCTGGCACAGCAGTTTGGCGTTCTTGGTGGCGATCGCATCCCAGAGCAGGGCCATCATCGTGGCGTTGTAGGCCACCTCGCATTCCTTGGCGACGATTGCATCCTCCCCGAAGTATTTTGTGACCTCCACCGGTGCCACGATCGCCTCGGCGATGAACAGCACACTGGGGGCGGTGACCTGGCAGCAGTCCTTGAGGAGCTGCAGGATCAGGTGGGCGTTTCGCTCGTTCTGGCAGGGGCTTCCCAGCCGCTTCCAGAGAAAGGCCACCGCATCGAGACGCAACACATCCACGCCCTGATTGGCCCAGAACAGAATGATATCCAGGATTTGGATCAGAACCTCGGGATTAGCGTAATTGAGATCCCACTGATAGCAGTGGAAGACGCTCATCACCCAGCGCTGCATTTCCTCGTTCCAGGTGAAATTGCCCGGATCGGTGCCTGGAAACACCGATGGCATGCTCTGCTCGTAGATGTCGGGAACCCGGCGATCTTCGAAGGTAAAGTAGTAGTCTTGGTAATGAGGGTCCCCCGCCTTCGCCTTGAGGGCCCAGTCGTGCTCATCAGAAGTGTGATTCAAGATGATGTCATGAACCAGGAGGATGTCCCGCTTGCGGAACTCCTGGGCCACCTGACGGAAGGTCTCCAGGCTGCCCACACGCTCATCGATCTGCCTGAAATCACTCACTGCATAGCCGCCATCACTCTGCCCAACCGGACACTTCAGGATCGGCATGATGTGCACCATGTTGATGCCCAACTCCTGCAGGTACCCGATCCTGTTGTGGAGCAGATCCTCCAGGTTGTCGGCAAAGCCATTGGTGTACAGGGCCATGCCCACCCACTTCTGGGAGAGGAACCAGTTGTGGTCGCTCTCCCGGTTCATGTCGAGCTGCTCCAGCTCGGCGCTGCGCTGGATGTAGCCCCGCGCCATCGTTTCCACCAGCTTCAGGATCTGGGTGTTGAAATCATCGCGATGGCCGTAGAGAGTGCTGAACAGGGAGTGAATCGCATAGAAGTTGGCCCCCAGTCGTGTGTAGAAATGACGCAGATCCTGACGGCGGATTTCGGGCTTCAGATCATTGAGGATCGAGTTCAGCAGGGAATGGGAAACTTGTTCGTACATCAAGGCAAGGGGAGATCGGGTCGGGTGCTCGCAGCCGCTGCAGAGGGGTTCGGCTCAGGGGAGCATCCACGGGACCAGATCGGGATAGAAGTGGCCGATCCCCTCGAGAATCCCGGCTCCGTAGTGACCATTCATGCCCAGGAATCCCCCCCGGGCCACGTGGATCCGCTCGGCCTGGCCCTGGCTGGCGGCCAGCCGCTGGGCGGTGGCGATCAGCTCGGAGCTGGCGTTGGCCACGATCACACTGGCCACCGGGCTGACCAGGATCTCCAGATCGTTGCCGCTGTCCCCGGCGAACAGGGTGTTGCTCAGATCGAATCCCTGCTGCTCCATCAGAAACCGCACGGCCTGCAGCTTGCCCGCCGAGCTGGGCAGGATGTCGAGCAGCCCCACGCCGGCCGCCTCATCCAGGCTGAGACTCAGATGGGCCCCGATGCCGGCGGCCTCCAGGGTGCCCCGCACCCGGGCCTCCAGCTCCTGCGCATCGACGCCGAGCCGGTGGTAGTAACTGAGTTTGTGGCGTCCCTGTTTGGCCGGCTCCTGCTGCTCGATCCCGTCGAGGCCGGCCAGCAGCGGGGCCAGATCGGCCGCCGTGCGCCCGCCCCAGGGCTGCCCCACCCGGTCCTCCCAGGCGTCACTGCGGCTCCAGAGGCCCGCCTCGATCCGGTGCAGGGAGCTGCCCACATCGCTGATCACCCAGTCGGGCTGGGGCAGCCCGTACTGCCCGATCGCCTCCTGCACCAGGCCCCGGTCGCGGCCGCTCACGTAGGCCAGGCTGACGCCTGGGTGGCTGGCGAAACGCCGCACGCCGGGGCGGGCTTCCGCTGATTCCACCGCCTCGCCATTGGGCAGCAGGGTGCGATCGAGATCGGTGCAGAGCAGGAAACGCGGCATGGACTGGGGTGGGCGAGGGCGGGTAGTCCGCAGGGCAGTGCCGGCGATTGCGCCGGATCAGTTGGAGAAGAAGTGGTAATGCTCGATTGCTTCGAGAATGCCGCGGCAGTGGGCCCCTGCGGCGAAGTACACGCGCTCGTTTTCACTGAGGTTGGAGAGTTCCTCCCAGTGCCGGTTCGACACCACGACGCCAAGCGTGTTCCCCCGCAGCATGTCCTCATCTCCGCCGGAACCACCGGTGACCAGGCTGCGCTCCAGGGGAATCCGCAGCTGATTGACGACGAAACGCAGGGCCTGCCCTTTCGAGGCACGGGCCGGAATCACATCGAGATACTGGCCGAAGGAGAGGATGGCGTTCACCGAGAGTTCCTCCTGGCGCAGGATCGATTGAATCTCCACTAACGGTGGGGCCAGGGCGGCGTCATAGAAGTAGGAGAGCTTGAAGCGGCTCTGCTCCTCTTTCCCCTGGGGCCTGAGGCCGGGCACGCTCTCAAGCACCCGCCGAAGCACCTGGGGCGTCCAGGCGTGGTCGATGTGATGGCTCCAGGCGATGTCGCCGATCAGCTGGGCCGAGTAGTGAATCTCCGTTCCCAGGCTGGTGATCAGCACATCGGGGGTGGGAATGCCATAGGCCCGGATCAGTTTCAGGACCGAATCGAGCCGCCGGCCGGTGGCGATGCCGAACAGGAACTGCCGGCGGTGGCGGCGCACGGTGGTGATGAATTCCTGAAGGGCCTCGGCATCGCCCAGCAGCGTGTTGTCGATCGCCGTGAACAGGGCCCGGCGGCGGTCGCTCCCGGTGCGGCGGGCCGGAGCGGGGGGTGGGCTCAGCGCCTCATGGCGATCGGTGATCGGGCGGATCCGCTGGAGGTAGGCGGTGGCATGGGCATCCCAGGAATAGTGCGTCTTGACGTTCCGGATGCCATTGGCGGCGCAGCGTTGCCAGAGCTCCTGATCGGTGAGCAGCTTCTCGAGGGCGTCGGCGATCGCCCCCTTGTCGAGGGGATCGACCAGCAGCCCGTTGCGGCAGTTGCCGATGATGTCGACTGGTCCGCCGTTCTCCGTGGCCACCAGCGGCAGGCCGCTGGCGGCCGCCTCCAGCAGGGTGAGACCGAAGGGTTCGGTCAGGGCGGGATTGACGAAGACGCCCCCTGAGGCGGCGACCTGTCGGTAGATCTCGGGAACGTCGTCCGAACTGTGGTGCTTGGGGAGCGCCACCAGGCCATAGAGCTCGTGCAGATCGATCGCCAGCAGCAGTTCGGCGAATACCCCCTGGGCGTTGTCACTGAGGTCGCGGATGTCGTCGCGGTTTCCGGCCACGATGACGAGATTGGCCCGCTGCCGCAGGCTGGGAGATTCGCCATAGGCCTCCACCAGGGTGAGGATGTTCTTGCGCGGGTCCGGGCGGGAGAGCGCCAGGATCATCGGTTTGGCCGGCTCCTTCAGGTAGCGCTCCAAGCTGGAGGCGAACCCGAACGAGGCCGGGACCGCCGCGCCCCTGGGGGCCGGATGAAACAGCTCGAGATCGGTGCCAGGAGGGATCACCGCCATCTTCTCGGGGGCGTAGTAGTCGTAGAGGCCGTATTGATCCTCCACTTCGTTGCGCGTGCTGGTGATGATCAGTTCCGCATTGGCAAGGATGTCTTCTTCGGCCGAGAATCGCTCGGCCATGTGGTAGAGCTCCTCGATTTGGTCGTTGCTGGTGCCCATCGCCATCAGCCGCCGCCACTTGTCCCGGCCCAGGGAGTGGCCGGTGTGGATCAGGGGGATGCCGGTGGCCCGCGACAGCCTGACCCCCACGTAGCCCGCGTCGGCGTAGTGGGTGTGAATGATGTCCGGCAGGCGCGGCTGGTTCTGCATCCAGTCGTGCACGTTGTCAGCCAGGGTGTCGAGATGGGGCCAGAGGTTTTCCTTGGCGATGTAGGCCTCGGGGCCGGCTTCGATCCGCACGATGCGGGCCTTCTCGGCCAGCATTTCGATGGGCTGGGCATAATCCCTGCTCACCGCGGGATCGATCACCCTCCGTGTGATCAGGTCGACCCTCTCGATGGCATCCTGCCGGGCGAGGGCCCGGGTCAGTTCCACCACATATTTCGTCTGTCCGCCATTGTCGGCATCACGGCCGAGTTCAAGATTCTCCCCCCGGATCAGGCCATGAACGCTGATCAGCAGGATCGACAGCTGCCTCTGTGGGGTCTGGTCAGCCATTCAGGAATTGCTGCTCGGGAGTGGAGACCGTCGGTGGTGGCACAACCCAGAACCACTGCTCTGATCGCCAGCCCGGAGCCCAGGTGGGGCCGTGGGGACGTTCACGGTCGATGCGGCGATGGAGGACGGCGTGATGGGCTGTCAATCTTGCTGAATGGAACGCTTCTCAGGCTGAATTCCTTGGCTGAATTGCCTTGGCAGAATTGGTGTGTCTCTAGGCCTAGTTTTTGATCTGAACTTTATTCTGGCCGAAGCTTGTTTCAGGCCTGCATGGTTCAATTCTATTCAGTTATCTAGCATAAATATGGCTCTCTGTCAAGTCTTTCCGCTCCGTTATTGATGGCCCCGTGCAGTCCAGCCCGCGCAGCCCGGCCTGCGACCCCGCCCCGGGGCGGGGATATTCGGTCTGTTCGTCGGCATCCCGTTCGGGTCGCGTCCGTTGGCGGCGGCGGCCTCTCAGGACCCTCCGGTGCGGGCCCCATCCGGCTTGGGCACCGTGCTGGGGTTGCCGTTGCGGATGGCGTGATAGCCGGGCGAGAGAATCTCGATGTCGGCGGCGGCGAACTGGTCCTGGATGGCCCCCAGCAGCTCCGAGAGGGTCTCGCGGTAGGTGCTGGCATCCGCCACGAAGGCGCTGAGTTCGTAGCTGATGTGGAAATCGTTGAGGGAGGTCTGCAGCACGAAGGGCTTCACTTCCCGGGTGATGCCCTGGGTGGACGCCGCCGCCGCCAACATCAGCTCATGCACCTGCCGCCAGGGCACGTCGTAGCCGATCGTGATCGTGGTGGCCAGGGCCACGGGCCTCTGGATCTCCCGCCGGGAGAAGCTGTAGTTGAGGATCGAGGCGCTGATCACCGTGGCATTCGGGATGCTCACCAGCTCGTTGCGCGGGGTCTGCAGCCGGGTCACGAGCAGGGCCCGGTCCTGCACCACCCCCACCACGCCGTTGATCTCCACCCGGTCACCCACCTGAAACGCCCGCGTGTAGATCAGCATCAGGCCGCTGATGATGTTGGTGGCCACGGCGCTCGATCCCAGCGCGGCCAGCACGCCGAGGAACAGACCGGCCCCCTGGAACGCCTTGCTGCCGGAGCCGGGGATGTAGGGGTAGGAGATCGCCAGGCCGCCCAGCAGGATGGCCAGGTTGATCAGCCGTGCCGTGGGCTGGGCCCATTCGGGGTAGAAGCCGGGAATTTTCAGACGCCCCAGATTCACCGCCCGGAACCAGGCGTTGCTGCCCCGGATCAGCAGGGTGGTCAGCCCCAGGATCACCAGGATCGAGAGCAGGTCGGGGATGGCGTTGATCCCCCCCTGCACGAACCCCTGCACCAGCGCCAGGATCTGGCCCCGCAGACCCTCGGCCAGCTCCTGGGTGGGAGGAAAGAAGCCCAGCACCAGCGGAATCAGCAGATAGCTGATCAGGGCCAGCAGCCCCCAGTGAATGGCACTGCGGGCGAGTTGGATCACCCCGCGCAGCTGGCCGCTCTCCAGCAGCTGGTTCCCGCCGATGCTCACCCCGCCGATGATCGGATTGGCGGGATTGGCGATCCAGCGGCGGACCCGGCTGTTGCCCGCCAGCTGGCCCCGCAGCCAGAGCACGTAGAGCCCGAGGGCCAGCAGGGCAAGGCTCGTGCCCCGCAGCCAGGAGGCCGGCGTCTGGTTGATGCGATAGGTCCGGATGGCCGCTTCCACCTGGTCGCGATAGCGCCCGGCCAGCTCCTGGCGGCTCACACCGAAGCAGACCCCGGCGCGATCATCCACGGCCATCACCTGCTGGAAGCTCCCGTCGGCTTGGGCGATGCCCAGCAGCGAGTAGGGCGGCTCCTCGCGCACGACGATCTGCTCCGGCTTGACGGCATAGGTGTCGGCCAGCTGCGCCAGTCGGCGGTCGCCCCGACGGACGAACTGCTGCAGATCCTGGGCCCCTGGCGTCATCCGGATCTCCAGCACCTGACGGCCGCCCAGCCGGATCCAGGCGGGGGGATCGGCGCAGCCGGACGAAGGTTGTTCGCTGGCCTGGAGATGCTCTCCGGGGGCGACGGCCAACAGAAGAGCCAGGGCCAACAGCGTCAGCATGCGGCCCGGAGTTCGGATCATCGGGGAACCGGAATCAGGGATGCCCCATGATGCGTGGTACCGGGTGCGGCGCCGATCTCTGGAGTCCTGTTCGTCCGTTCTGGCTAGGGATGGAGAGACACGGACGATGCCCCATGCCCGATGCCGAGCCCGATCCGAAACCAGCCGCTGAAGGTGGACTCAGCCGACGGCTGAAATTCTTCAACGACATCATGTCCGGCGTGGCGGCCCTGACCGGAGTCCTGGCGGTGGTGATCTCCACGATCACCTCCAACCGGATCAACAAGCTCAGCCAGCACGCCCGCGCCGCCGATCTGGTGGGCAACCTCACCGCCAAGCTCACTTCCCAGGAGCTGGGGCGAGACATCTCCCTGCTGGCCCTAGAGCACGCGCTCAACGTGGATCAGACAGTGAATCAGAGTGTGCTCGACAAGCGGCTGCTGGCCCGGATCGCCGCCCTGCTGATCGAGGAGCGGCCGATCGGTGCCGACGCCCAGCAGCAGCAGCACTTCAGCAGCAGCGTCGACCGGGCCACCGAGGTGCTGCGGCGCATCATCGAGACCGACGAGCCCTGCCTCACCAGCTATTACGACTACCAGTCGATCACCAGTGCGAAGGCCAACCAACCCCGCAACGCGGAGGACAGCTCACCCCCCGACGCTCCGACGGAATGCCGGGACGGCAGTGCCATCGCCTTCAAGACCCTGGTGCGGCAGCTGCTCGGCTTTTCGGTCGCCTCCAGTGATCTGGTGAGCCCTTCCCAGCTGGCCGAGATCGGCGGCGGTGATCCCGCCCTCTCGACCCTGGCGGCAGGGGTGGTGGCCCAGTCAAGGGTGCTCAGCAATTTGTCCAACGCCTCGATCGATGCCGCCTCCCGCCGGGATCCGGCGGCGGAGCCGGCCAAAGCGGTGGTGGTGGTCCACATCGACAGCGCCAAGCCGGATCGGATCGAGGCGGTGGGCCGGATCACCGGGCAGCTGTCCACCGACCGCTGGTTCGTGGTGGCCAGCCCGAGGGTGGTGTTGCCCACGGCCCGGAGCTGTGGGGAGTCGAGCTCGGTGCGCTTCTTCCACAAGGCGGACGAGGCTCTCGCCGCCGGCATGATCGCCGACCTGGAGCGGATTCGGGAGGCGGACGCCCGGGTTGCCCCCCTGATCAGCGGCAGCGGCAACCGGCAGCCGTCGGTCCAGGCGGTGGATCTCTCCGGCTGGAAGTACGCCCAGTCGGTGCCGCGCCAGAACCTGGAGCTCTGGCTGATCTCCAAGGGGAAGGCCTGCACCGTGAGCCGGCGGGAACGGCAGGTCCGGAGGCAGGCCCAGGCTGCGGCGGCTGCGTCCCCCGGCGCGTCCTGACAGCGGCTCCCGGGCGGTTCCGGGACATCCGGCCCGGCCCGGCGGGGCTCGCGGCCCGAGCTGATCCTGCGTCGGCCTCCTTCCCGGTACCTCCGTTAACGTGACAATCCTCTGCCGGTCGGGTCATGGGCGACAGGGTTCCCGGCGCCGCCGGCGCCTCCCCCGCTGATCCCGGCGCCCCTGGGGTGGGCGGCGGCTGGCCGGTGATCGACGGCTGGGCCAGGGCCACCCTCTCGCCGAAAGGGACCCTGCTCTGGCAGACGCTGCTGCACAAGAGCGCCTGCCTCTCCTGCGCCTGGGGCACCGGCGGCCAGAACGGCGGCTTCCGCGACGAGCTGGGCGAGCCCCTGCAGCGCTGCCTCAAGAGCGTGGAGGCGATCGGCGCCGAACTGCAGCCGGCGGTGCCCGAGGCCGTGTTCGGCCAGCGCAGCATCGAGCAACTGCAGCAGCTCAGCTCCCGGGAGGCCGACCGCCTCGGCCGCCTCAGCCATCCCCTGATCCTGCGCGAGGGCCGCAGCCACTACGAGCGGCTCGGCTGGGACGACGTGTTCGAGCTGGCGGAGGCCGCCTTCCGCCGTCCGCCGGAGCGGGTGGCCTCCTACAGCTCCGGCCGTTCCTCCAACGAGGCCGCCTACCTGCTGCAGTTGCTGCTGCGGGCCCTGGGCTCCAACAACCTGGCCGACTGCTCCGACCTCTGCCATGCCCCCTCCACCGTGGGGCTGGGCGAGGTGTTCGGCTCGGGCACCTCGATGGTGAGCCTGGAGAGCCTGCAGCAGGCGGAGTGCGTGGTGCTGGTGGGCTCCAACGCGCCGGCCAACCACCCGCGGCTGATGAATGAGCTGATCCGCCTGCGCGAGCGCGGCGGCAGTGTGATCGTGATCAATCCGGTGCTGGAGGTGGGCCTGCTCAAGTTCGGCTCCCCCGCCTTTCCGATCAAGTCGATGCTGCGCGGTTCGGAGATCGCCTCGCTGTTCCTGCAGCCCGTGCCGGGCAGCGATACCGCTGTGTTTGTGGGGATTCAGAAGGCGCTGCTGGAGGCCGGCCAGGTGCAGACGGAGTTCCTCAAGGCCCACGCCAAAGGCGCCGAGGCGGTGCTGGAGCAGGTGCGCAGCACCGGCTGGGAGGCGATCAGCGGCTGCTGCGGCCTCAGCCGCGAGGAACTGGAGCACGCCGCCGCCGTGATCGCCCGCTCCGATGGGGTGGTGTTCGCCTGGGCGATGGGGATCACCCACCACGCCAACGGCACCGCCAACGTGCATGCCATCGCCAACACGGCCCTGCTCAGCGGCAACGTGGGCCGGCCCGGAGCCGGCACGATGCCGATCCGCGGCCACTCCAACGTGCAGGGCTTCGGCTCCATGGGCGTCACGGTGAAGCTGCGCGCCGAGATGCAGCAGGCCCTCGAAGCCCTGCTGGGGCGCCCGCTCAGCCGCGTGCCCGGCTACGACACCCGCGCCCTGATCGAAGCGGCGGAAGCCGGATCGGTGGACACCCTGCTCTGCCTGGGGGGCAACCTCTGGGGCGCCAATCCCGATTCGCAGCAGGCCCGCCGCGCCCTGGGCCGCATCGACACGGTGATGTATCTGGCCACCAAGCCCAACCAGGGCCACTTCCACGGCCTGGCAGCCCGCCAGACCCTGGTGCTGCCGGTGTTCAACCGCTTCGAGACCCCCCACCGCACCACCACCGAATCGGGCAACAACTTCGTGCGCCTCAACGAGCCCGGCAGCACCCACCTCAAGCAGGCCGATCTGATCAGCGAGGTGGGCTTCCTGGCCGAGCTGGCCCGGCGGCTGATGGGCAGCGATCCGATCGACTGGGGCCGCCTGCAGGATCCCGCCTACATCCGCGAGCTGATCGCCCGCACCGTGCCCGGCTACGGCCCGATCGCGGAGATCGATGCCACCCAGCGCGAGTTCAGCGTGGAGGGGCGGGTGTTCGAGCAGCCCAGCTTCCCCACGCCCTCGGGGAAAGCACGAATGGAGCCCACACCCCTGCCGGCGCTGGAGCTCCCGGAGCCGGCCCACTTCGGCGGCCTGGCGCCGGGGGAATCCGGTCTGGTGCTGGCCCTGATCACCGCCCGCAGCTACGGCCAGCACAACACCGTGGTGTACAAGGCCGCTGACGCCTACCGGGCCATGCCGCACCGCCAGACGATCCTGATGAACCGGGCCGACCTGGCCCGCTCCGGCCTGGCCGCCCACCAGCGGGTGACGGTGCAGGGCGAGGCCGGCCGGCTGGAGGCCATCGAGATCATCCCCGGCGAGATCCGCGAGGGCGCCGCGCTGATGTTCTATCCGGAGGTGAACGCGATCATCCGGCCCCCCGTCGATGCCCGCAGCGGCACGCCGGCCTTCAAGCGGGCGCCGGTGCTGGTGCGCGGCGCCTGATGGCGGGGGTGCTGCGGGCGCGCCTCTCGCGCCGGATCGCCTTCTGGATCTTCCTCAATTTCCTGGTGGTGGAGGCGATCGTGCTGGTGCCCTCGGTGCTCCGCCAGGCCGAGCGGCTCTCCGAGCAGCTGCGGGCGGTCACCAACGGCAAGGTGGAATGGCTGCTGGCCACCGGCGCGGGATCCTCCACGGCCGCCCTGCTCACCGGCGTGAAGCAACTGCAGGACCCGGCCATGCTGCAGGGAATCGAAGGGGCCGCCCTTTACCGCCAGTCGAGCGGCGCGTTGCTGGGGGCCTTCGGCCAACCGCCCCGTCTGTCCTCCGCCGAAGCCCTCCGAAGCGGGGCCCGGGGCCGGTGGTTCCCCCTGCTGGGGACCTACGACGCCGTCTGGACCAGCTCCAGCCTGGGGGGCGACCATCTGCTGGTGATCCGCCACGACGCTGCCGGTCTGCGGGAGGGCCTGCTCGGCTACATCCTCAACATCTGTCTGATCGTGCTGGGGATCGCCGCCTTCCTTACCCTGATCACGATGCTGGTGATGCACCGGCTCGTGATCGGCCGGATCCTGGATCTGCGCGACCACCTCCGGGAGGCGGGGCTGGCCCTGGGCGCGGGCGGCGTCATTGAGCCCGCCCGGCACCTGATGCCCGCCGGCCGCGACGACGAGGTGGGGGACGTGGAGCAGGCCTTCAACCAGTCGGTCCTGCGCACGAGCGCCGAGATGGGGCGGCGCCAGGAGGCCGAGCGGAGTGCCCAGTGCGAGCGGGACCGGGCCGAGGGGCTGCTGCTCAACATCCTGCCGGCCCCGATCGCCGAGCAGATGAAACAGGGGCAGCTCACCATTGCCGAGACCCACCCCCAGGTGAGCGTGCTGTTCGCCGACATCGTCGGCTTCACCGAACTGAGCGGCCGGCTCTCCTGCCATGCCCTGGTCGATCTGCTCAACCGGGTGTTCACCGCGTTCGACCAGCTCAGCGACCGCCACGGGGTCGAGAAGATCAAGACCATCGGCGACAACTACATGGTGGTGGGGGGTCTGCCGACGCCGACGCCGGGCCAGACCGAGGCGATCGCCGCCATGGCCCTGGACATGCGGCGGGTGATCGCCGCCGTCAGCACGCCCTTCGGCGAGCCGCTCCGCCTGCGCATCGGCATCCACGCCGGGCCGGTGGTGGCCGGGGTGATCGGTACGCACAAATTCATCTACGACCTCTGGGGCGAAACGGTGAACATCGCCAGCCGCATGGAGTCGAGCGGCCTGCCCGGCCGTATCCAGGTCTCAACCCCAGTCTGCGATCAGCTCAGGGGGAGCTACGTCCTGGAGGCCCGCGGGCTGGTGCCGATCAAGGGAGTCGGCCCCATGGCCACCTTCTGGCTGGAGGGTCCGCGCGATCCCGCCCCGCCCTCAGGGGGCTGAGTCCGGCGTGGATTGCCAGCGGCGCGCCAGCAGCCAGGCCGGCAGGCTGAGGCCGATCAGGCCCAGGGCCCAGAGGCTGTTGGTCGTGTCGCTCAGCGCCGCCCCCACCAGAAAGGCCAGCGAGCCCAGGCCCACGATCGCCGCCGGCAGCGGGTGGCCCCAGGCGCGGAACGGGCGCTCCAGCTCGGGCTCCCGCCAGCGCAGCACCACCTGGGCGGCGATCCCGGTGAGATAGAGGAGTACGTAGAGGAAGGAGGTGAGGCCCAGCAGCACCCCGAAAGCGCCGAAGGCCACCAGCAGGGTCGTGGCCGCCGTGGTGACCAGCAGGGCGAGCATGGGGGTCCCTCCGGCGTTGACCCGGGCCAGGGGGGGGAGAAGCAGACCGTCGCGGCTGAGGCCGTAGAGCACCCGCGGCGCCGCCATGATCACCGCATTCACCAGCCCGAAGCAGGACACCAGCGCCAGGGCGGTGATCAGCTGGCCGCTGAGGGGACCGAACAGCAGCCGGGCGGCATCGGCCAGGGGCAGGCTGGAGGCGGCGATCGCCCCCAGCGGCAACACCTGGAGCAGGGCCAGGTTCACCAGGAAGTAGAGCCCGATCACCGCCACCACCCCGCCGATCAGGGAGCGCGGCAGGTCGGTGGCCGGTGTGGCGAACTCCTCGGCGAAGTAGATCGGGCTGTGCCAACCGTCGTAGGTGGTGATCACCGCCTGGAGCGCCAGCACCGCGGCGGCGGCGAAGGAGAGGGCCGCCGCCGGCGAGGCCGTTGCCGCCGCCAGGACCGCTCCGCCTCCGCCCAGCCCGGCGGCCTCCAGACCCCGCGACGGGCCGAGCAGGAAACAGGCCCCGATCAGGGCCAGAAAGGCCAGGGCCTTGGCCGTGCTCAGCAGTTTCTGGCTGAGGCTGCCGGCCTCCAGCCCCTGGCGCTGGATCAGGGCGAACCCCACCAGGGTGAGCACGGCGATCGCCTTGCCGCCGATCGGCAGGCCCGGCAGCAGGGCCAGGGTGTATTCGCCGATTGTCACGGCCACCCAGGCCAGGCCGGCGCAGTGGCCCAGCCAGTCGATCCAGCCCACGGCGAAGCCGGCCCGATCCCCCCCCGCCCGCCGGGCGTAGACGTACCATCCCCCGGCGCTCGGCAGGGCGGCGGCGAGTTCCGCCACCACCACGGCGCCGAGCAGGGCATAGAGGCCGCCGGCCAGCCAGGCGGCCAGCATCAGCCCGGGATTGCCCAGCTCGGCCGCCACCAGCCCCGGGGTCCGCAGGATGCCGGCTCCGATCGTGCCTCCCACCGCCCCGGCGATGCCGAAGCTCACGCCGAGGATGCTCAGCAGGCCGCCTTCCGCGGGCACGCTCGGCTGCGGGTCTGGCCGGCTGGGGTCCACAGGCGGCGGCGGCGGGCATGAGCCTAGGGGGATCGCTCGCCCGGATCCGCCCGACCGGGGGGCCCGGGGGGATCCAGGGCCAGGGGCTTGCTCAGCAGTCGCCGGCCCAGGTCGCCGTAGCCCTGGCGGAGGTAAAGGGCGGTGGCGCGGGGATTGTCGGCTTCGGCCTCCAGCCGCAGGGTGCCGATTCCGAGGGCGCGACAGGCGGCTTCGGCGAGGGCCAGGGCTCGGGCGCCGGCGCCCCGGGAGCGGCCGGAGGGGGCGATGAACAGCTCATCGACGAAGGCGATGCGGCCGTCCATCTCCAGGCTGAAGGAAAAGGCCAGCAGCAGGTAGCCCACCGGTTCACCGCCCACCTCAACCCACCAGAGCCGGCCGGCGCCGGGATCGTCGAGCAAGGCCAGCAGCAGCTCCCGTTTGCGGGCCTCCGAGAAGGCGTAGCCGAAATGGCTGTAGAAGTCGCGCACGAAGGGCAGCAGGGCGTCGATCGCCCGGGCCTCGACCTCCACCAGGGCGATCCGCGTCGTCACGGCCCCACCTCCCCCAGGGGCCAACAGCGGGTGGAGGCGATCAGGGCGTTCTGGTCCAGGCCCTGGCTGCGGCGGATCTCCGAGCGCCGGGTCTCGGCCACGGTGCCGTGCAGCCGCTCCCCCATCGCGTCCCGCAGCAGGGCACTGGCCTCGAACGCCGCGGTGGCGGCGGCCAGGTCCACCGGCAGCCGCGGGGCGGCGCCCTCGCCGCGACCCGGATCTCCCGACACCGGCGGTGGCAGGGGACGGGGGCGCCGCAGCGCCGCCTCGATCACCGCCATCACGCCGCCGAGCAGCAGGTAGGGGTTGGCGCTGAGGTCGCTCACCTTGAGCTCCAGATGGGAGGGCTCCCCCGCCGCCGAGGCCGGAATCAGCCGCAGGGCCGCCTCCCGGTTCTCCACCCCCCACACCTGGAACGGAGCCGCCCAGCGCCCGGGCGCCAGCCGCCGGTAGGACACCGCCAGGGAGCAGGCCAGGGGCAGCAGCGCCGGCAGCTCCGCCAGCAGGCCCGCCAGCAGCGCTTCCCCCTCCGGAGTCAGGCCGGCCACCCCCATCCCGCCCCCGAGCAGGGGCCGTCCGTCCCGCTTCAGGCTCAGGTGCAGGTGACCGCCGTTGCCCACCAACTCGGGGTCCACCAGCGGGCTGAAGCTGCAGCGCCAGCCGAAGCGCTGGCTCACCCGCTGGATCACCAGCCGGGCGGCCACCAGCCGGTCGGCGGCCTCCAGGGGCCGGGCCGGGGCGAGGGAGAGCTCGAACTGGCCGGCGCCGTACTCGGGGTGGAGCTGGAGCCAGTCGAGGCCGGCCCCGTCGAGGGCGTCCGCCACGGCCGAGAGGTAATCGAGTCCCTCCACCAGCCGGTCGGCGCCATAGGGGCCACCCGCCACGGCGGCCTGCCAGAGGCCATCGCTGTCGGGCCGTCCCACCATCCATTCGATCTCGAAGCCCGCCAGGGGGGCGAGCCCCTGCTCCATCAGGGTCTGCTGCCAGCGCCGGCAGAACCGGCGCTGATCCAGGTCATAGGGCTCCCCATCCGGGCTGCGGCGCTCCCCGGCGGCCCAGGCCCAGCCCCGGCCGGGGTCCAGGGCCCTCAGGCTGGCCAGATCCGGCACCAGCCGCAGGTCGCCGTCCGGCCGGGCCAGCGACTGGAGCGGATCGATCCCGCCGGTGGCGCCGAAGGCGTCGGAGACCGGCGAGAACCCCACCCCGGCGTGGGCCACCTGCGGCAGCCGCTGGATCGGCACCCCCTTGGCCAGCACGGCGCCGCCATGGGTCACGAAGGTGATCGCCAGTCGGCGCAGGCCCTGCTCCAGCAGGGTGGCCACCAGGGCGGCGGCCTGGAGTTCCTCCTCCTGGCGCTGGCCGGGGGCCTCGCCGGAGTCGGGGCGGTGGATCGGGATTGGCACGGGCGGGCCGTGGGGAGTGCAGCGGATCATCGCCGGAGTCCGCCCTGGGTGGCGCGGGTCGGCAGGACCATCCCGGCCCGCCGGTCGGTCGGTGCCGGCGCGATCGGGCCCGGGGCTGGGAGGATCACAGCATGGCCGGCACCGCCCTCCTGCTCGTCGATCTTCAGAACGGGACCTGCGGCCCGGCCCAGGCCCTGCGGCGCCCCCAGTTCGATCGCCTGTTCCGTGAGCGCACCCTGCCCCAGGCTGAGCGCACCCTGCGGCTCTGCCGCGCGGCTGGGGTGGAGGTGATCCACACCGTGATCGAGAACCTCACGGCGGACGGCCGGGACCGGAGCCTCGACTACAAGCGCTGTGGGCTGGGCTTCCCGCCCGGCTCCTGGGAGGCGCAGGTGATCGATCCGCTGGCGCCGTTGGTGGAGGAACTCGTGCTGCCGAAGAGTTCCTCCTCGCCGTTCAGCTCCACGAGCCTGGATTACCTGCTGCGCAACCTCGGCATCGACGCGCTGCTCGTGGCCGGCATCCTCACCGACCAGTGCATCGATCACACCGTCAAGGACGCGGCGGATCGCGGCTACTGCGTGACCTGCCTCACCGACGCCTGCATGGCCGAAACGCTCGAGCGCCACCGGGCGGCTCTGAAGTGCTTCAGCGGTTACTGCCGGCAGCTGGAGGTGGCGGCCTGGGCGGCGACGTTCGGCTGAACGGTGGATTCCGAGCAGCGGAGGACGGGGTCGAGCGGCGGATTCAGCCGAGCGAAAGGAGGGAGGGGGCCGGCTGGCCATCACTCTGGCTGTCGCTCCAGCGCAGCTGGGCCTCCACGTCGGCACGCACCACCTCGCGATAATCGAGGAAGTGCTCGTTGAGCATCAGAAGGCTGAGGTAGTCGCCGAGCAGCTGGGGACGCTGCCGTGCCATGCGGAGCAGCTGGCGCCAGAACAGCCAGCGGCTCTCGCGCCGCACCCCCTGGCGCCAGAGCAGCACCAGCACCCCGGTCGCTTCCGAGGGCCGGGGAAGCTGGGTCCACCAGCGCCGCGGGCAGGCCGGATCCTCCAGCCAGCGGGGCAGCCCCAGCGACTGGCAGTAGGCGAAGACCCGCTCCAGATAGGGGCGGGGCTCGTAGAGCCGGGTGAAGGCCGATACGAACTCGGCTGCGATCTCCGGCATCGGCCGGCTGGGGCGGAAATTCAGCAGGTGGGTCTGGACCCCTTCGTCGAAGTCCCCGCTCCCGTTCAGCAGCCGGCCCTCCCGCTCCAGCCGGTGCCAGAGGGCCGTGCCGGGCAGGGCCTGCAGCACCCCGAGCATCGCCACCGGAATGCCGGTGGCGCGCACGAATCCCACGATCCGATCCCCGGCTCCCGCCCGTTCACCGTCGAAGCCGAGGATGAAGCCGGCCATCACCTGCAGCCCGTGGGCGGTGATCGTCGCCACCGCCTCCTCGAGGGAGCCCCGGGTGTTCTGCACCTTGCCGGCCGTGGTCAGGCTGGTGGTGTCAGGCGTTTCGATCCCCAGGAAGACGCGCCGGAACCGGCAGGCGGCCATCCGCTCCATCAGCACCGGATCGGCGGCCAGATCGACGGAAGCCTCGGTCAGGAAGGAGAAGGCGAAGCCGTGGCGGCGTTGCCACTCCAGCAGCGGCGGCAGCAGCCGGTGCACGTTGCGCTTGTTGCCGATGAAGTTGTCGTCGACCAGGAACACCTGCCCCCGCCAGCCCAGCCCGTACAGGGCATCCAGTTCCCCCAGCAGCTGCTCGGGGGTCTTGGTGCGGGGCCGGCGTCCGTAGAGCACGATGATGTCGCAGAACTCGCACTGGAACGGACAGCCCCGCGAGAACTGCACCGCCATGGCGTCGTAGGCCCCGAGCTCGAGCAGGTCGAAGCGCGGCACCGGCGTGCCGGTGACATCGGGTTTCTCCCCCCCGGCGCTGAACCGGCCGCCCCGCTCGCCCCGCTCGAGCGCCGCGAGGAACGCCGGCAGGGTGATCTCCCCTTCATCGAGCACGAGATAATCAGCTTCGGCCAGTTCGGGGGCGTCGGGGGTGGAGCTGGCGAAGGGTCCGCCCACGGCCACGGGCAACCCCCGTTCCTTGGCGGTATGGACCAGGGCGGCCAGATCCCGTTTCTGCACGAGCATCGCCGAGAGGATGACCAGATCGGCCCAGTCCCACTCGGCCGCGCTGATCTCGCGCACGTTGTGATCGACCAGCTTCAGCTCCCAGGCCTCGGGGAGCATGGCGGCCACGGTGATCAGGCCCAGGGGCGGGAGCAGAACCTTGCGACCCACGAGCTCCAGAACCGTGTCGAAGCTCCAGAAGGTCTTGGGGAAGGTGGGGTAGAGGAGAAGAGCATGCATGGGGGGCTCCGGGGGGATGGCCCCGGCAGGGCATGGTGCTCCTCTCACCCCTAGCCAGAGCCGCCCCGGCTGTCAGGGCTCAGCCGCCCAGGTAGGCCATCTCGGCGTGGGCCGCTGCCGGCGCGGTCCGACCGGGTGGGTCCGCCCCGGGGCGGCGCTCCTCGCTGTAGCGATCCAGGCGTTCCCGCCACAGGCTGCCCATCCGCTCCACCAGGGCGTTCCGTTCCGGCCGCGGCCGCAGCCAGGGCTTGAGATCGAGACCGGTGGCGGCGAACAGGCAGGTGTAGGCCACGCCGTCGGCGGTGATGCGCAGGCGGTTGCAGTCGCCACAGAAGGGGGCGCTGATCGAGGCCACCACGGCCAGATGGCTCCCGCCGGGACCGCCGGCCCCCCCCCCGTCGCGGTACCGCCAGCGGCCGGCGGTGCCGTGGCTCGGCCGGCCCACCGGCTCCAGTGGCCAGACCGCACCGATCCGGCCCAGCATCTCGGCCGCCGGCACCACCTGCTCGAGGTTCCAGCCGTTGCGGTTGCCCACATCCATGAATTCGATCAGCCGCAGCTCGATCCCCAGCCGCCGGGCCAGCCCGGCCAGGGGCAGCAGCTGGTCGTCGTTACGGCCGCGGGCGACCACGGCGTTGAGCTTGAGCTGGCCCGCCGCCGGATCGAAACCGGCGGCGCGGGCGTGCTCCAGGGCGGCCAGCACCCGGGCCAGCAGCGCTTCACCCGCGGTGGCTCCCCCGGCCAGGCCACCCATCCGCGCCACGCTGGCCCCGTCGGTGCCATCGAGGCTCACGGTGAGCCGGTCCAGCCCCGCCGCCCGCAGGGATCGGGCCCGCTCGGCGTCCAGCAACACCCCGTTGGTGGTGAGGGCGATCTCCTCGAGGTCAGCGCCCGGCGACTCGCCGGGGTTCCGGCGGGAGCGGAGGCCGGCCACCAGCGCCTCAAGGCCCCGGTGCAGCAGGGGTTCTCCGCCGGTGAGGCGCAGCCGCCGAAAGCCCAGTTCCGCCGCGGCGTCCACCAGCAGGAGGCGTTCTCCGGCCGTGAGCAGCTCGGGGGGATCTTCGAGGTCGGGGCAGCAGTAGGGGCAGGCCAGGTTGCAGCGGGCGGTCAGCGACAGCCGCAGCACCCCGGTCGGCCGGCCGAGGCGATCCAGGGGTGGGGCATTCAGGGGCACGGCAGCCCGGCGCGAGGCGCTCAGCCTGGCGCAGGCGGCGGACAGTCGTCGGGGGTGTTGGCGTTCACCATCTCGGCGGGATCGAGCCCCACGGCGACGTAGCCCTGGGTCTGCTCCAGCCAGCGCAGCAGGCTGCGGCCGCCGCGGCCGGTGAAGACCTCGGCGGCGGCCCGGTTGGTGGGGGTGGCCGGGTAGAGCCCGAGCAGGGGCTGCAGCCGCTCCCCGTCGTGGGCGAGGTGGATCGTGTTCGGATCGACGCTGCCGGCGGCCGCGGCGATCAGCTGCCGCAGCGTGGCGCTGCGTAGCCTGGGCATGTCTACCGGGGCCAGCAGCAGGAGCTCGCCGGGGTGGCGGGCCATCAGACGGGTGAGGGCCAGCATCGGACCCTGCTGCGGCGGCGGCTCCAGCATCACCTCCAGATCCAGCCCCTCCCGCCGGCCCAGCTCCCCCGCCAGCCGCCCGTGCCCCCGGTGCCGGCTGAGCAGGGTGATCGGCGCCCCCAGCGGCGCCAGTTGTCGCAGGGTCTGTTCCAGCCAGGTTCCGCCGGCGGGGTGGGGCAGCAGGGCCTTGTCGGTTCCCATGCGTCGGCTCTCGCCGCCGCTCAGCAGGCAGGCCCGCAGCGATGGGGGGAGGGTCATCCCCTCATGCTCTCAGTCGCTCCCCCACGAAGGCGAGCACGGCCTCGATGGCGGCCCCCCGGTCGCAGTCCCGGAAGAGTTCGTGGTGGGAGCGCTCGAGGCGGACGAGGCGTTTCTGCTCCGGCGGGGTGCCGAGTGCGTTCCAGAGGGCCCGTTCATTGCCGCGAGCAACCACCCCATCGCGGCGGCTCTCCAGGATCAGCGCCGGGGCGCGCACCTCCCCCAGGCGGCTGCGGCTGCGGCGGGAGAACTCCAGCATCGTGCTGACGGCGTCCATGGGCGCCCAGGCGTAGCTGTGATCGCAGGCCCCCTGGGCCGGATCCGCATAGGTCTTGGGAATCGACCAGCTGTCCCACAGCCGCTGCACCAGTGGCGCGAGCGCCTGCAGCGGCCGCCCCGGAGCCAGGGGGGAGGCGAGCAGGATCGGGGCGGCCGCGAGCACCAGGCTGTCGATGCGCTGCGGATGGTCGGCGGCCAGCGTCAGGGCCACCAGGGCACCCATGGAGTGGCCCAGCACAACCACCCGTTCCGCCTGGCGCTGCAGGTCTGTCAGCGCGGCCTCGCCGTCCGCCACCCAGTCGGTCCACCCCACCCCCCTCAGGGCCTCGGGGGAGGGGGCGCCGTGGCCCCGCAGCAGCGGCAGCGCCAGGGGCAGACCCAGCTGCCGCAGGGGTGGTTCGAGCCGGTCGAACGAGGCCGGAGTGCCCGTGAAGCCGTGCAGGAGCAGAACACCGAGGCGGGCGGGCATTCAGTCCCACTCCAGATCGGGCAGATCGCGGAAGGCGCTGCGCACCCCGGCGCTCCAACCGGCGCTCAGACTGCTCACGTAGGCGTCCCCCTCGAGAAAGCGGCGCCTCCGGCTCAGCCGGAGGCTGTCGCGCTCGTAGCTGATCAGATCGATCGGCATGCCAACCGACAGGTTGCTGCGCATCGTGGAGTCGAAGGACACGAGCACGCACTTGGTGGCTTCCGCCAGGGTGGTGCCGGGGTCGAGCACCCGGTCGATGATCGGCTTGCCGTACTTCGCCTCCCCGGTCTGCAGGAAGGGGGTGTCCTCGCCGGCTTCGATGAAGTTGCCTTCCGAATAGATGCGAAACAGCCGTGGCGCCTCGCCCCTGATCTGGCCGCCCACGATGAAGGAGGCGTTGAAGGCCGTGGCGCTGCTCTCCAGATAGGGGGCGTCCCGCCGGTGGATGTCCCGCACGGCATCGGAGATCAGCAGCACGGCATCGAACAGGGTTCGGGCGCTCCAGAGGCTGGGGGGGGCGGCGTCCGCCTCCGGGTCGGAGCCCGCCCCGCCCCCGGCTTCGCCCCGTTGCCGGAGCAGGCTGATCACCGCCTGGGTGGTGGCCAGATTGCCCGAACTCAGCAGCACGATCACCCGATCGCCGGCCCGCTCGAAGCTGGCCATCTTGCTGTAGGTGGCGAAATTGTCGACCCCGGCGTTGGTGCGGGAGTCGGAGGCCAGCACCAGGCCCTCCGCCAGCAGGATTCCAACGCAGTAGGTCATCCCTCGGGGGCGGCTGGCAGGCAACGTTAGGCTCGTGCCCATCGGATCGATGCTCCGCCGACTCCGGGGCGGGGATGTTGGCGCCGGTCCGGCGTGACGACGTCCGCCCGGCCTTTCTGGCCGCCAGCCTCCCCCCGTGCGGCGGCGGGTGAGAGCGGCGGCATCCCCGCCGGGGACCGGGCCCCGTTCAGGGGCAGCGCACCCGCTGCACCGCCCCTTCCACCCCGACCATCCGCATGGTGAGCCCCCGTCCATCGGGAGAGAGCGTCAACTCCCGCAGATCGAGCCAGGTCGTCCCTTCCCCGCCCAGCTGGCTGACCAGCACCAGGGTGTCCGGGTCAGCCTGCTGGGCGGCCCGCACCGGGCTTTCGCCCACGATCGCCAGGTGCGGGCCGCCGCTCTCGTAGAAGGAGATCGCCTCGGCATCGAGGCGGAGCCAGGACTCATCCGTCGCCGCCGCCGAGCAGTGCTGGGCCTCGGCCATCCAGATGCCCCGGAACCGGTCGGGAACGGTGCTGAGCCGTTCGGCCGCCACCGCCGGAGCGGCCAGAAGCACAAGGGCCATGGCCAGGGTGCGGCAGGGGCGGAAGGGCATCGGCTCGGGACGGGTGCTTCAACCTGGCCCGGACCGGGCCGGCCGGCAACGGCCCAGCCGCCGGCCCCGCGGGCGCCTACTCCTCGAGGGCCACCAGATCCCGCAGCTGGCCGGGGTCGAGTCCTCCCAGCCAGTCCTCGCCGCTGCCGACGATGTCCTCGGCCAGACGGGCCTTCTCCCGGATCATGCGGTCGATCTTCTCCTCCACGGAACCGCTGGTGATGAACTTGTGAACCATCACGCGGTTGGTCTGGCCGATGCGATAGGCGCGGTCGGTGGCCTGGTTCTCCACCGCGGGGTTCCACCAGCGATCGATGTGGAACACGTGGCTGGCCCGGGTGAGGTTGAGGCCCACACCACCGGCCTTGAGGGAGAGGAGGAACAGCTGCGGACCGCGGGGGTCGTCCTGGAAGCGATCCACCATCGCCTGGCGCTCCCCCTTGCTCGTGCTGCCGTAGAGGAAGGGCACGTCCTGGTGGAACCGCTGCTGCAGGTGCGCCTTGAGCAGGTGCCCCCACTCGGCGAACTGGGTGAACAGGAGGGCGCGATCGCCCGCCTCGATCACCTCCTCGACGATCTCGTCCAGCCGCTGCAGCTTGGCGGAGCGGGACCCGAAGCCCTGGCCCACCGTCTGTTCGCCAAGGGCCAGGGCCGGATGGTTGCAGACCTGCTTGAGGCGGGTGAGCAGACCCAGCACCCGGCCGTGCTTCTGGCCGAGCGGCAGCCGGGCGATGGCTTCGAGGGTCTCGTCCACCGTGCGGCGGTAGAGGATGACCTGTTCGGGGGAAAGCCCCACCCATTCGCACAGCTCCACCTTCTCGGGCAGGTCGGAGATGATCGAGCGGTCGGTCTTGAGCCGCCGCAGGATGAATGGCCCCACCCGCCCCTTCAGGTCCCGCAGGGAAGCGGTGTCGCCGTACCGCTCGATCGGCAGTCGGTAGCGCTGGCGGAAGAACTCCTCCTCCCCCAGCACCTTCGGATTGAGGAAGTCCATCAGGGCCCACAGTTCGCTGACCCGGTTCTCCACCGGCGTGCCGGTGAGGGCGATGCGGAAGCGGCTGTGCTTGCCGGTGCGGGCCAGGGCACGGGCCGCCTGGCTCTGCTTCGCCGAGGGGTTCTTGATGGCCTGGGCTTCGTCGATCACCAGCCCCTGCCAGTCGATGCGCTCCAGCAGCGCGCTGTCACGCTGCAGCAGCCCATAGCTGGTGAGCACCAGGTTGACGCCCTTGAGCGCCTTCTTCAGGGCCGCCTCGCTGGAGGCGCGGCGGGGGCCGTAGTGCTCCACCACCACCAGCTCCGGCGTGAAGCCCGCCGCCTCCCGTTTCCAGTTGGTGAGCACCGAGGTGGGGGCCACCAGCAGCACCGGCTTCCTGAGCTCCTGCTCCACCTTGAGGTGCTGCAGGAAGGCCAGCAGCTGGATCGTCTTGCCCAGGCCCATGTCATCGGCCAGGCAGGCGCCCTGGTCAAAGCGGTGCAGAAAGGCCAGCCAGCCCAGGCCCCGTTCCTGGTACGGGCGCAACTGGCCGGCGAATCCTTCCGGAGCCGGCAGCGGATCGGGCGCCTTCTGCTGGTGGTACTGCTCCAGCACCGCCTGGAGACGCGGCCCGGCCGTGAAGCGGTGCACCGGCAGCCGATGCAGGGTCTCCCCCTCGTTGCCGGTGAGGCGCAGGGCGTCGTCGAGGCTGAGCGGAGGATCGAGGGCGCAGAACTTCTCGGCGTTGCGGAGATCACTGGGGCGCAGCTCGATCCAGGCGCCCTTGTGCTGCACCAGCGGGCTGCGTCGGGCCGCGAGCTTTTCCAGGTCCCGCAGGCTGAGGGTCACGCCGCCGATCATCAGCTCCCAGCGCCAGCGGAGGGTTTCGCCGAGGCTGAAGCCCCGGGAGCTCTCGGGCAGATCGGCCTCCACCGAGAGGCCGAGCCGGCTGGCCAGCCCCCCGCTCAGGCTGGGGGGCAGGGAGACCCCCACCCCCACGTCCCGCAGCCGGCTGGCGGCTGTGCGCACCAGCACGAAGGCTTCCGCCGGCGTCAGGGCCATCTGCTCCGGGGTCGAGAGATCGAGGCCCCGCTCGATCGGCTCGAACACCTGCAGGGCCCTTCCCAGACCCTCCAGCAGCAGTTCGCCCGGCTGCTGGAGTTCCTGTTCCCCGAGCTGGAGGCGGCGGTCACCGGCCGCCCAGACCGAGGCCGCCGGCAGCTTCAGGCTCGGGTCGGCCTCCGCCTGCAGGCTGAAGCGCAGCGGCCAGAGTTCCTCGCCCTCCTCCGGCGTGTCCAGCTCCAGGCAGGCCCGCGCCGGCGCCATGCGGCCGGCCACGGCTTCCCGCCAGTGATGGGTGGCGATCCTCAGCCGCTCGGTGTCCTCGTCATTGAGGTCCAGCCGGCCATCCCCCGGACCCAGGGCCCGCTGCCAGGCGGTCAGCAGGGGATCGAGACCCTGGGAATCCGGCTGGAATCCGGCCCGCAGCCTGGCGTCGAGCAGGTCGGTGAGGATCCCGACCAGACGGCGACGACCCGACCCCGGCCGCCAGCAGGCCAGGGGCATCGGCGGTTCGGCCCCCCCCAGAGCCACCCCCAGCCCCGGGGCGGCCCCATTGCCCTGGCCGGCGCGGGCCCCGTCGGCCTCCAGCGCCGCTAGCGCCACCAGGGGCAGGCGGGAGGCCAGATCCTCCAGCCGCCGCCGGTCGTCCTCCCGGTTCAGCAGGGGAATCCAGCGGGCCCGGCCGCCCTCCACCTGGGGCAACCAGCGGCCGCGCGCCACCAGGCTGAGCATCCAGCGCTGCAGGTGACTCCACCAGCGCAGCTCGTCGGCCAGATCGGGGTGATCCCCTGAGAGGGGCAGCTGGCCCAGCCAGGTGGCGGCCGCACCGGGCTCCAGCCACCAGCCCTCCACCCTCCAGGGCCACCACTCCACAGTTTTCGGGATCGGTTCGCCGGCCTGGAGCGGCAGACCGCTCCAGGCCCCGTCCCCCCCGCCGGCCCCGACGCCGCTGCGGCGGCCGCGGGCCTTCTGGCTGCGGCTGGGCAGGCTCACGGTGGCGCCGGCCGGGCGGAAGTCCTCCGTCCAGAGTTCGTGCTCTTCGAGCCAGGCGCCGAAGGAATCCTGATCAAGGCTGAGCGGATGGGGGGGCGGCTCCAGCTGGGGCGAGACGGGGTCCGCCACCCGCCAGGTGTCAGCCCAGAGGAGCAGGCCGGGGCGACCGGCGAGGGCACTGGGCAGCCAGGTGGCGTGCAGCAGGCTCATCGGGGCTGCTCGGTTCGAGCGGATCGGACGCGTTCATCGGTTTGGCTGGCCAGGATCATTGGTGCGGACGGCCAAGTGAGAGCGCGGCGGCAAGCCGGAAGCGGACCGTTCGCGCGGTGGTTCGCCCCGACGCGACCAGGACCAGGACCTGCTCGCCCCCACTCTGCCGGATGGTCCTCCGTTGGTCCCGTCGTGGTTCAGGGCCGCAGGCCCGGCAGCAGCCGCGGCAGGGCGGCCAGCAGCAGGGCGCTGCCGCAGAGCGGCCACCAGAGCGGCAGCCAGAGGAGGACAAGCTCCCCCAGGGCGGCCGGCAGGGGCAGGGGCATCGACCGCTCCGGCCCGGGCAGACTCGCCCCCAGGCTGCGAATCCCGCAGACCGCGCCCACCAGCCCGGCCTGGAGATGGCCGTCATCCGGATCTACCCGTTGCAGGTGGAAGGCCAGCAGGCCGTAGAAGAGGCCGCAGCCCCCGGCCCGCAGCGCTGGCTCCAGGCCCAGGGCCACCAGCGCCAGGGCCATGGCGCTCCCCCCGGCCAGCAGCGCCCAGGCGATCGACTTCAGCCGCAGGAGGCCGCGCGGGTCGGCGCTGGCCAGGGATGGGGTGGGGGCGTGCGGCTCTGGCACGGGGACAGCAGGGGTGGGGGGTGGGGGAGGTGCGGAAGCGGCGTGACCGGTGCTGGGCGATCATGCCTTCTCCAGGGTTGATGATCCGCCGACGGCCATGGCTGCTCCTTCCGCCTCCCGCCGCTCCTCCCCCTCCGGCGGCCCCCCCCGCCCCCGCAGCGGCGCCGAGATTCGCGCGGCCTTTCTCGATTTCTACGAGCAGCGCGGCCACCGGCGCCTGGCCAGCGCCTCGCTGATTCCCGACGACCCCACGGTGCTGCTCACCATCGCCGGCATGCTGCCCTTCAAGCCGGTGTTCCTGGGCCAGGCGCCGCGGCCGGCGCCAAGGGCCACCAGCAGCCAGAAGTGCATCCGCACCAACGACATCGAGAACGTGGGCCGCACGGCGCGGCACCACACCTTCTTCGAGATGCTGGGCAACTTCTCCTTCGGCGACTACTTCAAGGAGCAGGCGATCCGCTGGGCCTGGGAGCTGAGCACCGAGGTGTTCGGTCTCTCAGCTCAGAACCTGGTGGTGAGCGTGTTCCGCGACGACGACGAAGCGGCGGCGATCTGGCGCGACGTCGTGGGGGTGAACCCCAGGCGCATCATACGCATGGATGAGGCCGACAACTTCTGGGCCTCCGGCCCCACCGGCCCCTGCGGCCCCTGCTCGGAGATCTACTACGACTTCCAGCCCGAACGGGGCGACGAGGGCCTCGATCTGGAGGACGACAGCCGTTTCATCGAGTTCTACAACCTGGTGTTCATGGAGTCGAACCGCGACGCAGGCGGCAACCTCACGCCGCTGGCGAGCCGCAACATCGACACCGGCCTGGGCCTGGAGCGCATGGCCCAGATTTTGCAGGGCGCGGCCAACAACTACGAAACCGATCTGATCTATCCGCTGATCGAATCGGCGGCGGGCCTGGCCGGCGTGGCCTACCCCAGCCTCGACGAAAAGGGCAAGACCAGCCTCAAGGTGATCGCCGACCACAGCCGCGCCATCACCCAGCTGATCGGCGATGGGGTGAGCGCCAGCAACCTGGGCCGCGGCTACATCCTGCGCCGGCTGCTGCGGCGGGTGGTGCGCCACGGCCGCTTGCTGGGCATCGACCGGCCCTTCCTGGCGGCCATGGGCGAGGCGTCGATCGCCCTGATGGGCCAGGCCTACCCCCAGCTCCGGGAGCGCCGCGAGCTGATCCTCGGCGAGCTGGAGCGGGAGGAGGCCCGCTTCCTGGGCACCCTCGAGCGGGGCGAGAAGCTGCTGGCTGAAGTGCTGGCGGCCCGGCCCCGCCAGATCAGCGGCGAGCAGGCCTTCGAGCTCTACGACACCTACGGCTTCCCCCTGGAGCTCACCGAGGAGATCGCCCAGGAGCACGGGCTCACGGTGGATCTGCCGGGCTTCGAGGTGGCCATGGAGGCCCAGCGCCAGCGGGCCAAGGCCGCGGCCGTGAGCCTCGATCTCACCCTGCAGGGTGCCATCGAGCAGCTGGCGGCGTCGCTGCAGCCCACGGCCTTCAAGGGCTATGAGGCCCTGGAGCACCCCAGCTGCGTGCTGGCCCTGGTGGTGAACGGCGCCCCGGCCGAGCGGGCCATGGCGGGGGATGGGGTGCAGATCGTGCTGGATGGCACGCCCTTCTACGGCGAGGGGGGCGGCCAGGTGGGCGACCGCGGCCTGCTGCTGGGCGGTGGCGATCAGACCGCCGCCGATGCCGGCGTGATCGTGAGCATCGCCTCGGTGAGCCGCAACCGCAGCGTGTTCGTGCACGACGGCCGCGTCGAGCGGGGCAGCCTGGCGGTGGGGGATCTGGTGACGGCCCGGGTGGACCCGGCCTGCCGCCGGCGGGTTCAGGCCCACCACAGCGCCACCCACCTGCTGCAGGCGGCGCTGAAGCAGGTGGTGGATCCGGCCATCAGCCAGGCCGGCTCCCTGGTGGACTTCGAGCGGCTGCGCTTCGATTTCCACTGCGCCCGGGCCCTGCGGGCCGAGGAGCTGGAGCAGGTGGAGGCGCTGATCAACGGCTGGATCGGCGAGGCCCACCGCCTGGAGGTGCGGGAGATGGCGATCGAGGCGGCCCGCGCCGCCGGCGCCGTGGCGATGTTCGGCGAGAAGTACGGCGACGTGGTGCGGGTGGTGGATGTGCCCGGTGTGTCGATGGAGCTGTGCGGCGGCACCCACGTGGCCAACACCACGGAGATCGGCCTGTTCACGATCGTGGCCGAGAGCGGCGTGGCCGCCGGCATCCGCCGCATCGAGGCCGTGGCCGGTCCGGCGGCGCTGGCCTACCTCAAGCAGCGCGATGCGGTGGTGCGCCAGCTGGGGGAACGCCTCAAGGCCCAGCCGGGCGAGATCGTGGAGCGGGTGGCGGCCCTGCAGGAGGAGCTCAAAGGCGCCGGCAAGGTCCTGGGGGCCGCCCGCGCCGAGCTGGCCGTGGCCAAGGCCTCAGCCCTGGTGCAGCAGGCCGAACGCGTGGGCGCCGAGGGGGATCAGCCGGGCTGCCGGCTGCTGGTGACGCGTCTCGACGGTGTCGATGGCACCGGCCTGCAGGGGGCGGCCCAGGACCTGGCCGCCCGGCTCGGCGACGGTGCCGCCGTGGTGCTCGGTGGCCTGCCCGATCCGGCGGACCTGAGCAAGGTGGTACTGGTGGCCGCCTTCGGTCCTGCCGTGGTCGCCGCCGGCCCCAAGGCGGGAGCCTTCATCGGCGCGGTGGCGAAGGCCTGCGGCGGCGGCGGTGGCGGCCGACCCAACCTGGCCCAGGCCGGCGGCCGCGATGGGGCCGCCCTCGATGGGGCGCTGCAGCAGGCGGCGGCGGACCTGCGCAGGACCCTCGGGAGCGCCGAACCCCAGGATGGCTGAGGGATCACCCGCCCAGGCACCGGCCGGCCCGGACGACAACGTGATCCAGGCCCTGCTGCACGACCTGCATGGGCGTTTCGCGTCCCTCGATGCCGGCGCCCCGGCCGCCTACATCCCCGAGCTGGCCCGGGCTGACCCCGCCGACTTCGGCATCGTCATCGCCACGGTGGACGGCCGGCTCCATGCCGTCGGCGATGTGGACAAGCCGTTCACCATCCAGTCGATCTCGAAGCCCTTCGCCTATGGCCTGGCGCTCACCCTGCTGGGGGAGGAGTCGATGGCCCGCACGGTGGGGGTGGAACCGTCCGGAGAGGCTTTCAACGCCATCAGCCTCGATCCCGTCACGGGCCGCCCCAGGAATCCGATGATCAACGCGGGCGCCATCGCCACCACGGCCCGGATCCACGCCCACGATCCGGCCGGATCGGAACGACTGCTCCTGGAGTTCTTCGCCGAGCTCTGCGGGCATCCCCTCGCCGTTGACGAGGCGGTGTTCCGCTCCGAGCAGGCCTCCGGCCATCGCAACCGGGCGATCGGCCATCTGCTGCGCAATGTCAACATCCTCGAGGAGGACCCCGAACGGGCCCTGGAGCTCTACTTCCGGCAATGCGCCCTCTCGCTCACCTGCCGCGACCTGGCGGTGATGGCCGCCACGCTGGCCTGCCAGGGCCGCAATCCCTTCACCGGCTCCCAGCCGCTGTCGGAGCTCGTGACCGAAAAGATGCTGGCGGTGATGGCCACCTGCGGCACCTACGACTTCGCCGGCCAGTGGCTCCATGACGTGGGGATGCCGGCCAAGAGCGGGGTGGGAGGTGGCCTGTTGGCCGTGGTGCCGGGCCGGCTCGGGATCGCCACCTATTCGCCCCGCCTTGATGCGCTGGGCACCAGCGTGCGGGGTCTGGCCGTCTGCAGGGCCCTTGCCGAGGGGCTCGGCCTGAGCCTGTTTGACCAGTACCCCCAGACGGGATCGACGATCCGGGCCTCCTACCGGGGCACCGAGCGCCAGTCGCGCCGCTGGCGCTCCGCCGTCGACAGCGAGCGGCTCCAGTCGGTCCGGGAGGGGATCTGGATCGTGCATGTGCAGGGCGTGCTCGAGTTCGCGGCGATCGAGCGGCTGCTGAGCGAGCTGAACCGGGCCACTGCCGACGTGTCGATCCTCATTCTCGATGGCGCCCATGTCACCGAACTCCCCGACGGCTCCCGGCGGCTGCTGGCCAGGCAGCTGGGCCTCCTGCGCCGGCGTGGGATGGTCGTTCTGCTGGCCCATGCCGATCGCCTCGCTCCCGGCGTCGCGCCCCTGCACGGGGAGGACCGACCGGAATGCTTCGACCGGCTCGATCGCGCTATCGAGCGGGCCGAGGATCTGCTGCTTGAAGCGCTCGGCCCCCCGCCCCAGCTCCCCGGCGGAGCCGCCCACAAGCCCGCGGCCGGGGTTCTCGCCCTGCTGCGGCCCGACCATCGCCGGGCGCTGCTGGAGCAGATGCGGGAGCGGACGTTCCGTCAGGGAGAGGCGGTGATCCGCCGGGGGGATCCCGGCCAGGAACTCTTCGTCGTGATCGAGGGCCGCTTCAGCATCACCGCCGGGGAGCCGGGGGAGCGGGGCCGGCCTGCCCCATCGCGGCTGGCCACCTTCGAGGCGGGTATGGTCTTCGGGGAGGTGGCCTTCCTCTCCGCTCAGGCGAATTCGGCCGATGTGACGGCGGATCTTGAGGGTCGCTGCTGGGTGCTGAGTCGCGCCGGGTTCGACGGGCTGCGTCAGCAGGAGCCGGAGCTGGTCACCGATCTGCTGCTGGGCCTCAGCCGTGACCTGGGCCAGAAGCTCGCCCTGAGCAGCCGTCAGCTCACCTGGATGGAGCAGCTCTGAGGCCCATCCGCCGTGGCCGGGGCCTCACCAGGTCAGGGAGGCGAACAGCTGCTGCATCCGTCGCAGCAACTGGTTCTCCTGCACCTCCACCCTCTCCTGGGCCAGGCCCTCCAGCTGGCCGCGGCGCTCGCTCACCAGATGGGCCAGGCGGTCCATCAGGGGGGGGTTGCGCTGCAGCAGCGGGGCGAGCTGCTGCCGGGACACCTCCAGCAGCACGCTTTCCTCCACGGTCCGCACCGTGGCGGAGCGGGGGGAGTCGGTGAGCATGGACATCTCACCGAACAGCTCGCCGGAGTGGAGGCAGGCCACCCGCACGGCCGGACCCGATGCCTGTTCCTTGAGCACCTCGACGCTGCCGGTGACCACCTGGAAGAGCGAATCCCCGTGGGCCCCTTCGCGGACCACCACCTCTCCGGGCGCGAACCGCAGGCAGCAGGTGTGGGCCGCCAGGCTGAGCTTCTCCTCGGCGCTGAGGCCCACGAAAAGGGGGTTGCGCTCCAGCAGGGCGCCGCGACCCTCCTGGCTGTGGTGGGTGGGATGGGCCGGATCGAGGCTGGCCCGCTTGGGCCTGAGCTCCCGCACTGGATAGGGAATGCTCTGGCCGATGCGCTCCAGGGCGTACCAGATCTGCTCGAGCAGGTCGCTGCGCAGCTCCAGCATCGCCGCCAGGGAGCCGGGCGGCTGGAAGGCGAGGATCTCGTAGGCGATGGCGCTGTCCTCGAAGGCCTTCACCCGCACGCTGGGGGGCGGCTCGGCCAGCACCAGCGGGTGCTGGCGCAGCACGCTCAGCAGGAGCGCCCGGGCCTGGGCCGGGGGCAGGGCGTAATCGAGGCCGAGGCTGAACCGGTTCCCCATCGTTCCGAAGGTTCCGTAGTTCCGCATCACCACCTCGGTGACCCGGGTGTTGGGCACCACCACCAGGGCGCCGCAGATGTCCTTCAGGCAGGTGTCCCGCCAGTTGATCGACATCACCATCCCCGCGGTTCCGTCCCCGAGGTCGATGAAATCCCCTTCCTTGAACACGTCGTCGAACTGGAGCTCCAGGCCGGCCAGCAGATCCTTGAGCGGCTCCTGGGCCGCCAGACCGATCATGGCGGTGAGCACCGCCGAGGTGGTGACCAGGCCGACCAGATCGAAACGGGCCTGCTCCTGGACCACGATCACCGTGGCCAGGGTGCCGCCGGCCAGCAGCAGCAGCTGCACCAGAATGCGGGGTGGCTGCTTCCTCCAGCCCAGGGCGGCCGGCAGCTCCAGGAACACCCACAGCACCATCCGCACCGCCAGGTAGCTGAACAGCAGATCGTCGAGGCTGCGCACCCAGGAGCGGTAGCCGTTCGGCAGGGGGTCGAGCGGCAGGCTGGCCAGGATCGCCCAGCTCAGCACGGCCCCCAGGATCAGGGGCTCGGGCAGCTGGGGAAGGCGGTGCTGCCGGAGCGGTCGTCGGAACAGGGCCGCCCCGACCACCACGAGGAGGGCGACCAACCAGACCTGCGGCAGGGGCATCGCTCGGAGAACGGTGAGACCGGGTGAACGGCGAGACTGCCCTGGTCCCCGCAGCAGGGTCAGGGGCGTTGGCGAAACCCTAGATCCCCCGGTGGGTTCCGATCCGCCCCTGGTCTGCCTCCCCCCGCCCTTGCCGCGCTCCCCCCGCCCCCCATGCCCAGACCGCACCCCTTTGCCCTAGCCCTCCCCCTAGGGGCGCTGCTGGGCGCGCCGACGGCCCTGGCCCAGCAGGTGCAGCTCCGCTGCGACGGCACCCTGCTGGAGGCCCGCGGCAACGCCGAACAGAAGCGCAGCATCGATCAGCTGAGGATCTCCCTGGCGCTTTCGGCCGAGGCCGCCGATGCCGATGGGGCCCTGGGTGAGCTGCAGCGGCGGCTGGCGTCGGTGCGGGCTGCGCTGCAGCGTCTGCAGATTCAGGACCTGGAGGTGAGCTCCCCCTCCACCTGGGAGCGGCCGGTCAGCCGGGAGCGGCCTGCGGCCGTGGAAGCCAGGCTGACGGTCAGCGGCGAACTGGCTCCGGCCGCGCTGCAGGCGCTGATCCGCCAGGTGGGGGTGCTGCCGGGGGTCCGGCTGGCGCCGGTGTCCAGCGAAGCCGATCGTCGGGGGGATGCCGCCGTGCGCCGCCAGCTGCTGGGGGCGGCCTACCGGAATGCCCTCAGCCAGGCCCGTGAGATGGCCGAGGCGATCGACCTCGGTGCTCCCATCCCCCTGGAAGTGCAGATCGAATCGTCCGCCCGGCCGGCCCTGATGCGGGCCCAGGCCGAGGCGTCTCCGCCGCCCTTCGATCCGGCCGAACTGGCCGCCCCCGTCGATCGCCTCACCCTGCTGGTCCGGTTCTGCGCCCGCTGATCGCCGCCTGCCCGGCTTCAGGCGGCAAGCTGATGGGGCCCCAGGTCAAGCCGATGTCGTCCGCAGGCGCCCAGGTCATCACGGGGTTCGGCCTCCTCGCCGTGCTGGCCATGGGCCATTTCCTGGCCGATTTCGGGCTTCAGAGCGATCGGATGGCGGTGGAGAAATGCCCCGGCAAGGACGAAACCCTGGCCTGGCAGTGGTGGCTCACCGCCCATGCCGGCATCCATGCCTTCGTCGTGACGCTGATCTGCGCCAATGTCTGGCTGGGCCTGCTGGAGTGGGGCTTTCACCTGCTGATCGACCTCGGCAAGTGCCGGCACCGCTACGGACTCGGGGTCGACCAGCTGCTGCACCTGAGCTGCAAGCTGCTCTGGGTGGTGATCCTGCTGGCCGGTGGGTCCGGGCGGCCCCTGGCGCTGGTGCCCCTGGTCGGCGGCTAGGGCGGGTTCGAGGGTGGCGGCGGGGGGCGCTCAACCGGGAGGGAGGGCCGCAGCCACGGTCCGCCCCATCGCCATCAGCCGCTCCATCCCCTTGCTGAGGCAATACCGGAGGGGATGGACCTCCCGGCCAATGGCCTCGAGCTGGGCGGTGTCGCCCCGGTGGGCGGCCGCGATGCCGTCGAGCAGGAGCCCGATCACCTCGTTGCTGCGCATGCAGCGGTGGCTCACCAGGGCCAGCAGCTCCATGGCCAGATCCACATCGAACAGGATCGTCTTCAGCACGCTGTCGGCACTGACCTCCACCACCTGGGCCGGGCCGTCCACCACCCGCACGTCGGCCGAGTGGAGGCCGGTGCCGAAGAGGCCCATCTCGCCCAGCAGCTCCTCCGCCTCGATCACGGCGAAGGTGTGGGGCAGGGGCTCCAGCAGATGGATCTGGATCGCCACCTTGCCCCGGGTGAGCAGCATCAGCTTGTCGGCGGGTTCGCCCTGCCGCATCAGCAGCTCCCCCATCGGCGCCTCGCGGGTGATCGGCTCCAGCTCGCCGGCGTGGATCTCCAGCAGCAGCTTCATCCGCTCCCGGACCACGGCCAGCTCCGGTTCGTCTCCCCACATGGCGGTCTCCCTCTCAGGTCTGCAGATAGGTGGTCTGGAGCAGGCTGGTCCGCAGGTGGGCCATCAGGCGGCGGGCATCCCGCAACGGCAGGTCCCCCCGGCTGATCGCGGCCTCACTGGCCATGCGCAGTCGCTCGAGCAGCAGATCGGGATCGTGTTCCATCGCCTCGAGCACCTCGGTGTTGGTGTTGCCCCTCACCACATGGTCGACCCGGTAGCGCCCATTGGCACCCAGACGGATGTGAACGGCATTGGTGCTGCCGAACAGGTTGTGCAGATTGCCCATCACCTCCTGGTAGGCTCCGGCGAGAAACAGCCCGATCCAGTAGGGCTCGCCCTCCCGCAGGCCATGGAGCTCCAGCAGGGGTCTGGGCTGGCCGGAGCCGATGAAGCGGGCCAGCTTTCCGTCGGAATCGCAGGTGAGATCGGCGAAGCTGCCCAGCCTGTCGGGGCGCTCATCGAGCCGGTGGATCGGCAGCACCGGGAAGAGCTGATCGATCGCCCAGGTGTCCGGCGCCGAGCGGAACACCGAGAGGTTGGCGTAGTACGTGCCCGCCAGCGCCGCCGGCAGGGCGCGCAGATCCTCGGGGATGGCGTGCTCCGGCGACAGGGCGGCCAGCCGCTCGGCGATGGCACGGCAGCAGGCCCAGTGCAGCTGCTCGGCCCTGGCCCGGTCGGTCAGGCCCAGGTACCCCAGCCGGAAGGCGGAGAGGGCATCGTCGCGGAACTTGATCGCGTCGTTCCAGGCCTCCTGGAGCCGGTCGGTGCCTTCGTCCGCGCTGGACTGGATGGTGGCCAGGGTGTCCCGCAGGTTGCGCACGATCAGCGGCTCGCCCGCTGGGGCCTCGGGCACCGACCCGGGCGGGGAAGCGGCGCCCAACACGTCGAAGACGAGCACGCTGAAATGGCTGGCGATGGCCCGGCCGCTCTCGCTCACCAGGGTGGGCAGGGGGAGGGCATGGGGCTCGCAGCACTCGCGCACCGTGGCCACCACGTCGTTGGCGTAGTTCTGCAGGGAGTAATTGGTGGAGGCGGCGGTGGCGGTTCGGCTGCCGTCGTAGTCGATGCCCAGGCCGCCGCCCACATCCAGGTAGCCCATCGGGGCGCCGAGCCCCGCCAGCTGCACGTAGATCTGGCCCGCCTCCTGCAGGGCGTCCTTGAGCACGGCGATGTCGTTGATCTGGCTTCCCACGTGGAAATGGAGCAACCGCAGCTCCCCGAGCAGATCGGCCTGGCGCAGGGCCTCCACCGTGGCCAGCAGGTCCGGCACCGACAGGCCGAACTTGGCCCGCTCCCCCACCGAGCTGCCCCAGCGGCCGGTGCTGCGGCTGGAGAGCTTGGCCCGCACCCCGATCAGGGGAGGGGCTCCGAGTTCACGGCTGGCGGCGATGATCCGCCCCACCTCGTCGGCCTGCTCAATCACCACCACCGGCTGCCGGCCCAGCCGCCGGGCCAGGATGGCCGTCTCGATGTAGCGCTGGTCCTTGTAGCCGTTGCAGATCAGCAGCGCCTCGGGGTCATCCAGCAGGGAGAGGGCGATCAGCAGCTCCGCCTTGCTGCCGGCCTCCAGGCCGAAATGCCAGCGGCGGCCGCTCTCCACCAGCTGCTCCACCACGTGGCGCTGCTGGTTGCACTTCACCGGGAAGACCCCTTGGTAGCGGCCGGCGTAGCCGTACTGGGCGATCGCCCGCTCGAAGGCGGCGTGAAGGCGCTCCAGCCGGTCCTCGAGGATGTCATCGAAGCGGATCAGCAGGGGCAGGGAGAGGTCACGCCCTTGCAGCCCTTCCACCAGCTCGACCAGATCCAGGGAGCCGCCCCGGTCACCGCGGGGCTGCACCATCACGTGGCCGCGGGCGTTGACGGAGAAGTAGGGCTCGCCCCAGCGGTCGAGGCCATAGAGGGCGGCCCCGTCAGCCACGGTCCAGGCGGAGCCGGGAGGCGCCACGGCGACGGTGTCGGCAGGCATCGGAGCGGGGGTGGCGGGGGTGGGGCCGTCCGGCGGAATCTAATCAGGTTGGGCGGGGCTGCTTGCCAACCGGCAGGCCCAGCGCGGACGATGACTCTGCTCCTCTAAGCCCCATTCCATGGCCACCGAACGCACTTTCCTCGCCATCAAGCCCGATGGGGTGCAGCGGGGGCTGGTGGGGGAGATCCTGGGTCGCTTCGAGCGCAAGGGCTTCAAGCTGGTGGGCCTCAAGCAGCTGGTGCCCAGCCGTGAACTGGCCGAGAGCCACTACGGCGTGCACCGGGAGCGCCCCTTCTTCGCCGGCCTCGTGGCGTTCATCACCAGCGGCCCGGTGGTGGCGATGGTCTGGGAAGGCGAGGGCGTGATCGCCGGCGCCCGCAAGCTGATCGGGGCCACCAAACCCCTGGAGGCCGAGCCGGGCACGATCCGCGGTGATCTGGCGGTGAACATCGGCCGCAACGTGATCCACGGCTCCGACGCCCCCGAAACCGCCGCGTTCGAGATCGGCCTCTGGTTCGATCCCTCCGAGCTGAGCGTCTGGACCCCCGCCGATCAGGTGTGGCGCGTCGAGCCCTGACCCTCCATCCTGGAGCCACAGCCCCGCACGCGCGATGTCACGACCTGTTGCGGCTGGTCTGACAACCCGTCTCCTGATCGGATCCAGCGTGGCGGTGGTGGTGGCGCTCTCCGGCATGGTGCTGGCGGCGGCGCGGCTGCCTCGGGTGATCGACGTCCCCTCGCGCCCCGCCTTCGTCAGGCCTCCCGGCCGGTCTGAACAACAGGCCAGCGCCGGCCAGGTGCTGGCGCCCCTCACCGAGCTGCGCACCCAGCGGCCGGGCCGGCTGCAGGTCCAGCTGGCCGACGGCCGCGGGTTCCGCCTCGGCGGCGACTCCCTGCTGCGGCTCGAGTCCTCCGGCCCGCAGCTAACACGGGGCCAGATCATCGCCTGGATCGATCCGACGGCGGCCCGGCGTCCCCCGCTGCGGATCCGCACCCGGGTGGGCACGGCCTCGATTCAGGGCACCACCGTGTTCATCGAGGATCTCCCCGGCGAAGTCCGCTTTCTGAGCTGGGAGGGGGAGGTGGAGGTGGTGGCCCGGGATGGCCGGCGGTTCACACTCCGTAGTGGAGAACTGCTCGCCGCCACTGCCGGGGGCACCTGGGTGGGCCCCCGCCAGCTGAGCTCCGGGGAGGTGCGCCGGCGCCGGCGCACGAGCGTGCTGTTGAACGGCTTCACCGCCCCGATGACGACGCTGCCGGTGATCGAGCGCGAACTGGGCCTGGACCCTTGAGGCCGTTCGGGCCCGGACCCTGGCGGCAGCTCTGGGGGCTGGCCCTGGCCGTTCCCCTGGTCGCTGGGCTCGACCGCCTGCCCACCACCACCCTCGGGCAGGGGCTGCGGGAGCTGGACAGCCAGCTGGACGGAGTCTTCTTCCGCCTGCGCGGCGTTCGCCCTCCGCCGGCCGATCCGGTGATCCTGGCCATCGATGCCGATTCGCTCGAGCTGGGCGAGTTGCTCAGCCCGAGCGAACGGGCGGCCTCCCCCCTCTGGCGGGAGATGGGGCCCTGGCCCTGGCCGAGGGCCCTGCAGGCACGGCTGGTGGCCAGCGTGCTCGAGCAGGGGGCCGCCCGGGTGCTGGTCAACCTCGAATACAGCCAGCCCAGCCCGTTCGGCGCGGCCGACGACGCCGCCTTTGCGGCGATCCTGGCCCCCTGGCGCGACCGGGTGCATCTGGCGATCCGCTATGGCGTCCGCGACCGGCAGGGGCTGGAGCAGGTGCGGCTGGACCAGCCGATCCATCGGCTCGCCCCCCCCGGTCTGACGACCCTGCTGCTGTCGCCCCAGGGGGTCGCCGAGGCGGTGCCGGGGCGGGTCTGGCTGGAGCGCAACCTGGCCGGCTTTCCGCGTCCCCTGCCGCGCCCCCTGGCCTTCCTCGCCGCCGAGCGTCCGCTGCCGCTGGCCCCGATGGGCCTGAATCTTCACGGTCCGGCCGGCAGCCTGCTCGCGGTACCGGCCTGGCAGGTGCGGGACACCCCCGCCGGCTTCTGGCGCGGCCGCACCGTCCTGTTCGGCGCCACCTCCCTGGCGCTGGGTGATCGGCAGGAAACGCCCTTCGGTCCCCAGAGCGGCACTGAGGTGCAGGGCGTGGCCGTCGCCAATGTGCTCGAGGGCCGGGGGCTGGGAACCCTGCCGGGGCCCGCGGAACCGCTGCTGCTGCTGGCCTGGGGCCTGGGGGCCTGGTGGTGGCTGGGCCGTGGCGGCAGCGCCGGCCGCACGGTGCTGCGGCTCCTGGCCCTGCTGGCGTTCACCCTCCTGGCCGGCTGGGGGCTCTGGGCCGGAGCCCTGCTGCGGCTTCCCCTGGCTGCCCCGCTGCTGGCCGCGCTGGCGGGCGGGGGGACGCTGGCCCTGGGCCAGGTGCTGGTGGAGAGCCGGGAGAGGACCTACCTGCACCAGTTGCTCTCCCGGCGGGTCTCCCCCACCCTGCTGCGCGACATCCTTCGAAACCCCGGGCCGATCTGGACCCAGGCCGGCGGCAGCCGGGCCCGCTGCGTTGTGCTGTTCAGTGATCTGGTGGGGTTCACCCCGCTGAGCGCCAGCCTTCCCCCGGATGAGCTGTTCAGCCTGCTCAACCGCTATTTCGAGCTGATGGCCGCCGCCGTGCTGGCCGAGCAGGGGCTACTCGACAAGTTTATCGGCGACGCGGTGATGGCGGAATTCGGCGTGCCCCGCAGCCGCGGCGACCGTGAGGAGGCCCGCGCGGCGGTGCGGGCGGCCCTGGCGATGCAACGGGGCCTGGAGGGTCTCAACGGGGAACTGGCGGCGGCGGGCCGGCCGCCCCTGCGCCATGGCATCGGTCTGCACGTGGGAGAGGTGATCGCGGGCAACTTGGGCGCGTCCCAGCGGCTGGAGTTCACGGTGGTCGGGGCCACCGTGAATGTGGCCAGCCGCCTGGAGGGCCTCACCCGCCGCCTCCCCGGCCACCCGATCCTGATCAGCGCTGAGCTGCTGGCCCTGCTGAGCGGAGAGGTGGAGGTCGAGGCGCTGGGGGCGCATCGGATCGAAGGCTGGCCCGCTCCCCTGAAGGTATTCGGGCTGCGGGGTGTGCTCCCTCCCACGGACGGCCCAGAATGCGCCCGTCGCGCCCCGCCGTCGCTTGAACCGGATGGGGGAGCGTGACAGCGCCGTTCGCCCCTTCTCCCGATGCCGCATTCGCCGCTGCCCGTTCCGCACGCCTCGTCCGTCAGGGGCACGCTCCCAGGCGCCGCCCTGCTGGGTCTGGGCGCCTGCATGGCGGTGCTCCTGGGGCCCGGAGCGGCCGGGGCGGCCGAAACCGCCACGGTCCAGGAGATCCTCGACGGCAAGGAGCTCTACATCGACTCCCGTCAGGCCAAGGTGAAACAGAAGGCCCGTTCGCCCCAGGAGATCAGCACCCGGGACAGCCGCGGTCAGCTCAGCTTTGATTCGGGGGCGGCGGGCCGGCTCAACCGCTTCTCCCAGATCCGGCTGGGCAGCACCTGCTTCCTGCTCAGCAAGGGGCAGGTGCTGGTGTCCGGGAAGCAGAGTGGTTGCACCAGATCGTCCCGTCTGAGCGTGCGGGGCACCAACTACCTGCTGGAGGTGAAGGACGACGGGGGGTCGGAACTCTCGGTGCTGGAGGGATCGGTGCAGGTGGAACCCCTGCAGGATGGGGAGCCCACCGGAGCGGCCCCCACCACGGTGCAGGCGGGGGAACGGCTCCAGCTCTCCCCCGCCGGGGTGATCCTGGCGGTGCTGAAGCTCTCCAGCGGCGACTACAACACCATCCTGGGCGGTCCGCTGTTCCGGGGGTACTCGGTGCCACTTCCGGCCTTCGGCTCGCTGGAGAGCTACATCCGCTCCTCGGTGCCCGGGGTCACGCTTCCCTCCCTGCGGGTGGCCCCGTCGGTCCCGTCCTTCGGCCTGCCGCGCCTGTTCTGATGCCCGGCTCCTTCCCCCTGACTGAGAGGTGCTGATGCGGCGCAGCGGGATCACGGTGCTCGGCTCCCTTGCGGTGGCGGTGCTGGCTGGCGTCCTGAGCGGCTGGCCGCCTGCCCTCTGGCGCAGCTGGGAGCGGGGGCTGGAGCAGCAGCTGGTGGTGCTGCGGGGGAGCCGCCCCGTGCCCCCCGGCGTGGTGCTGGTCACCATCGACGATGCCACCCTCCAGCAGGGCGGCTGGTTCGTCAGCCAGAACCGCGAGCGGATCCCCCCCTGGGCCCGGGGGATCGGCACTCTCCCCTGGCCCCGGGCCGCCTATGGCCTGCTGGCCTCCCGGCTGCGGGAGGCCGGGGCCTCGGCTGTGGCGATCAACGTGGTCTTCGCCGGTCCCAGCAGCTTCGGGGCCGCCGATGATGTGGCCTTCAACCGGCTTCTGGAGCGCCAGCGGGGGCGGGTCGCCCTGGCCGCCGAGATGCTCGAACCGCAGGACGACCAGGCCGTCGGAGGCCTCACCCTGGTGCGTCCGGAACTGCTGCTGGGGGCGATCGGCGGACCGACGCGGCTCGGCCTCACCAACACCCTGCCCCAGCGGCCGGACCAGCCGGCCCTCCACCCCGAGGCCTACGGCCGGGGTCTGCTGCCGGACAACCAGGTGGATCCGTTCCCGTCCCTCTCGGCCACTGCCCTGACCCTGGCGGGCCGGAGCAGCCGCCAGGACGATCCCCGCCGCGCCCTCAATTTCTACGGCCCGGAGGGCAGCTTCACGCGGTTGCCGGCCTGGGAGGTGCTCGACCCCGAACGCTGGCGCGACCATCCCCGCCGGGGCTCGGTGCAGGGGGCCATCGTGCTGGTGGGGCCGGTGGTCTCCCAGGGCGACACGGGCAACCCCTCCCCCTTCGGTCCGCTCTCGGGCCTGGAGACCCTGGCGACGGCCACCGCCAATTCCCTGCAAGGGGATGGTCTGGCCGCCTGGCCCCTGGATCCCCTGCCCCGCGGTCTGCTGGCGATGGCGCCGTTGCTGCTGGTCGCCGCCCTGGCCCTGTCCCGGCCAGCTCTGGGCTGGCGGCTCGCCCTGGTGGCCGGTGTGCTGGTGCTGCAGCTCGTGGTCGGGGTGGTGGTGCTGCGCCAGGCCCGCCTCTGGCTGCCGCTGCTGGCTCCGGCCAGCGGCCTGGTGCTGCTGGGGCTGCTCTATGGCGGCGACGCCTACCTCAGCGAGGAGCGGGAGCGGCGGCGGCTGCGCCGCACCTTCGAGCGCTACGTCGCCCCCTCCCTGGTGGCTGAGATCCTGGCCGATCCGCAGGCGGCCGAGGGCATGCTGCGCGGCCGCCTGTTGCCGGTCACCGTGCTGTTCTCGGATCTCAAGGGCTTCACCCAGCTCACCCAGCGCCGCAGCGCCGACGGCCAGATCGAGCTGCACGTGCGCCAGCTCAACCGCTATCTGGGGGCGATGGTGGCGGTGATCACGGCCCATGGGGGCACGGTCGACAAGTTCATCGGCGATGCCGTGATGGCGGTGTTCGGTTCCCCGCTGGGCCGCGGCGCCGGCGAGGAGGCCCGGGCGGCCCTGCGCTGCGCCCGGGCAATGCGGCAGGCTCTGGCCGAGCTCAATGCCGCCTGGGCGGAGGAAGGTCTCGAGCCGTTCGACAGCGGCATCGGCCTCGCCAGCGGGGAGGTGATCGCCGGTCAGATCGGCAGCCCCCAGCGCCTGGATTTCACCGTGATCGGCGACAAGGTGAACCTGGCCAGCCGGCTGGAGGGCCTCACCCGCACGGCGGCGGTGCCGGTGCTGTTCGATGCCGCCACGGCTGATCTGGTGGGAGACGCGATGGCCGTGCGGGGGCTGGGCGAGCGGCCGGTGAAGGGGCTGGGGGCGATTCCGATCTACACCCTGGCGGAGGATGGGGTGCTGGCCGGTGTCGCCGGCTGAGGCGCCGGGAACCGGTCCCAGCGGAACGCCCGCAGCAGCCTGGCCAGCTCCCCGTCCCCATCCCCGTTCCCGTCGAGGCCCCGGCAGACTTCCGCGGCGATGGCCTCGGCCGTGATCGCCGCCAGCAGGACGCCGTTGCGGTAGTGGCCGGTGGCCAGGCTGAGCCCCGCGATCGGCGACGGGCCCAGCAGCGGGGCCGCGTCGGGGGTCCCGGGGCGGAAGCCCCACCAGCGCTCCATGGGCGGCCAGTGGGCCGCCTCGGGGAGGAGGCTGGCCAGGCCGTGCTGAAGCTGGCGCTGTCCCTGGGGTGTCAGTCCCTCGCGGAAGCCCGCCTCCGGCTCGCTGGTGGCGCCCACCACCAGGAGCCCGTCCTCCCTCGGCACCAGGTAGGTGCCGGGGCCGAACACTACGCGCCTCAGGGCCTGCCTGGGTCCTTGCAGCGACAGCATTTGCCCCTTGATGGGCACCACCGGCAGCTGGCTCAGGAGCCGCGCACTCCAGGCGCCGCAGGCCAGCACGGCCCGGCCGGCGGGGATCTCCGTCTCGCCCCCCTCGGCACGCCGCAGCCGCACTCCCTCGAGCCGGCCACTCCGCACCAGCAGCTGCTCCACCTGGGCCCCCTCCTGGAAGCGCACCCCCAGGGCGCTGCAGGCCCGCTCCAGGGCCCGCATGAGCCGGCGGCGGTTGTCGATCTGACCGTCCTGCTCGAACAGCAGTCCCGCCCTCCAGGCCGGGGCCAGCCCCGGGATCTCCCGCTCCAGGGCGGCCCGCTCCAGGGGCTGGCCGAAGCGCGCCGTGGGATAGGCGTCCCGGTCGGCCGCCGTGGTGAAGGGCACCACGATGCCGCAGGGCCGCAAACCGCAGGGGAGGCCTCCATCGGCCTCGATCGTCGCCACCCAGTCGGGGATGCCCGCCAGGCTGCGCCGGCCCAGCTCGAGCAGGGGGCCCCGCAGCCCCTCGGCGTGGGGGGCGAGCATGCCGGCGGCCACGAAACCGGCTGCCTCGCTGCGCCGCCGGCTCAGCACGAGCACGGCCTCACCCCGCCGGGCCAGCTGGTGGGCAATCGCCAGCCCGATCAGGCCACCGCCCAGGATGAGCACAGGTTCCGGGGTGGCGCCGTCCATGGCGGAGTTCGAGTCAAGGCCCGCGAGTCCCTCAGCTTCGGCCATCGTCACCCGGCCCGGCGATGTCGCCCTGCTGAGCCTGCGCCTGCCGGCCGGCCGCGATCTGCGCGGCTCCCTGGAGGAGCTGGTGCTGGAACGGGGTCTGAAGGCCGCCTGGGTGAGTTCGGCCATCGGCAGCCTCGAAGCGCTGCGCCTCCGGCCGGCGGGGGAGGAGAAGGCCCTGGAGCTGCCGGGGCCCTGGGAGCTGCTGAGCCTGCAGGGAAGTCTCGGCGGCGATGGCGTGCATCTCCATCTGGCCGTCGCCGACGCGGCGGGACACTGCCGGGGCGGCCATCTGCTGGGCGGCAACCGCATCCGAACCACCGCCGAGATCGCCCTGCTGCTGCCCGGTGGCAACGTCCTGCACCGCCGGCTGGATCCCGCCACCGGCCATCGGGAGCTCCAGGTGGATCCCGCTGCCTAGGATCGACGTCCCAGGAGCCGCGGGAGCACTTCGGTATGGCGTCGGCCATCGGTCACGAGGGATGGGAGGCGGTGATCGGCCTCGAGACCCATGTGCAGCTGGGAACCGCCAGCAAGATCTTCACCGCCGCCTCCACGAGCTTCGGCGACGCCCCCAACAGCCACATCGACCCGGTGGTGCTGGGCCTTCCCGGCACCCTGCCGGTTCTGAACGAGAAGGTGCTCGAGTATGCGGTGAAGGCGGCCCTGGCGCTCAACCTGCAGATCGCCGAGCACAGCAAGTTCGATCGCAAGCAGTACTTCTATCCGGATCTGCCCAAGAACTACCAGATCTCCCAGTACGACCAACCGATCGCCGAAGACGGCTGGATCGAGGTGGAGGTGGCCGAAAAGGGCAAGGAGACCTACACCAAGCGCATCGGAATCGAGAGGCTCCACATGGAGGAGGACGCCGGCAAGCTCGTGCACGCCGGCAGTGACCGGCTCGCCGGCAGCACCCACTCCCTGGTGGATTACAACCGCGCCGGGGTGGCCCTGGCCGAGATCGTCAGCAAGCCGGATCTGCGCACCGGCCGGGAGGCGGCCGAGTACGCCTCGGAGATCCGCCGGATCATGCGGTATCTGGGCGTGAGTGACGGCAACATGCAGGAAGGATCCCTGCGTTGTGATGTCAACATCTCGGTGCGGCGCAGCTCCGACGATCCCTTCGGCGTGAAGGTGGAAATCAAGAACATGAACTCCTTCTCGGCGATCCAGAAGGCCTGTGATCACGAGATCGCCCGCCAGATCAAGGCGATTGAGGCTGGCGAGCCGATCCACCAGGAAACCCGCCTCTGGGATGAAAGCAAGCAGCTCACCAGGAGCATGCGCAGCAAGGAGGGCAGCAGCGACTATCGCTATTTCCCCGAACCGGATCTCGGCCCGATCGAGGTCACCGGCCCCCGCCGTGAGGGATGGCGCGCCGAACTGCCGGAACTGCCGGCCGCCAAACGCCACCGCTATCACGAGCAGCTCGGTCTCTCCATCTATGACGCCCGGGTGCTCACCGACGAGCGCACCATGGCGGAATACTTCGAGGCCGCCGTGGCGGCCGGGGGCGATCCCAAGGGGGTGGCGAACTGGGTGACCGGGGACATCGCCGCCCATGTGAACGCCAACCGGCTGTCGATCGCCGAGCTGCCGCTGCGGCCGGAGGCCCTGGCCGAACTGGTGCAGTTGATCGAAGTCGGCACGATCAGCGGCAAGATCGCCAAGGAGATCCTGCCGGAGCTGCTGGAGCAGGGCGGCTCCGCCAAGGCGATCGTGGCCGAGCGCGTCCTGGGGATGATCAGTGATCCCACCGTCATCCAGGCGGTGGTCGACGAACTGCTGGCGGCCCACCCCGAGGAAGTGGCCGCCTTCCGCGGCGGCAAGACCAAGCTGCAGGGCTTCTTCGTCGGGCAGCTGATGAAGCGCACCGGCGGCAAGGCCGACCCCAAGCTCGCGAACCAGATCCTCAGCGTGCAGCTGAAGGGCTGATGTCGACGTCGGCTCTCCATCGCCCGGTGGCGGCCGGCGGTGGAGTGCGGCCCAAACGGCGTCCGAAGCATCTGTTTGAAGCCGGCACTTTGGTGCTGGCGCTGCCGCCCATCAGCCCCCCGGTGAGGTTCACCCGCTCCAGGCGAATCCGGGGATGGCATGGAGGTCTGAAAGGGATCATCAATGGTGGAATGGGGCCGGATTACCCGGCCACCCCAAGGGCGACCACGGCGACCAGACCCTGTCTCCACGGGAGAGGGTCCGGGCCCATGCGGGGATCGTTCTTCAGTTGGCCACGAGCATCAGAGCTGTCGTTATCGCGGCCTCCCTGGTTCCGATGGCCCGGCAGGCGAAACTCCTGCGGGCCTGCCATGACACCTCCGTGCGGTGGCACATCGAGGGGCACGCCGGGAACAGCACGGGTGACACCAAGGAGGTGCATCAGGCCTGGGCGACTCGCTTCTGCAACGGCGGCTCCCTCAGACCCAGGGAGTGAGCCGGAGTGCCGCACCCCAATCCTGCTGGAAATGCCGAATCGAAGGACGCACGCCATACCCGCGAAAGCCTGGGGATCGGCTGCAGGCGAGGATCGAGCACCCCGATCTCGGCCTCGGCTTCGACGACCTGCTCTGCTTCGCGGCCCCTCGGTCTTCCGTGGGGCAGACATGCCCCGGCAGGGCGAAACCGATGACTTCCCCGCCCAGGGCGTGCCGATGCATCGGTTGTCCGCGGAGGGGGAGCCCCCGGATGTGCGGCCCGCGTTTGGACCCGTCGTCCGGCGCCTGATCAAGCCCATGGCCCCTCTTCTGCGCACGCTGGTGGATGGCGGCAACGCGGTGATTGTTCACCTGGTCCGGCATGAGCAAGGGATGATGGACAGATCCCCAGCCGTCGTCGCCGGGCTGCGGGTGTTCACGGTGGGGATGAGCCTGTGACCTGGCAATCCGCGAGGCACGGAAAAGGCCATGGGGGTGGCCCTCAGCTGCTGCAGCGTCGACGTGACCGTCGATTCCGCCAGGTTCGGGGTTGGCCGCCCGGCAGCCGGCCGAGCGGAACCTCAGGAACTCGCTGAGGTTCCGGGATCCGCTGGCTCCAGGATCCGCCGGATCTGCTCCGCTGTCTCGGCGGGGCTGTGGCGGTTGTCGATCACCCCATCGGCCAGCTCACGCTTGCGCGCCAGGGGCCACTGGGCGGCGATCCGGGCCTGTGCCGCCGCTGCGCTGAGGCCGTCGCGGCGCATCAGCCGCTGCCGTTGCTGGCCCTCGTCGCAGTCCACCAGCCAGATGTCGCTGCAGAGGCTCTCCAGCCCCGCCTCGAACAGCAGCGGGATCATCAGCACCACCGCCGGCGCCGTGGCCAGACCAGCCAGCTCACGGTCGAAGCGCTTCCGCACCAGCGGATGCACCAGGGCTTCGAGCCAGGTCCGCTCGGCGGCCTGCGGAAAGATGATCCGGCCCAGGGCGGCGCGGTCGATGGCCCCGTCCAGGGCCCCCTCCCCGCCGTCGGGACCGGCCGCGGCGCGCACCCTGGGGCCGTAGCGGGCCAGCACGGCGGCGCTGGCGTCGGTGCCGGGTGCCAGGGCCTCCCGCGCGAACACGTCGGCATCGAGCAGCGGCAGCCCGTGGCGATCGCGCAGCGCCGTGCCCACAAGGCTCTTGCCGGTGGCGATGCCGCCGGTCAAGCCGATGCGGCGCTGGGGGCCCCGCCAGCGGTTCGGCTTCACGGCACGGAGGGCAGGAGGATGGCAGTCTCGATCGCCCCGAGCCGTCCCGCTGTGTTGTTGTCCGACCCCAGCTCCGCTGCCGCCAGCCCGGTGCCCCCCTGGCGGCCCGTGCCCGGTGGCGTGACGGCCCCCCGCGGTTTCCTGGCCGCCGGCATCACCGCGGGCCTCAAGGCCTCTGGGAATCCCGACCTCTCCCTGCTGCTGGCCCCGGTGGGCGCCGTCTGCGCCGGCAACTTCACCACCAACCGGGTTCGGGCCGCCTGCGTGGACCTCTGCGCCGAGCGCCTGGCGGCCGGGGCCGGCCACGCCCGCGCGGTGCTGATCAACTCCGGCCAGGCCAACGCCTGCACCGGCGAGCGGGGCCTGGTGGACAGCCTGCGCGCCACCGCCGCCCTGGCAGGGCGGCTCGGTCTCCAGCCGGAGGAGGTGCTGATCGGCTCCACCGGGGTGATCGGCGTGCCGATCCCGATGGACACCCTGCTGGCGGGGCTTGATCCCCTGGTGGCGGCCCTCAGCCCCCAGGGGGGTGCCGCCGCCGCCGCCGCCATCCTCACCACCGACCTGGTCGACAAGCAGATCGCCCTCGAGGCCGATCTCGGCGGCCGACGGGTGCGGATCGGGGGCATGGCCAAGGGCTCGGGGATGATCCATCCAGCCATGGCCACGCTGCTGGGGGTCCTCAGCTGCGATGCCGGCGTGCCGGCGGATCTGTGGCAGGGCATGGTGAAGCGAGCGGTGGATCGCTCCTTCAATGCCATCACGGTGGATGGCGACACCAGCACCAACGACACGGTCCTGGCCTTTACCGCCGGCGAGCCCCTGGAGCCGCTGCACCTGGCCGCCCTGGAGGCCGGCCTGACGGCGGTGGCCCAGCATCTGGCCCGGGCGATCGCCCGTGATGGCGAAGGCGCCACCTGTCTGCTGGAGGTGCGGGTGGAGGGGGCGGCCGATGAGGCCGGTGCCCGGACCATCGCCCGCACCATCTGCGGATCCTCCCTGGTGAAGTGCGCCATCCACGGCCGGGATCCCAACTGGGGGCGGATCGTGGCCGCCGCCGGGCGGGCCGGCGTGCCCTTCGACCCGGAGGCCGTGGGCCTCGCGCTGGGCCCTCACGAACTGATGGCGGCTGGACAGCCCCTGGCCTTCGATCGCCCCGCCGCCGCCGCCTACATCCGTCAGCAGGCTGCGGGCCCTTACCTGAGCGGCGACACGGTGACGATCCGGCTGCGGCTCGGCGCGGGGCCCGGCGACGGTCTGGCCTGGGGCTGTGACCTCTCGGACCAGTACGTGCGCATCAACGCGGATTACACCACCTGAGGGTGGCCGCCGGGGTGAGGATGGATGACGTCCCGTGCAGCCAGCCCCATGCCCGAGCCTGGCGCCCGGCGCCGTTCCCCCCGCCCCGCAGCCGCTGGCTCGGGCCCTGGCTCCGGTGCCGGTTCCAGGGCAAAGGCGCAGGCCCCCCTGGCGCCCTGGGTGCTCCCGCTGGTGGCTGGCCTGTGCTTTGGCCTCGGCTACGGCGTGACCGATCGGGTGCTGGCCCTGCGCGCCGGAGGCGTGCCGATCGGGGAGGGGTTCGAGGTCAAGCCCTTCCCCGGCACCAGCCTCGAAAGCCTGCGGTTGCAGTTCGGCGCCGATCCGGAGGAGATCCGCGGCGACCTGGGCCAGGAGGAGCTCGAGCAAGAGCGCCAGAAGGAGGAGGAGCGGCTGAAGCGGGAGGAGGAGGAGCGACTCAGGGCCGAGCGGCAGCGGGAGGAGGAGGAGGTCCGTGCCGACGAGGAGCGCCGCGCCGCCCTGGAGCAGGACAGGTCCCCGGATCCCGCTCCGCCCGGACGTCCCGAGCCGCCTGCGGAAGCTGGCGACGCCTTTCCGGCGCCGCCCCCCGCCCCCGGCGACCTGCCCTGATCTGCCACAGTTTGGCCAGCCTGGACCGATCGGAGATGCCTGCCCCCCAATCCCTGGTCCAGGCCGCCCTGAATCGGCTGGGTGCCCGTCTGGGCAGCGGCCTGGCCGATTCGGCCGCCAGCCTGGCCGTGCTGGCTCAGGAGGCCCCCGAGCGCCTGCTGCGGGAGTGGGGTCTGTTCTGGGATGAGGTGGAGCAGGAGGCCGACCGGCTCGAGACCGAGGCCGCCGCCGACCCGTCCGCTGCCCGGGGCCAGGATTCCGCCGCCGCACCCGGGCGGGTCCCGGCCCCGCAGCAGCAGATCGATGACCTGCGGGCCCGGGTCGCTGCCCTCTCCCGACGGCTCGAGGACCGCGCCTGATGGGGGCTCTGGTGCAACGGTGGCGAGGGTTCGCCCGCTCGCTGCGGATCTGGTGGGCGGTGCTGCAGTTGCTGGGCGGCCTCTGGTGGGATGCCCGGACCTGGACCTACCCCGGAGGGGTCACCGCCGAACGCCGGGCCGTACGTCAGCAGGCCCGTGCCCGCTGGCTCACCACCGAACTGCTCGGCCTCGGTTCCGCCTTCATCAAGCTGGGCCAGCTGCTCTCAGCCCGTCCCGATGTGCTGCCCGCCGGTTACGTCGAAGAACTGGCCCGTCTGCAGGACAGCGTGCCCGCCTTCCCCTTCCCGGTCGTGCAGACGCTGCTGGAGCGGGAACTCGGCGAGCGCTGCGCCGAGATCGTTGATCTGGAGGTCAAGCCGCTCGGCTCGGCCAGCCTCGCCCAGGTGCATCGCGCCAGCCTGCGCAGCGGACGCCAGGTGGTGTTCAAGATCCAGCGCCCCGGACTGGAGCGCCTGTTTCGCCTCGACCTGGAGGTGATGCAGCAGGTGGCGGCGGTGCTGCAGCGCCATCCCCGCTGGGGCCAGGGTCGTGACTGGGTCTCGATCGCCCAGGAATGCCGCCGGGTGCTGTTGCGGGAGCTGGATTTTCGCCTCGAGGCCGAACACGCCGCCCGCTTCCGTCAGCAGTTTCTCGACGACAGCGGCATCCGTATCCCGGCGGTGGTCTGGGAGCTGAGCAGCCGCCGGGTGCTCTGCCTCGATTTCCTTCCCGGCATCAAGATCACCGACCGCGCCGCCCTGCTGGAGGCGGGCATCGATCCCTCGGCCGTGGCGGAGAAGGGGGCCGCCAGCTACCTGCAGCAGCTGGTGCGCTTCGGCTTCTTCCACGCCGATCCCCACCCGGGCAACCTGGCCGTGGCCGCCGATGGTGCCCTGATCTACTACGACTTCGGGATGATGGGCCAGCTGTCCCAGCGGCTGCGCAGCCGGCTGGGCCGGATGGTGCGCGCCGCCGCTGCCCGCGACGCCTCCGCCCTGGTCGATGAACTTCAGGGGGCGGGCGTGATCGCCGCCGATGTGGATCCCGGGCCGGTGCGGCGGCTGGTGCGGGTCATGCTCGCCGATGCCCTCACCCCCCCCTTCTCCGCTTCGGTGCTGGAGAAGCTCTCGGGTGATCTCTACGACCTGGTGTACGGCCAGCCCTTCCGCCTGCCGGCCGAGCTGATCTTCGTGATGCGGGCCCTCTCCACCTTCGAGGGCGTGGGCCGCAGCCTCGATCCCGGCTTTAGCCTGATCGCCATCGCCCGCCCCTATCTGCTGCCCCTCATGACCGCCAGCGGGAATGGCCCCAACGATTTCATCGGCGAACTCTCCCGACAGGCGGCGGAAGTGGGCAGCCGCGCCCTGGGCCTGCCGCGCCGGTTGGAGGAGAGCCTGGCCCGGGTGGAGCAGGGCGATCTCCAGGTGCAGATCCGTGCCGGTGAAACCGACCGGCTGCTGCGGCGCCTGGCCCTGGCCCAGCAGGGCACCAGCCTGGCGATCGTGCTGGGCGCTTTCACCGTGGCGGCTGCGGTGCTGGGGGCCGGCAGCCAGCCGGCCCTGGCGGCGATTCCGCTGGTGGCCGGACTGCCGGTGGGCCTGAGCTGGATCAAGCTCCAGGGGCGTCAGCGGCGGGAGGCGCGCCTGGAGAAGCTGCCCGGGGCCGGGGGCTGAGCGCCCCAGGCTGGCTGGATGAGACGATCCGGACGTTCATCCGGCCGGTGCCTTGCGGGGGCGTCAGTGTTTCGCTGAACAGCCGCCGGCTGCTCCCGTCGGAGAAACGCGTACATCCCTGCACCGGATCACGGGCCAGGTCGATGGAGGTGGCTGGGAAGCAGAAGCGGTAGCTGCTGAAGGGCTGGTCCACGATGCAAGGGAGCGAGGATCGTCGATCCCCACGACCCAGCCGGAGCGGGGCGCTCAGCCCTTGCCCTGGGGTCCCCGCCCTTCGGCTCCGGCATAGAGCGCCTGGCTGCCCAGTTCGTCTGCGATGCGCAGCAGACGGTTGTACTTGGCCACCCGCTCGCTGCGGCTGAGGGAGCCCGTCTTGATCTGGCCGGCGCGGGTGGCCACGGCCAGGTCGGCGATGGTGGTGTCCTCGGTTTCGCCGCTGCGGTGGCTGATCACGCTGGTGTAGCCGGCCCGGCCGGCCAGATCGATCGCCTGCAGGGTTTCGGTGAGGGAGCCGATCTGGTTCACCTTGATCAGGATCGAGTTGGCGGTGCCCGCCTCGATGCCCCGCTGCAGGCGGGTGGTGTTGGTCACGAACAGGTCGTCGCCCACCAGCTGCACGCGGCCCCCGAGCCGCTCGGTGAGCAGGGCCCAGCCCTCCCAGTCGTCTTCGGCCAGGCCATCTTCGATCGAGACGATCGGGTACCTGCTGACCAGCGCCGCCAGCTGGTCCACCATCTCGGCCGCGGTGTAGCTGCCGCCGCCGAAGGCGTAGCGGCCGCCGGAGAAGAACTCGGTGCTGGCCACGTCGAGGGCGAGGGAGATCTGCTCCCCCGGCCGGTAGCCGGCCTTCTCGATCGCCGCCACCAGCAGATCGCCGGCCGCGTCGTTGCTGTGCAGATCGGGGGCGAACCCGCCCTCATCGCCCACCGCGGTCGAGAGACCCTCGGCGCCGAGCAGGCCCTTGAGGGTCTGGAACACTTCGGTGCCCATGCGCAGGGCCTCGCTGAAACTGGGGGCGCCGTGGGGCACCAGCATGAACTCCTGGAAGTCCAGGTTGTTGGTGGCGTGGGCCCCGCCGTTGATCACATTCATCAGCGGCACCGGCAACAGGGTGGCCATCGGTCCGCCCAGGTAGCGGTAGAGGGGAAGGCCGACACCATCGGCCGCGGCCCGCGCCACCGCCAGGCTGACCGCGAGAATGGCGTTGGCGCCCAGGGCCGATTTGTTGTCGCTGCCGTCCAACTCGATCATGGTCGTGTCCACGGCGATCTGCTCGAGGGCACTGAGGCCACAGAGGGCCGGCGCGATCTTCTCCTCGATGTTCGCCACTGCCTTCTGCACGCCCTTGCCGCCGAATCGGTGGCCCCCATCGCGCAGCTCATGGGCCTCGTGGGCGCCGGTGCTGGCCCCGCTGGGCACGATCGCGTGACCCTGGGCGCCGCCCTCAAGCCGCACCTCCGCCTCCACCGTGGGGGTGCCACGGGAGTCCAGCACCTCACGGGCCACGATGGAATCGATCACGAGGTCGAGGGTGTCGATCACGAAGGTGCCGGTCGTTCAAGCTTGCTGGGATCTTATGGGCGGCCCCGGCCCGGTCTGTTGTGGCCCTCGGCACCGTCCGGGGTTCGGATCCGTGGGCGGCCAGCCCCGACTCCAGCGGGTCCCCACCCCCGAAAGCTCAACGGTCAGAATCGTTCCATCACTCCAGGACCCCCCATCGATGCGATTGCTGCACACCATGCTCCGGGTGGGGGATCTGGAGCGGTCGCTCGCCTTCTACACCGAGGTGCTGGGCATGCGCCTGCTGCGCCGCAAGGCGTACCCCGCCGGACGCTTCACCCTGGCGTTTGTGGGGTATGGCGATGAACGCGACTCCAGCGTGCTGGAGCTCACCCACAACTGGGACATCGAGCGCTATGAGCTGGGCGAGGGCTTCGGCCACCTGGCCCTCGGTGTCGATGACATCCATTCCACCTGCGCCGGCATCGCCGCCCGGGGGGGACGGGTGGTGCGCGAACCGGGGCCGATGAAACATGGCAGCACCGTGATCGCCTTCGTGGAAGACCCGGACGGCTACAAGGTGGAGCTCATCCAGCTGTCTTCGAGGGCCGATGCGGCCTCCTGACCCAGTGCCCCAGGGCAGCCTCACCAGCGAACCCGACCGGTTCAGCGACGCGGCCTGGGATCTGCTGCTGGCCAGTCAGGACCATGCCCGCCGCTGGCGCCATGGCCAGCTGGACGTGGAGCACCTGCTGCAGGCGCTGTTCCAGGACCCCCGCCCGGAGAGCCCGCTGGCGAGCCTGCCCATCGACGGCGATCGCCTGCTCGATCGCCTGGAGACCTTCTGCGCCGAGCAGCCGTCCACGTCGTCCTCCGACCTGTTCATCGGCGACGCTCTGGAGGATCTGCTGGAGTCCGCCGACCGCCGTCGGGCCGCCTGGGGGTCGCGGTTGGTGGATCTCCCCCATCTGCTGCTGGCCCTGCTGGACGAACCCCGCCTCGGGGCGGAGCTGCTGGCCGACCAGGGCCTCAGCGAGGAGCGGCTGCTGCGCCTGCTGCGCCCCTCGGCCACGGACGACTGGATCGATTCGGCGGAACGGCCCGCGGCCCAGGCCACCGTCCGATCCACCACCCCGTCAGGCCCGCCCATCGCCGCCCGCTCGGCGATCCCGTCCCCGTCCCCATCCCCGCCCGCCCCGTCCCGTCCGGCCCGCTCCGCCCCCCCCGAGCCCGCCGCCAGCGAGCTGCGGCTGGAGGCCGAACCGTCGGCCCTCGTCCAGTACGGCCGCGACCTCACCGCGGCCGCCCGCGCAGGCCTGCTCGATCCGGTGATCGGCCGCGACACCGAGATCCGCCGTCTGATCCAGGTGCTCTCGCGCCGCGGCAAGAACAATCCGGTGCTGATCGGGGAACCCGGCGTGGGCAAGACCGCCATCGCTGAACGGCTGGCCCAGCGGATCGTGGCCGGCGAGGTGCCTGATGCCCTCAAGGGGCTGCGCCTGATCGCCCTCGACCTCGGCGCCCTGATCGCCGGCGCCAAGTTCCGCGGTCAGTTCGAGGAACGCCTGCGCAGCGTGCTGCAGGAGGTGAGCGAGGCGGAGGGCCGCAGCGGCGATGGAGGGGATGGCGGCGGCGTGATCCTGTTCATCGACGAACTGCACACGGTGGTCAGCTCCGACCGCTCCAATGCCGATGCCGGCAGCATCCTCAAACCGGCCCTGGCCCGCGGCGAGCTGCGCTGCATCGGCGCCACCACCCCCGAGGACTACCGCCGAACGGTGGAGAAGGATCCGGCCCTGAACCGGCGCTTCCAGCAGGTGGTGATCCGCGAACCGGCCCGGGAAGTGAGCATTGAGATCCTGCGGGGGCTCAAGGAGCGCTACGAGCTCCACCACGGCGTCACGATCACCGATGGGGCGCTGGTGGCGGCGGTGCGGCTGGCCGATCGCTACATCGCCGATCGCTGTCTGCCCGACAAGGCGATCGATCTGATCGATGAAGCCGCGGCCCAGCTGCGCATGGAGGTCACTTCCAAACCCCAGCCGGTCGAGGCGGCCGAGACGGAGCTGCGCCGGGTGGAACTGGCCCTGCTGGCGGCGGAGGCGTCCCCCCTGCCGGAACGGCTCACCCTGCAGGAGCAGCGCCGCACGGCCCTGGAGCGGCTGCAGGAGCTGCAGGGCCGCTGGCAGGCGGAGCGGGATCAGCTGGCCGAGCTGCGGGAGCTGTTGCAGCAGGACGAGGAGCTGCGGCTCGCCATCGCCGAAGCCGAGCGGGATGGCGAGTTCGAGGAGGCGGCCCGGCTGCGGGTCGATCAGCTGCACGGGGTGCAGCAACGCCGCTCCCAGCTGGAGGAGGAGCTGCTGGAGGATCAGCGGGGGGGGCTTTCGCTGCTGCGGGAGCAGGTGGAGCCGGGGGACATCGCCGACGTCGTCGCCCGCTGGACCGGGATCCCCGTGCAGCGGCTGCTGGCCGGGGAACGCCAGAAGCTGCTGGAGCTGGAAAGCCGGCTGGGGGAGCGGGTGATCGGTCAGCCGGAGGCGGTGGCGGCGGTGGCGGCCTCGATCCGGCGGGCCCGGGCCGGCATGCAGGATCCGCGCCGTCCGGTGGGCTCCTTTCTCTTTCTTGGTCCCACCGGCGTGGGCAAGACCGAGCTGGCCAAGGCGCTGGCGGCCGCCCTGTTCGATGAGGAGGACGCCCTGGTGCGGCTCGACATGAGCGAATTCATGGAGCGCAACGCCGTGGCCCGGCTGGTGGGGGCGCCCCCCGGGTATGTGGGGTACGAAGAGGGCGGCCAGCTCACCGAGGCCGTGCGCCGCCGCCCCTACGCCGTTCTGCTGCTCGATGAGGTGGAGAAGGCCCACCCCGAGGTGTTCAACCTGCTCCTGCAGGTGCTCGACGACGGTCGCCTCACCGATTCCCAGGGCCGCACCGTGGATTTCCGCCACACCGTGGTCGTGATGACCAGCAACCTGGCCAGCCGGGCCATTCTCGAGAGCGCCCGCAGCGGGGATGACTCCGGTCTGGAGGCGGCGGTGGAGCGCGCCCTCTCCGGCCAGTTCAGGCCCGAGTTCCTCAACCGGATCGACGAGGTGATCCGCTTCCGGCCTCTGGCCCCGGCCGATCTGGAGCGCATCGTGCGCCTGCAGGTGGCCGAGCTGGCCGCCCTGCTGCGGGAGCAGCGGCTGGAGCTGGAGGTGGACGCCGCCGTGGTCTCGCGCCTGGCGGAGCTGGGCTACGAACCGGAATTCGGGGCTCGCCCCCTGCGGCGGGTGCTGCGCCGCCGCATCGAGAACCCGCTGGCGACCGAGCTGCTGGAGGACCAGTTCCGGGCAGCCCGCGGCGTGCGGGTGAGCCTGGAGGGCGACGGCGATGGCCTCCGCTTTGACCCCCTCGCTCCGGGGGGCGATGGGGCTCCGGTAGGGTGATCGTTTGCCGGTACGCCAGAGCGAACCCCTGCGCCCGCCCCTGTGACCTCCCCCAGCCGCACTCCCGCTCCCCCCAGCCCCGATGACACGCTGCCGCAGGACCCCACTCCTGCGGCGGCCGCTGGCCCGGTCGGTTTCGTGGCGTCCACGCTCGAAGAACTGCGCAAGGTGGTCTGGCCGAGCCGCCAGCAACTGTTCAGTGAGTCGGTGGCGGTGATCCTGATGGTCAGCCTGTCGGCCGCCACCATCGCCGCGGTCGACCGTTTCTACAACTGGGCCTCCAGCCAGGTGTTCCCCTAGATCCGGTCATCCGCACCCGCGCCAGCCCGCCCGCCCCGCTCCCTCCCCCCGCCTCCCTGAGCACCCTCACTCCCCATTCCGTGTCCGAAGCCGATCTCGCCAGCCCCGCCATCGACGCCCCCGAGGAGCCCGGGCCGGAGCCGGCCGTGCTCGATCTCACGGCGCTGCCCCCCGATGGCGCCCCCGATGGCGCCGCGGACCCCTCCGCGGACGGGGCGGCCAAGCCCCAGGTGGCCCGCTGGTTCGCCGTGCAGGTGGCCTCCAGCTGCGAGAAGAAGGTGAAGGCCACCCTGGAGCAGCGGGCGATCACCCTCGGTGTCGACAACCGGATCCTTGAGATCGAGATCCCCCAGACCCCGGCGGTGAAGCTCAAGAAGGACGGCAGCCGTCAGGCCACCGAGGAGAAGGTCTTCCCCGGTTACGTGCTGGTACGGATGATCCTCGATGAGGACACGATGATGGCCGTGCGCAGCACCCCCAACGTGATCAACTTCGTCGGGCAGGAGGAGCGCCGCGCCACCGGCCGCGCCCGGGGCCACATCCGGCCGAGGCCCCTCTCCCGTCCGGAAGTGGAGCGCATCTTCAAGCGGGCGGCTGAGAAGAAGCCCGTCGTCAAGGTCGACATCGCTGAAGGGGACCAGATCCTGGTCACCGCCGGTCCGTTCAAGGACTTCCAGGGCGAGGTGATCGAGGTCTCCGGCGAGCGCAGCAAGCTGAAGGCCCTGCTCTCGATCTTCGGCCGCGAAACCCCGGTGGAACTCGAGTTCGCCCAGATCAGCAAACAGAGCTGATCCCCAGCGGCCGCCTCCCTGCGGAGGGCGGCCCCCGACGGGGGCACCGGCTTCGGTGCCCCCGTCCCACGTCGCCCCCTCCGGGTGGTGGCGATCCGCAGCTCTCCGTCCCGTAGTCCAGCCGATGGCCAAGAAAGTCGTTGCTGTTATCAAGCTGGCGCTCAATGCCGGCAAAGCCAATCCCGCGCCTCCGGTGGGTCCTGCCCTCGGTCAGCACGGGGTCAACATCATGGCGTTCTGCAAGGAGTACAACGCTCGGACCCAGGACAAGGCCGGCTATGTGATCCCGGTGGAAATCTCGGTCTTCGAAGACCGCAGCTTCACCTTCATCACCAAGACCCCCCCCGCCTCCGTGCTGATTTCCAAAGCAGCCGGCATCGAGAAGGGGGCCGCCACGTCGGCCAAGGGAAGCGTGGGAGCGATCAGCCGGGCCCAGCTCGAGGAGATCGCCAACACCAAGCTTCCCGACCTCAACTGCTCCAGCGTTGAGTCGGCCATGCGCATCATCGAAGGCACCGCCCGCAACATGGGCGTCGCCATCAGCGACTGAGGCTTCAGGGGGCCATCCCTCCCCGCCCGCGTCCTGTCCAGCCCTCCATTCACCCTCTCCGGGGGAGACGGACCACCACCGGCCATCCGCCGGTGCCAGCCCCGTCGTCCGCACCCCGATCCCAACCATGCCCAAGACCTCCAAGCGTTTCTCCGCCCTGCTCGAGACGGTCGAGGACCGTCCCTACGCCCCGCTCGAAGCCCTCGAACTGGTGAAGGCCAACGCCAACGCCAGATTCGATGAAACGATCGAAGCCCATGTGCGCCTGGGCATCGATCCCAAATACACCGACCAGCAGCTGCGCACCACCGTCGCCCTGCCCAACGGCACCGGCCAGTCGATCCGCATCGCCGTGATCGCCCGGGGCGAGAAGGTGGCCGCGGCCAAGGCCGCCGGCGCCGATCTGGCCGGCGATGATGAACTCGTCGACACGATCGCCTCCGGTCAGATCGACTTCGATCTGCTGATCGCCACGCCCGACATGATGCCGAAGGTGGCCAAGCTGGGCCGGGTGCTCGGCCCCCGTGGCCTGATGCCCAACCCCAAGGCCGGCACCGTGGCCACCGATCTGGAGGCCGCCATCAACGAGTTCAAGGCGGGCAAGCTCGAGTTCCGTGCCGATCGCACCGGCATCGTGCACGTGCGCTTCGGCAAGGCCAGCTTCAGCGTTGAGGCCCTGCTCGAGAACCTCAAGGCCCTTCAGGAAACGATCGATCGCCAGAAACCCAGTGGCGCCAAGGGTCGTTACTGGCGCAGCCTCTACGTGACCTCCTCGATGGGCCCGTCGATCTCCGTCGATTTCGCGGCCCTTCAGGACATCAAGCAGGAGTCCTGAGCGGGGCCGGAGTGCCGTTCTGTAGGATGGTGAACTGGCTACGGCCAGAGGGCACGCGCCCAACCCAAGACAGCAGGTCCGTCCGGATTCCGCTCGCCATTCGGCGGCTGCGGGTCCAGCCGTAAACCCTGCCGAGGTGTACGCGAAGGTTTTTGCCCACGGGGGTCCACAACCCCCCAGCGGCGGATCGTCACGCGGCCTCGTTCCGCCGAGCTCCGGTGTCTGCCGGCTCCCGGCTGGGTCGCGTGTCCGGCTTGTTCCCTCGATCCGTACCACTTCCATGGGCCGCACTCTCGAGAGCAAGCAACAGATCGTCGAAGAGCTCAAGGGGCTCCTCGGTGAGGCCGAGATGGCCCTGGTCCTCGATTACAAGGGCCTGTCCATCAAGGAGATGTCCGACCTGCGGACCCGTCTGCAGGCCGCCAGTGGCGTCTGCAAGGTGACCAAGAACACCTTGATGCGTCGGGCCATCGATGGCGACAGCTCCTGGTCCGACCTCGATTCCCTGCTCACCGGCACCAACGCCTTCGTCCTGATCAAGGGCGATGTGGGCGGTGCGGTGAAGGCCGTTCAGTCCTTCCAGAAGGACACGAAGAAGTCCGAAGTCAAAGGTGGCCTGTTCGAAGGCCAGCTCCTCACCCAGGACGACATCAAGGCCATCGGGGAGCTTCCCTCCAAGGAGGTACTCATGGCCCAGATCGCCGGTGCGATCCATGCCGTGGCCACCCAGTTGGCGGTTGGCCTCAACGAGGTTCCCTCCGGTCTCGCCCGCGCCCTGCGGCAGCACGCCGACGGCGAAGGCAGCTGAGCTCACCGCCCAGCTGTCCCCTCCACCCGGCACCGCCTTCCACCCCCCAGATCTGTTGCTGATTCTCAACCCACCATGACCACCAAGACCGACGACATTCTCGATTCGCTCAAGACCCTCTCCCTGCTGGAGGCCTCCGAGCTCGTCAAGCAGATCGAAGAGGCCTTCGGCGTCTCCGCCGCCGCATCCGCCGGCGTGGTGATGGCCGCCGCTCCCGCCGCCGCCGCCGAGGCGGTGGAAGAGCAGACCGAATTCGATCTGATCCTCGAGGGCTTTGATGCCGCCTCGAAGATCAAGGTGCTCAAGGCCGTCCGCGAGGCCACCGGCCTTGGCCTGGGCGAAGCCAAGGCCCTCGTGGAAGCGGCCCCCAAGGCCGTCAAGGAGGGCATCTCCAAGGACGAGGCCGAGGCCCTCAAGAAGGCCATCGAAGAGGTGGGCGGTAAGGTTTCCATCAAGTGAGCCTGCGCTGAAGGCGAACCGGAGCGTCCTGCCGGGGCCTCCGATCCCGACCCTCTCCCGCCGGCCCTTCGGGGCCGGCTTTTTCCTGGGCCGGTCCCAAGAAAAAACCCCCGCCGAAGGCGGGGGTTCGGAGGTGGAACGATTCCGGGAGTCTGTCCTCGTTTCGACCCTGGAAGAGCGTTCTGCACTCCTCACACGAATGAAAGGTAAGGGAGGATCCCGGGGAGCGGTTGGGGGTGGGGCCGCTGGTTCGACTGTCACTCCCGGAAGGGCACCACCTGCAGCGCGATCGGACCCGAGCCGAGCTTTCCGCCCCCGGCCGCATCAACGACCCCGTTCCCCAGGCCCCCCGGCTGGCCGCCACCCGCCTGGGCGATCAACTGGGCCAGGGGGGTGGCGTTGGCGAAATAGACGTGGCTGAGGGTCTGCTCACCGAAGACCCGCCGGCTCAGCTGCCAGTCCGGTTCGAGGCTGATCGCCACGAAGCCGTCGCGGTCCCGTCGGCTCACTGTGCCGCGGCCCACCAGCAGGGTGGCGGTTTCCAACGGACTCATGGCCTGCAACTGCAACTCCTCGCCCACCTGGCGCAGGCGCAACCGGTAACGGCTGGCCAGGTCCTGATCGGCCACCCGCAGGGAATAGCCGTTGCTGTCGATGTAACGGCTGCAGATTCCGGTGAAGTCGAAGCGGTTGAGGGCCGCGTCGATCAGGCCGTCGTCCCGGCTCTCCCAGCACAGCGGCCGGGGTTTGAGTTGCTCCAGCACCACCAGCGACCAGTCGGACTGCCCGATCGGCCGACCCAGAACCACGAAGTTGGCGCTGTCGAGCGGTTGACTGTCGAACACGCCCACTGCCCGTGCCAGGGGGGCACCCATCAGGGGAAGGCTGGCCACGGACAGGCCAAGGCCTGCCAGGGCCAGGTAGGTTCGCTGCATGGGGAAGTCTCCGCGGCCCGGAATCGGAACCAATGTCTACCGAACTTTTGCCCTGATGCCCAGTGGCTGCTGAGCCGTCGCGCGTGGTGGCGGCTACCTGCGACGGAGCCTGCAGCGGCAATCCGGGGCCCGGGGGCTGGGGCTGCCTGATCCGTTTCGAGGACGGATCGGTGCGGGAACTCGGTGGTGCCGCTGCCGACACCACCAACAACCGCATGGAGCTGACCGGAGCCCTGGCCCTGATGGAACACCTGAAGGACCTGCCGCTCCATCCCGACCTGCGCCTGCGCACCGACAGCCGCTACCTGATCGATGGCTACCAGAAATGGATGGCCGGCTGGAAGCGGCGCAGCTGGCGGACCGCCTCCGGGGGCCCGGTGCTCAACCGCGATCTGTGGGAGGCGCTGGATCGCTCCCGGCTTCCGGGCCTGGCCCTGGAGCACGTGCGCGGCCACAGCGGTGACCCCGACAACGAGCGGTGCGATGCGATTGCCGTGGCCTTTGCCCGGGGAGGGCGTCCCCTGCTGGCCCCCGGAGGCGGGGCGCCGCCGGGGGCGATCTCCCCAGGCTCGCCAGGTCCCACCGCCACCACCACCGATCCGGCGCCGGCCGGCCTGGTCGCCCTGCTCACCCGCCTGGAGCTGGCCGATCGTCTGGCCGCCGGCGCCTATGGGCTCAGTGCGGCCGAACTGGCCCAGCTCGTGGAACTCCCCCTCGCCCGCCTGCAGGAGCGGCCGGCCAGCTGGACCTGGCGCGACTGGCGGATCCATCGCCTTGAGGACGGCCGCTGGCGGCTCGAACGCCTCCCGGAGCCGGCCGGCGGCCGACCGGGGGAGGCGGCAGGATCGGCACTCCTGCCGGAGATGGCACCATGACAGCGGAGCGGGAGACAGCCAGCGCCGCCCTCTACCGGCGCTGGGTGGGGCCCCTGCTCGCCCGCGATGACGGGGCCGATGCCGAGCAGCTCAGCCGTCTCACCCTGACCGCCCTGGGTCAGGCCTCCCTGCGCCGGGACTGGCCCCTGGTGGCCGGCAGCCTGCGCGGGCTCGCCGCCGAGTTGCAGCGCCGCGACCTGCGTCTGGAGCAGACTCTCTTCGGCTGCCGGTTCGCCAATCCGGTCGGTCTCGCCGCCGGATTCGACAAGGACGCGGTCGCGGCGGCGATCTGGCCCCTGTTCGGGTTCGGGTTCGCCGAACTGGGCACCGTCACCTGGCACCCCCAGGCGGGGAACCCGCGCCCACGGCTGTTCCGTCTGGCCGAGGAGCGGGCGGCGCTCAACCGCATGGGTTTCAACAACGCCGGCGCCCTGGCGATGAAACGCACCCTGGAGCGTCAGCGCCTCCCCCCGCCCGGCCAGCGGGCTGCGGTGCTGGGCCTGAATCTGGGCAAATCCAGGATCACCTCCCTGGAGCTCGCCCCCGACGACTACGCCTCCTCGCTGGAGCTGCTGGCGCCGCTGGCGGATTACGCCGTCATCAACGTCAGTTCCCCCAACTCCCCCGGGCTCCGGGAGCTGCAGGATGCGGTGCAACTGCGGCGGCTGGTGGAGCGCCTGCGGCGCTTGCCGGCCTGTCCGCCGCTGCTGGTCAAGATCGCTCCCGATCTTGAGGATGAGGCGATCGACACGATCGCCCGTCTGGCCTACGAGGAGGGGCTGGCCGGGGTGATCGCGGTCAACACGAGCCTGAACCGATTCGGCCTGGAATCTCGGCGGCTGGCCGGCAGCGGACTCACTCTGGCCGAGGAGCCGGGGGGGTTGAGCGGCGCCCCCCTGCGGGGTCGGGCCCTGGAGGTGATCCGGCGCCTGCGCGCCACCGCGGGACCAGCCCTGCCCCTGATCGGCGTGGGGGGCATCGATTCTCCCCAGTCGGCCTGGGAGAGAATCACGGCCGGCGCCTCCCTGGTTCAGCTCTACACCGGCTGGATCTATCAGGGCCCCGCCCTGGTGCCGGAGATCCTCGAGGGTCTGCAGCAGCAGCTGGATCGCCATGGTTGCCGCCAGATCGGCGAGGCCGTCGGCAGTGGACTTCCGTGGCAATGAGAGCGCAACGGCCTGAGGATGGATACGATTCCCGCACCTCTGGACCCGACGCTTGACGCTCAGTGGCCTGAAGGAGCGCCTGAAGCCCTTCATCAACCGCCTCTTCCCGCCGAGGGTCCTGTTAGCGCTCGAGGATCGATCCATCACCGTGATGGTTCGTCCAGGGGACGGCCGGCCCGGACCCGGCCACCCCGTCCGCTCTGATCTGCTGCGGACGGTTCCGATCCCACGCGGGGTCTGTGTCGAGGGTCTGCCCATCCAGCGGGCGGCCCTCGGCGACCTGATCGGAGATCTGCTGCTCGAGCTGGGTCTGCTCAGTCCCGTGGCCAAGGTGGCCCTTCCCGCGGCCGCCTGTGCCTGGCGTCTGGTGCAGTGGCCCTTCGAGGAGTGGCCCGAGGAGCCCGAGCAGGCGCTGCGGCAGATCGATCCCGACCTGGGTCTGCCCTACGCCCTCTCCCAGGCCTATCTGCAGCTGGTGCCGCTGCCCGGCTCGCCCGCCGCAGGGCTCACCTCCCTGCTGGTGAGCGCGCCCCACCAACTGGTTCAGGCCTGGATCGAGGTCTTTGACATCGCCGGCCTCGAACTCGAGCGGATGGAGGCGGCCCAGATCTGTGAACTGCGGGCGGTGGCGCCCCTGCTGGAGGCGGTCGAGTCCAGCGAACTCGTGGCCCTGGTGGAGGTCCAGCCCGCCGGCGGTCGCCTCACCCTGCTCAAGGAGGGCTGTCCCGAGTACGGCCGCGGAGTGACCGGCACCGTGGCGGATCTGGCCGATGAGCTGAAGCGGGTCGTCTCCTTCTGGCGCCGGCGCGATCCCCAGGTGCGCTCGGTGCGGGTGCTCGCCTTCGGGCCGGGCGTCGTCCGGCCGGAGGTCGCCCCGGCCCTCTCGCTCGGACCGGACTGGCGGGTGGAGGTGCTCGATCCCCTGGCCGAAGGTTGGCTGGCGGTCGATCCCGGCTCCCTGGCCGATGGGGGCGATCCTGACAGCGTGGCCGTGGCCGGCCCCACCCTGGTCGGCCTCTGCGGGCTGGCCCAGGTGGAGACGCTCCGATGAGCGGTTCTCTCCCCCCGGTCGATCTGCTGCGCGAACGGCGCCTGGAGCTGGGTCTCCCCCCGGAGCCGGCCCCTCCCCTCAACACGCGACGGCTGGTGTGGATCGGTGCCGCCATCGGCGGCGGCCTGGCCGTGCTGGCCCTGGGGGCCGCGTTGCTGCTCCGCCTGCAGCAGCACCTGATGGCCCAGGAGCTGGCTCGCCTGGCGCCGGTGCGCGACCAGGCCGAGCAGCTCAACCAGCAGCTGGCGGGCGACACCAGGGTGATCGATACGGCCCGCGCCGCCAACGATGCCCTGGCGGCCGGCCTGGTGGCCGTCCGCTCCGGGTCCGCCCTGATGACCGACCTGGTCGGGCGCACCCCCCAGGCCCTGCAACTCACCGCCACCCAGGTCACCCAGGAGGATCTGGAGCTGAAGGGGCGCACCGGCGATCCCGGCGCGTTCGAGCGGATCAACGCCCTGGTCCTGCGCCTGCGCAGCTCCCCGCTGCTGGATCCGGCCTCGGTCAGGCTCGTGCGCGCCATCCGCGCGGAGGCCGACTCCGGCAACCGGGCCCCGGGCCCCGGGCGGCGGCTGGTGGAGTTCGACGTGAGGGCGGCCTTCCGGGAGCCCCCCTCCTGGTCGGAGCAGCTCACGCTCCTGCGGCAGCTGGAGGCCGGGGGCATGGCGCTGCGGCTCGAACGGCTCCGGAGCGAGGGGGTGCTGCGATGACCAACCTGCAGGAAGGGGCCCAACCCCGCTCCGAGACCGTCCGTATCGGTCTGCTGATCGGAGTGCCGATCGCCGCCGGCGCGCTGGTGGCCGCGCTCGTCCTGGTCGGGGGGGTCCTCCAGCCCTGGTCCCAGGTGCGCCGCGATCAGCTGCAGCTCGATGAACTCAGGGCGCTGGAGCAGCAACTGCCGCTGCTGCGGGCCCAGCGGCTGCGCCAGCTCGAGGAGCTCGAGCGTGTGAACCGGCAACAGGGGGACCTGCTCCAGCTGATCGCCGGCAGCGGCGAGCTCGACACCTTCCTCGCCCAGTTGAACCGTGAGGCCACGGCCACCGGCGTGCAGCTGGATCTGTTCGAGCCGCTGGAAGCTGTGGCTCCGGCCACGGGGGCCGCCCCGCCCCCGGGCACGCCGCCCCCGGGCCAGCCCGCCGAAGGCCAGCCGGCTCCGCCCCAGGATCCCCTGGAAGCCGCCGGACTCAGCAAGACCGCGGTCCTGCTCAACGCCAGGGGGACCTATCCGAACCTGCTGGCCTTCCTGCGCCGGCTGGAGCGATTGTCCCTGCTTGTGGCTCAGAGCGATCTGAACCTCGAGCTCGAGACCCCCGGCCAGCCGGTGCCCGCCGCCGGCCAGCCAGCCCCTGCCGCGCCGATCCCCCGCGTTCTGCTCAAGCTCAACCTGGCTCTCTATGGCGAGCCATCGGCCCCTGACCCGGCCCCACCGGCCGCCGCCGCCCCGCCCAGCTCCCCCGCCCCGTAGACACGCCCTCCCACCCGACATGAACCGGATCGTCCCCTGGTTGCGCCGGCCTCCCCTGGCGGTGGCCGCCCTGATGCCCCTGACCTGGTGGTTGGCGGTGGGCACGGCCCTGGCCGCCCCCCGGCTGCCCGCCGCCGTGACGGCGGAGCCGGCGGGGGAGGGGCGGGAGGGGGGGGCCTCCACCCAGCCCCCGGCCGGATCGGCTGCCGTGCAGCTGAAGGCGCGTCGCCTGCCCGATGCGGTCGAGCTGGTGATCGAGGGCACCGGCCCCGGACCCGTATTGCAGCAGTTCACCAATTCCAGTGGCTGGGAAGGGCAGCTGACGCTCACCCGTCCGGCCGTGCTCCGGTTCGGACCCCAGCGGATCAGCCTGCCGGAGGCCGGCCTGCAGCGCATCAGCCTGGAAGGGACTGGCACCAGCTTCTTCCTTCAGGTCTCTTCGGCAGAAGGCCGTGTACCCCGGCCGGTGGTGAGTGCCGACGGCCGCAATCTGATCCTGACCTTCCCGGCCTCGGCCCAGGTCTCGCTCCAGAGCGGACGCCTGGACCTGAACACCCCCGGCCGGGTGCCCCAGAGCGCCTATGCCCCTCCCCTGAGGCCCCGTGCCTCGGCTCCGCCGGTCGGGGACATGGCCGTGGGAAGCATGGTGCTGCGCAACCGCAGCTTCGTGAACGTCAGCGGGCCGCAGGTGACCATGACCCTGCGCAACGCCCCGCCCCGGGACGCCCTGATGGCCCTCGCCCAGCTGGGTGGCTACGGCTTCGTCTATGTCGATGCGGACCCCGTCCCCGGCGCGGCCGGCCAGCTGCCCCAGGGGGCTCCGCCGGTGTCGATCGCCTTCCGGGGCGAGAGCTACGCCCGGGCGATCAATGCCGTGCTGCTGGCCGCAGGACTGCAGGGCAAGTTGGAAGGCAACATGATCGTGGCCGGCCCCACCGTGCTCAGTAAAACCTTCGGCACCCAGCTCTCGAAGGTCTACCGGTTGAACCAGGTCTCGGCCAGTTCCGCCGCCGATTACCTGGCCAGCCTCGGCGCCACGATCAACAAGACCTTCACCACCACCTCCACCTCCCAGGAGGTGACCTCCACCGGCACTCCGGCCAACAACACGGCGGCCTCCACCGCCACCACGGCCACCACCACCCAGATCAATTCCTTCGGCGCCAGCCAGGGTCCCCTGCTGGGGCTGATCGGCACCACCGACTCACGGCTGGGCACGATCACCCTGGTGGGGGAACCGCCGCTGGTGTCGGTGGCTGAAGCCTATCTGAAACAGCTCGATCTGCGCCAGCGCCAGGTGGCCCTGGCCGTGCGTCTTCTTGATGTCAACCTGGAGAATGATCAGGAGATTGCCAACAGTTTCGCCTTCCGCTGGGGGAACAATTTCATTGTCAACGATGCGGGCCAGCTCCTCGGGGCGTTTGGACGCAACCTTCCCCCCACGGCTGCCGAATTCGCCCTTCAGTCCCAGGGCCTGCTCGCTCCGGGTCTGAATCCTGGCCTCCAGTATCCCAGGGATAATTTCTTTGATTTCGTGCGAGCCCAGATCCAGTCGCGCAACACCAAGCTGCTGGCCAGTCCCACGCTGATCCTCCAGGAGAATCCCTCCCTGCTGCGTGAAACCTCCGGCGGCGGTAACGGCAGCGGCAATGGAGATTCCAACCAGGGGCTCGATGCCTACACGATCGATTCACCGATCGGCCGCCGTCGGGCCAACGAGGCCGCTGTCCGGGTCGGCACCAACGTGGTCACCAACGTGGATGTGACCCAGCAGGAGAACGGCGGCACCCAGTGCGAGCTGGAGCTCTCCACCGCCGGCCTGGTGCTCGGCGCCCGGATCGAGAAGATCGACGACAACGGGTTCGTCACCTTTTCCCTCTCCCCCAGTGTGTCTGCCGTGACCGACACGATCCCGGGCCCCCCCACCTGCACGTCGGAGATCAGCATCTTGAGCGTGCGCCGGCTCGATACGGGAGCGCTGCGGGTACGCGACGGACAGACCCTGATCCTCACGGGTGTGATTTCCGACTTCGATGTGGCGGAGGTCTCGAAATGGCCGATCCTGGGCGACCTGCCCCTGGTGGGCCAGTTCTTTCGGGGGTCAACGAACTCCCGCCAGAAGCGTGAGCTGGTGATCATGGTCACCCCGAGGATCATCAACGACGACGAAGGCGGCCTGTTCGGCTATGGCTACCAGCCCTCCAGCCAGGACGCCCGTCAGTTCTTCTCGGCCCCCCAGTGAGCGGCACGGCCCGCTGAGATGTCAGGCTTGAGCCGGCTGCGAACCGGTCAGCCCCCTCAGGGCATGGATCGTGCTCTGAGCCAGTGGATCCTGTTCTCAGCCGTTTGGATGGAGCACAGTTCGACCCAGTGCTGGATAGCGGCGGGTTGATCCTGGATTGAGGTGGGGACGCTCCCAATTCAGCTTGTTCTGGGCAAACTGTTGCCGGATGCTCCGGTGCCGTGATTCGGGGTCAGGGCCGGAATCCAGGAGTGCCTGGGCCAGAATCTGGCAGCGATCCAGGCCAAAACTGATCTCATCGTGCGGAGATTCGGCGACTCCGATACCGGGGGCAAGCGGCTCGGTGAACAGGGGAATCGGATCTCGCAGGTACGGTTGCAGCTCGACGGCATGGTCCCGCAAGACGGAATGAAGATCGGGGTAGTGGAGGCTCTCCAGGTGGAGGATTGTCGCGTCAAATCGCCGATCGCTCAGGGGCTCATGCAGGGCTTTTAAAGTGAAGGGATGACCCAGGCGGTTGAGGGCTTCGGTGAGCAGGTGCATCAACACAATCACCCCCTTGGAGCTGACATTGAAATAGACGTCCATGCAGGGCTGATCCGCCGCTGGTTGTCCCCCGTTTCCAATCGCCATGTAGTACTCCCCCAGCAGATAGGCATTCGGGAGTCGCAGGCTCACGGCAGTGCCAACTGGGAGTGACGGCAACCGGTCTCCTTCGAAGTGTTGTGCTGTTGGCGGTGTGACCGGAGCTACATCGAGGCAAGGATTGACCCAGAGTCGGAGACCGTCTTTTTCGACATGAGCACGATCGCCCTCCGTTCGGATCACCTCCCAGCCCGAATCCAGGAAACCTGTGCCACTGTTGGCCGTCTGGATCTGCTCAAAGAAATGCATCGTCCCTTCGGGATCGATCCTGGAGCCCCTGTCCTGGGGAGGGGGAGAAGTTCGCTTCTCCTGCTCACCGCTGAAATAAATGTCATACAGGTAATTTCTAACCTGGCGTAATACGTAAGCTTGCCGATGTTCCTCCGAAAGGGACCTGTAACGTTGCTCATCCTTGCCAGAGGGAGTAGCGCCCAATGGTTGAGTCAGATCGAGCGGGAGATAGGACGGATGCTCGATCAGTGGAGGCTCCACCAGGAGATTTCTGACCAGATCGGCCAGCGCACTGTCCCGGGAATAGTGTTCAACCCAACCGGGGGGGGAGGCCTTCGCCAGTTGCTCGTTCGGGCCCTGGGTTGACGGGATCGGAGCGATTGACTCGGTGATCTGGGTGTGGGGATGGAACTCCCAGGAGGAGAATGTTGTGCATCCAAACACCGTGATCCGGGCGGATTCAGGTTGGCACAACAGGGACTTAGCCACCTGCAGCATGGCAATCTCCAGATTGCCAAACGGCTCTCGGTAATGCAATCGTTCCTGAATGGCCTCAATCAGCCCTAGGCCGGCAAAGCGCAAGACCCGGTCCACAAAATCAGGAAACCTCACTCCAATCCGAGGAAACTGAGAGAGATAAGCCTGGAGGAACTCCGTCAGAGAGGGTTGCAGGGTGACCAGGGGTATGGTGGCCAGCCGTAGGGCCACGGCGATATCAATATCCCGGCTCAGCCTGAGACTCTGGAGCCAGAGTCTCAGATATTCAGCAACGACAGCCCCCACATCAAATGCTGGATCGCCCCAGGCCCATTGCTCCCAATCAATCACGCGGATGATCCCCTGCCCGTCCGGCAGGTGAAGCGATGCCGGGGAAGCTGGTAAGGGCGAGGTTGGCCAGCGTGGCCAATCCCGATGCAGTAAGATATTGTTGAACTTCAAATCATTGTGGATCAAACAACAGGGTGCATAATCCGCTTCTAATTGGGCAATGGCCTGGGACAAGTGATCGGAGCGCTGGTACAGCTTGTAGAACATCAAGCCATCCACAGAGATCCGCTTGAACAGGTCAGGGGTCAGATTCTCCAGCTCTCCATGAAAATCTGGGACGTTGTAGTGATCTGTGGTAAGACCAGCCTTTCCCGGATCTAATTCATGCCGGTACTCTTGCCGTTGAAAAGTGGCCTGGTGAAGCGTGGCGAGAGAGATCCCCAGAACCGCAGCTATTGTTGTAGAGAACTGATGGGTATCTCGATAAAACTCACCTAGATCGGAGTAGTGCTCCAGGAAGGCTGTGATCAGGATCCTGTTGGCGGGATCAAAATCCACCCACGCGGAGACCAGCGACTGGAGGGAACGCAATTCCTCATGGTTGCTCAATAGTGTATGGATTCGCCACTCTTGTTGAAAATCAGATTTTGAATTCCCTGTGCGATCAGGGGGCTGCTGCTTCACCAGCAGGCTGGTTGGGATGTTGCTGGTCGGTTTTCCCGTCGCTAATTTCACCAGCAGGTTGTGATTTTTGCCCCGAAGTGGTTTGACTGATAGAAGAGTGTCCTCGCCATGGCATCGGCCATGCTGAACCAGATAATCCAGGATGGTGGTGTCGTCCAGGCGCACAAGCATGGTCAACCTGGTTCGCAGTCATGGTCCATCGGTCCAACCCTCCAAGACGTCCTGATGAGCACTCCGGGCGAGCCTTCGCCAAGGTTTCGAGAGGGCCGGAGGGCCTTCTCGAAACCACGACAGGTCCGAACCGGTGTTGGGGGGTCAGCCCCTGAGCTGAACAGGGATCGGGTGGTCCCCGTTCATGGGCTCAATCGAAAGCACGCCGGCGGCTGCGGCGGCTGCGACGGGTAGGGCGGCTCATCCGGCTCATCCGGCTGCGGCGGCTGCGGCGGCGATTACCCCCTGAGATCGATGATTCATCCTCGGGGTTGAGATCCTTGAGGAAACTCTCGGACCCTGAAAGCAGATCCAGTCCTAGCAGCTTGCTGTCTCGTGCGAATTCGTTGGACATCTGTGATTCTCCTTGCTGGCCACAGGCCAGAAACCATGGGTCAAGATGGATCGAAGCGGTGATTGGGGCACCATGCTGCATTGACTGCCGCAGGTGGTCATCGCTTCGATCCATCGGTTCAGCCCGGGTGGCTGAACTGCAGGAAGAGTAAAAGCTGGTTGGTAAGAGAACGGTACGAAGCTGGCAAGAATGCTCTTACGGTTGGGTTGTGCGATCGGGCCGGCTGGCTGGGCTGTCCGCGGTTCCCTTCCAGGACCCGAGCCCGCCAGCACAGAGCCCTGCCAGGGCCTGGACCCCGCCTGCGGGGACATGCCAGGCCGAGGGTCTCAGCGGGGAAAGCTGACGGTGAACGTGGTGCTCTGTCCGGGCTGGCTTTCAACGGAGATCGCCCCGTGGTGGCGGTGCACAATCTCCTGGGCGATGGCCAAGCCCAGGCCCGCGCCGCCCATGCTGCGGGAGCGCGACTTCTCCACGCGGTAAAAGCGTTCAAACAAATGGGGTAAATGGTCTGGAGCGATTCCGGCTCCCGTGTTGCTGACCGTGACTTGAACATCGTGCTGCTGACCAACCGCTCTCAGAGTGACCTTGCCCTGGGCGGGCGTGTGTTTCACGGCATTATCGAGAAGATTAAGAAACAACCGAATCAGATGATCCGGGCTTCCATGAATCTTGAGATCGGGTTCAATATCGGTGAAATAATCAAGGTGCCGCAGATCGACTAAGGGTTGAATCTGCATGGTGATCGCCTCCAGCAAATCACTCAGATCAATCCTTTCCAGATGCCCATTCTCGTGTTTCTGCTCCAGCCGGGAGAGGAGTAACAGATCGCTGCTGAGGCGAATCAAGCGATCGACTTCCTGCCCGATTGTTTGCAGCGTTTCCACATACGCCGCCGCGCTACGGGGTTGACTCAGGGTGACTTGCAAACGGCCTTTGAGGGCGGTCAGGGGAGTGCGGAGTTCATGGGAAGCATCAGCTGTGAAGCGTCTTTCGTATTCAAAGGTGTCCTCCAGTGAGTCGAGCATCTCATCAAAGAGAGTGGCCAGCCGTGCGAGTTCATCATTTGTTGTGCCAGAATAGTGAATCCGTTGAGTCAGATCGCCACTGACCCGGATCTGTTCGGTCGTTCGCGTGATTGTCCCGATCGGCTTGAGTGCCCTGTTGGCTAGGAACAGGCCGCCGAGCCCAACCATGCCAAGCAGAAAGGGAATCTTCAGGAGGTGGCGATGCAGCAGATTTCGTAAGGTGACGTCAACGGACTGCAAAGACTGAGCGACTTTCAGCCATCCGGATCGACTGCCATCGGGAGCTAGAACCTCTTTCGTCAAGGTCCGCCAGCGCCCCTCTCGCGTGGCCACAGTCTGGAAACCAGGCTTGAGATCCTGTTGTCTGGACAGGGAGAGTGAGTCTCCAAAGCGTTCTTTCACGGATCCATCTCTCCCCAGCAGGTAAATTTCAACTCCAGCTTCGTTGAGCAGCGCAGCTAAGACCGGTGCATCCTTGCGGGGATCAAATACCAGGGTGTCAACTTCATCATCCAGATTCTTTCGGGCCTGAATGGCACTCACGGACAGGGAGCGGTCGGTCTGGCTCAAGAGGATCTGGCGGAACTCAAAATAAATGAACGTGTCGGAGGCAAGCATGGACAGGCCTGCCAGCAGGCTGTACCAGGCAACCAGGCGAAATCGCAGATTCTGCCAAGGCTTCACGTATGTCATGTGCCTAATCGCCAGGGGCAATGTCGTCGTCTGGCTTGATGCAGTATCCAACACCGCGCACGGTCTTGATCAGCGAAGAGGGCTCCTTCCGATCAATCTTTCGCCGGAGATACCCGATATACACATCAATCACCTTGAAATCTCCATAGAAGTCAAAGCTCCAGACATGCTGGGCAATCTGGGTCCGACTGAGCACATGGTCCGCATGGCGCATCAGGTACTCCAGAAGGGCAAACTCACGGGGACTGAGATCAATGGGGCGATCCCCGCGCTTGACGCTGCGTTGGCCTGTGTCCATCTCCAGATTGCCCACCTTGAGCACCACGTCTGTATGGAGTGGGGGGCGTCTCAGCAATGCCCGCAATCGAGCCAGCAGTTCTGTGAAATCAAATGGCTTGATCAGGTAATCGTCAGCCCCTGCATCCAGACCCAGCACGCGATCGTGCACCGTGTCCAGTGCCGTCAACAGCAGCACCGGCGTCTGTAATCCCTGTTTCCGCAGTTCCTTCAGGGCGCTCAATCCATCCAGCTCGGGCAGCAGGACATCCAGTACGATCACGTCATAATCGGCGGCCATCGCAAAGTCGACCCCCTCACGGCCATTGGAGGCCAGATCGATGGCATAGCCAGCTTCGCTGAGCCCTTGATGGATAAATCTGGAAATACCGGAATCATCCTCCACCACTAAGATGCGCATGCTGGATTAGTCCATGTCTGCCAATGGATTCATGGCCGCCGTCACACCAAGGGGTCCAGGCTACCTTGCTTGGAGGGGCTGATGTTCCCCCCTGCGCCGGGAGCGAACGCACGCCTCGGGGTTGAATCCCCACGGTTCAGCATCGGCCCACCCCAGCGCCTCCGGGATCGGCCGGCCACGGGTGGGTTCACAGCGCCATCGGGATGAGGGCCTTGGCTGCGATCGGTGCCAGGAAGGAGAACACCGCCATGGCGCCGCCCATCAACTGGGTGCCCATGCCGTTTCCCCCCTTGGCCCCCGTGGCACTGGCCTGCAGGCGGCTGGAGGCCTCCCGCAGCTGGGCGGCGTTCTCCGGTTCTCCCCCCCGCTCGTAGAGCCCGGCGGCGTAGCCGAAATCCTGGGCCGCCAGCCCCGTCTTGCCCTGCTCACTGCGGGCGATCCCCCGCGCCACCCAGCTGATGGCGGCGTCGGGCTGCTTGCGGATGGCCTCGCCGAAGAACCGCTCCGAATCTGGAAATCGCCCCTGCCGCGCCGCGTCCACACCGGCGTTGTGGAGCTCCGCGTAGCTCTGCTGGGCGGGATCGATGCCGGTGGCGCCCTGCCAGTGGGTCCCCGAGAGCGCGGAGGGGTCGAAGCGGGCGCCGCTGAGGTCCGCCTGGCGCAGGTCGGTGCCCTTCAGCTGCGCTCCGCGCAGGTCGGCGCCCCGCAGGGAGGCGCCGAGCAGGCTGGTGAAGCTTAGATCGGCCCCCTCGAGCCGGGCGCCATCGAGCCGGGCCCGGCTCAGATTCGCCCGGTCCAGCCGGGCGCCGCGCAGGTCGCTGTCCCGCAGGTCGGCACCGGCCAGATCCGCATCGCTGAGCTGGCAGCCGCTGCACTGCTTCGTCTCCAGCAGCTGGATCAGGGGCTGCAGCGTGCTGGCGCCTGCCGAGGTCGATGCCCCACTGAGCAGGGCCAGGCCCCAGGCCCCGGCCAGGAGGAGACCTCGCCTGGGGCGAGCCCGGTGGGGATGGTGGCGGGCGAGCTGGAACACGGGTGGTTGGGGACCGCTTGCGGCTGTTCTACCGGGGACCAGCCCCGCTGTCGAAGCCTCGATCAGCCCGGGCACACCGTTGCAGGGTTGCCTCCAGGCGACGGCGCAGCACCCGGAGTGAGGCGAGGGCCCGGCGACGGGCCGGGGGGGGCTGGCGGGGGGCGAAGCGAAGGGTCAGGTAGGCCTCGGCCAGGGGCTTGAGCACGGGCCGCAGTTCCGGGCGGCACTCCCCCGCCCGGGCGTAGAACCGCCCCAGATCCTCACCGGGGCGGGGGCTGAGGCCGAGGCGGTCCAGCCCCCGCAGGCACTGGGCGAGCTCCCGGCGGAGGGGATCGCCGCCCTCGCGCCGCTGGCTCCAGTGCAGCAGGGGCAGCACCAGGGCCAGGCTCAGGCCCACGCCCCCCAGCACCAGCAGGCCCAGCACCTCCCGCCGCTCCCCCAGCAGCCGCTCCAGCAGAGCCTCCTGGGCCCGGCGGTCGAAGCCCAGAACCCAGCCGGTCCAGCGCAGGTCGAGGCCCCGCCACTGCTGGTTCAGCCAGCCCAGGGACCCGGTCTCGCGGGGGGCCTGCCCCTGGCTGGCGGCCTGCCCCTGCCGGATCCGGCTCGGAGCGATCCAGGCGGTGGGGTCCACCCGGCGCCAGCCTTCCAGCGGCAGCCAGACCTCACTCCAGGCATGGGCATCGCTCTGGCGCAGGTCGAGGTAGCCGCCTCCGCCGATCTGGCTGACCCACTGGCCCCCCTGGTAGCCCACCACCACCCGGGCCGGCAGACCCGCCGCCCGCATCAGGGCCGTGAAGGCGCCGGCGTAGTGCTCGCAGAACCCCGCCCGCGACTCGAACAGGAACCAGTCGAACCCGGCCTCGGCAGGCAGGGGGCCGGGCAGGAGGGTGTAGCGGAAGGGCTGGCTCCGGAACCAGCGCTCCGCCGCCTCCAGCCGCCGCCGGGGGGGGAGATCGGTGGCTGCCCAGCCGGCCCCGAGGGCCTCCAGACGGGGGTTCGATCCAGCCGGAACGGCCAGGGCCTCGGCCCCGGCCGGCCTGAACGCCCAGGCGGCCGGCCGCTCGGTGCCTCCGAGGCCGTAGCCCCGCCGCTCGATCGGCGGCCGGTCGTTGCGCAGCTCACCGGCCGCGTCGATGGTCAGGGCCGGATCGAGCGGGTCCCCGCGGCCGCCCCAGGGGAGCAGCGGCAGGCGGGAGGGTTCCGCCAGCCAGAGTTGGTCTCGGCGGGGCGGCGGCCCGCTGGGCCGGGGAGCGCGAACGCCGGTGGCCGGGGCGGGGCGGTCGAGCGGCCCCGTCCGCTCCCAGCGCCGCCCGTCGAAGCGATCCAGCACCAGCACCCGCCAGTAGCGCTCCTGGGGGGGGGGCGGGGGCCCATCGCCGAAGTCGATCCGGGCCGCCGGGGCGTCGCTGGCCACCAGCCGGGCGATGGAGCCCGGGTCCAGCCGATCGCTCAGGCCGGTGCGCGCGGTCTGGCCGAGGGGAACCTCCCAGAACGGACCGAGGCGCGGCACCAACAGAAACAGCACCAGCACCAGGGGCAGGGCCGCCCCCAGCAGCCGCAGGCTGCGGCCCAGCACCTCCCGGGCCGGCACCCCCACGCCGTGCTCAAGCGTCAGCAGCCCGGCCAGGGCCAGGGTGGTGGCCAGCCCCTGCAGCAGGGCAGGGGCCAGTCCCGGCCTCAGGGCCGAGAGCACGCCCGTGAGGATCAGCACCAGCAGGCTGGTGAGCCGCAGCTCCCGGCGCGTGCGGCCCTCCCCCAGCTTCAGCCCGGTCAGGGCCACCAGGGCGATCACCGCCCAGCTCAGGGGCAGCCCGATGTCGAGGCCGGGCAACTGCAGGGCCAGCAGGGCCAGGGCCAGTCCCTGCAGTCCGCACACCTGGCGGGCCATGGGGATGGTCGTGGGGGGGTGTGTGGTCATGGCGCCAGGGCCAGGGCCGCCAGGCAGCGCTGCCGGTGCTGGGGGCCCGCCGCGGGGGGGATCGTGCGATCGGGCAAGTGCAGGCCGTAGCGACCGCCGGAGGCGGCGAGGCTCCAGATCCGCTCACTGAGATGGGTATAGGCCAGCTCCCGGGGCAGGTCGGGGACCGGAGCCAGCAGGCGCTCGCCGCTCACCGCGGCCGCGAACACCTTGCTGTGGGACCCGCGCCCCCGTGCCAGGGCCTTCCAGTCCCGTCGCGTCGCCCCGTCCTCGGCCCGGTGGGGGCGCAGGTCGCGCCACTCCCCCATGCCCGTGCCGGCCGGGCCGGGCCCGTCGGCGTCGGGGGCGAGACACGGGGTCGCGGAGGGGTCGGCGACGGCGGGCATCTCCAGCACCGGCCCCCTGCGGCGGGCCGGGTAGATCAGCTGGGGGATGGTGGGATCCCACAGGCTCCAGCAGCGCAGCAGCCCCAACGGCGCGCTGGAGCGGAGCCGCAGCCGGCCGGGGCCCTGCAGCCCCCGCCGGCTCGGGGTCCAGGGCACCGCCACCAGGTGCCGCCCCGGGGGGAACGTCCGGCCGGGCGCCTCCCCCTCCCCCTGGAACAGCCCGAAGCTGCGCCGCTCCCGCGGGAACTCCAGCTCCAGCTGGACCCGCCGGCAGCGGCTCACGACCCAGACCGGATAGGACACCTTGCCGCCGGCGAAGTCCGGCGCCGGCTCGCCGCAGCTGAGCTCGAGGCCCTGCAGGTTGAAGGCGGTGAGGTGGAGCGTCAGCAGGAACAGACCCAGCAGAAGAAATGACACCAGCAGGGCGCCGTTGCTCTGCAGCTGGAGGCCCACCAGCTGGAGCATGGCGGCGCCGCTCAGCCACAGCCAGCCGAAACCGGTGGGCCGGATGAAGATCCGGCGCAGACTGAGGCGCAGCCGCGGACCCCGCTGGGCGCGGAACAGTTCAGCGGAGCCCATCGACTCCGGCCAGCAGCCGGGCACTGTGCCCCTGCGCCGTGCCGACTCCTGCGCCAGGGCCGTTGTCGCCACCCCCGCCACGGTCGTGATCGCCGCCACCGGCGTCACCCTGGCCACCATCGAGACGGTGCTCCGCCACCGCCGGCAGCACCGCCTGCACATCGGCCGGAATCACGTGGTCGCGGCCAGCCAGCAGGGCCCAGGCCCGGGCCGCCGCCAGCAGGGCCTGGGCGGCCCGGGGCGAGAGGGGAGCGGGGCAGAAGCCGCTCTGCCGGCTGAGGCTGACCAGATCCAGCACATAGGCCAGCAGCTCCGGAGCGGCGTGGAGGCCGGCCACCCGCGCCTGCAGGTCCAGCAGATCAGCGGCGGTGAGCACGGGTTCGAGGGCGGCGGGCCGCAGCCCCTGCCCCGCCAGCAGGGCCAGCTCCGACTCCCGGGAGGGGAAGCCGAGGCTGAGCCGCATCAGGAAACGATCCAGCTGGGATTCGGGTAGGGGAGCGGTACCGGTCTGGCCCAGTCCGTTCTGGGTGGCGATCACGCAGAACGGCTGCGGCAGCTCGTGGCTGGTGCCGTCCACGCTCACCCGGCCACTGGCCATGGCCTCCAGCAGGGCGCTCTGGGTGCGGGGGCTGGCCCGGTTGATCTCGTCGGCCAGGAGCACCTGGCTGAACAGCGGGCCGGGCTGGAAGCGGAAGCCGCCACCGCCGGCCTCCAGCACGCCGATGCCGGTGAGGTCGGCCGGCAGGAGATCGCTGGTGAAGTGCACCCGTCGGAAGTCGAGCCCAAAGCCCCGGGCCAGGGCTTCGGCCAGGGTGGTCTTCCCCAGGCCCGGCAGGTCTTCGATCAGCAGGTGGCCCCGGGCCAGCAGGCAGCACACGGCCAGCTTCACCTGGCGCTCCTTGCCGAGCAGCACCTGGCTGATGCGATCCACCACCCGCTGCGGTGAAGCTGGCTGGTCCACATTGGGCGACAGGGGTGCCCAGGCTAGGAGTTCCACGGCGATGGACATGCCCGAGCGGCCGGTAGGGGACGAGCAGGGCGTCGCGGAAGCGTTCCGCCATGGCGGCAACCTGGAGGCCACGGCCCGGCGGCTGGGCTGTCCGCCCGGCAGCCTGCTCGACGCCAGCGCCTCCCTGGTGCCCTTCGGTCCCCCGGCCTCCGTGCGGCGCCTGCTGGCGGGCGTGCTGTGCATTCCGGCCGGCCGGCCCTCTCCGCTGCGGGACTACCCCGACCGCGACCAGCTGCGGCTGCGGCAGGCGATCGCCGCCCGGCACGGGCTCGATCCCGCCGCCGTGCTGCCCGGCAACGGCGCCGCCGAACTGTTCACCTGGGCCGCCCGGGACGCGGCCGCGGCGGGCGCCACCGTGCTGCCCAGCCCCGGTTTCGCCGACCATGCCAGGGCCCTGGCCTGCTGGGGCGGCGCCCGTCTCCCCCTGCGGCTGGATCCCGCCGCCACCCTTGCCACGGCCGCTCCCTTCCCGGGACTCCCCGCCAGCTGCACCGCGGCCCGGGTGATCTGGATCACCAACCCCCACAACCCCACCGGGCAGCTGTGGAGCCGCGCCTCGCTCGAACCCCTGCTGCAGCGGTTCGATCTGGTGATCCTCGATGAGGCCTTCCTGCCCCTGGTGCCCGGCGGCGAGAGCCACTCCCTGATTCCCTTGCTGAGCGACCATCCCCAGCTCGTGGTGATCCGCAGCCTCACCAAGTTGCTGGCGATCGCCGGGCTGCGGCTGGGCTATGCCCTGGCGGCTCCCGAGCGCCTGCGGCGCTGGGCCCGCTGGCGCGATCCCTGGCCGGTGAACGGCCTGGCCGCCCTGGTGGGCCAGGCGGTGGTGGGAGACCGGCGCTGGCAGGCGCGCGTGCAGGGCTGGGTCGCCAAGGAAGGGCCCTGGCTGCAGGCCCGCCTGGCCCAGCTGCCCGGGCTCACGCCGCTGCCTTCGGCCGCCAACTTTCTGTTGGTGCGCGGGGATGGTCCCCTGCTCGAGCTGCGCGAGCGGCTGGAGTGCAACCGGCGGGTGCTGCTGCGGGATTGCCGCTCCTTCGAGGGCCTCGGTGACCACTGGCTGCGCATCGCCCTGCAGGACCGCGGCGGGAACCGCCGCCTGCTGGGGGCCCTGCAGCGGGAACTGGCCCCCGCCCCGGGCGGCCCGGTCCCGCTCAGGCCGCGCTGAGCTCCACCAGCAGCTGGGCCAAGCGACGGTCGGCTTCCCGCTCCGCCAGCCGCCCCATGCCGGCCCGCAGGCCGAGCAGCGGATCGCTGCTCCCCTCGCTCCGTCCCAGCCGCGGGCCCAGCAGGGCCCGGAGCGTGCGCTCCAGGGTGGGGTCGTCCGCCGCCCGCTGGCGGAGCAGGACGGCGGCGCCGACGGCCACGGCCGCGGCCGCGTTGGCGTCCTGGTGGGCGTCAGCCGCCTGGGGAAAGGGAACCAGCAGGGCGGGGGTGCCGCAGACCGCCAGTTCGCTCAGGCTGCCGGCCCCGGCCCGGCTGATCGCCAGGTCGGCATGCTGCAGCAGCCCCGGCAGCTCATCGCTGAAGGGTCGCTCCGCGTAGCCCGGCAGCTGCAGGCTGCCCAGCTCCGGATCGTTGGAGCCACTCAGGTGGACCACCCGGCACCCCGCCGCCACCAGCCGGGGCACCAGGGGGCGCACCATCCGGTTCAAGCCGACGGCCCCCTGGCTGCCGCCCATGACCAGCACCAGGGGACCCTCCCCCGGGGGCACCCATTCCGGCAGGGCCGCTTCCGCCAGAAAGCTGGACCGCACCGGGGTTCCCGTCACCAGCGGCTGGCAGCGGGGCAGCCGCTGCGCCGCCTCGGGAAGGCCCACCGCCACCCGGCTGCAGTGCCGACCCAGCAGCCGGGTCACACCGCCCGGGATGGCGTTGGATTCGTGCAGCACCACGGGAATGCCGCACCAGCGGGCCGCCAGGATCGCCGGTGCGGCGATGTAGCCACCGGTGCTGAACACCACCTCAATCCCCTCCCGTCGGATCAGGCGCCGCACCTCCCGGCTGGCGGCGATCAGGCGCAGCAGCTGGCACAGCTTCCGCCATCCCGGTCCGTGCAGGCCTCCGGCCCGGATCGTGTGCAGGGGGTAGCGGCTGGGCACCAGATCCCGCTCCAGCCGGTCGGGGACACCGAGCCAGCTGATGCACCAGGACTCGGGAAGGGCCTCCGCCACAGCCAGGGCTGGGAAGAGATGGCCACCGGTGCCGCTGGCGGCGATCAGGAGCCGGGACATGGGGCGTCACTGGCGCGCGGAGCGCGCCTCCAGGGCGGGCCTAACTTAAAAGCACAGCCCTGGCCCACCCGATGCCGCTGACCCGCCCGTTCCTGTCCGCGATGCTGACGGTGGCGGTTCTCTCCGCAGCTCCCGTTCTCTCCCCGGCTCCCGCCGCTCTGGCCGAGCCCCCCGCGCCGGCCCTGCTCCAGAGCCTGGAGTCGGCCCTCAACAGCGGGAATCCCGCCAGCCTGGGCAACCTGGTCGTGGCCGGCCCGGGCCTCGATCCCTCCGATCTGGAGGCTCGCTACGGGCTGCTTCGCGACCGCTTCCCCGATGCCCGCTGGCAGGTGACCCCCGGCGAAACCCTCAAAGATGGCCGGTCCACCGTGCGCATCACGGTGGTCGGCACCCGGGAGGAGGGCCCCTTCCGCTATCGCCTCGATGCCGAACAGCTGCTGGCGCTCAGCGGCCGGTCCGACCGGATCGATGGCCAGGACCTGATCCGGGAGACCACCACCCTGCGGAGCGGTGAGGTTGATCTGCCGATCAGCGTCCTCATCCCCGATGCCGTCCTCACCGGCCAGCGCTACGACGTGGATGTGATCTTCGATGACCCCCTCGATGGTCAGGTGGCGGCCGGCGGCATCGCCGCCCTCACCCCGTCCCAGATCAGCGCCCTGGAAACCCCCGACCTGGAACTCGCCGCCCTGGGCGGCGGCGGCCTGTTCAAGACCGTGCAGGCCCCTCTCAGCCCCGGCAGCCAGACCTGGGCGGTCCTGCTGGTGCACCCCAAGGGCATCGTGAGCACCACCAAACGGGTGCGGGTGGTGGCCGATCGGGCGGCCCTCACCCCCTGACTCCCCAGGACGTTCGGCAAGATTCGGTCATCTCTGGAGGGGCGTCGGATGGGATTCCGTCGCCTGGACAGGCGAGCATGGATACTCTCCACCGTTGAGTCATGCCGACTGTCCCGATGATCCAGAGGGTCCTGCTGCCACCGGCGGCGGCCGCCCTGGCCCTGGTGCTCCAGGTGGGCGGTGGGCAGGCCCAGACCGGTCCGGCGCCGGACACGGCCCCCCGCCGTCCCCCTGTCGAGCTCAGCGAAACCCAGAAGGCGGAGCTGTTCCGGGCCCGCCGCGACCTCTCCCTGCGCACCTACACCAGCCAGATGGCCATTCTTCAGAAGGGTGAGCGCTGTGTCCGGGCCGCGCGCGAGCTCGAGGCCCTGCTGCTCTGCCGCAGGGAGGAAGGTCAGGCCCGGCGCGAGCTGATCAACGCGAACCGCCAAGAGGCCCGCGCCGTCTTCGAGCGGCTCGGGCTGCCCATCCCCGAGGGCCGGAAGGGCCAGCGCCGCGCCAAGGACAGCTAGCTGAGGGGGGCGCCACCGTTCGGGGCCCGCCGGGGCATCCGCTCAGGCCTCGTCAAGGGCAGCCACCCCCGGCAGCACCTTGCCCTCCAGCAGCTCCAGGCTGGCGCCACCGCCGGTGGAGATGTGGCTCATCTTCTCGGCCACGCCCACCTTCTCCACGGCGGCCACGGAGTCGCCGCCACCGATGATCGTGCAGCAGCCCTTGGCGCTGAGGTCGGCCAGGGTGTGGGCGATGCCGTTGGTGCCGGCGGCGAACTGGTCGAACTCGAACACGCCCATGGGGCCGTTCCAGATCACGGTCTTGCAGTCGGCCAGGGCCGCCTGGAAGGCCTTGAGGGCGTCGGGACCGATGTCGAGGCCCATCCAGCCGTCGGGAATGGCGTCGATCGGGGTGGTCTGGCTGTTGGCGTCGGGGGCGAAGGCGTCGGCCAGCACCACATCGGTGGGCAGCAGCAGCTGCACGCCCTTGGCGGCCGCCTTGGCCTCCAGCTCCTTGGCGAGTTCGAGCTTGTCCTCCTCCACCAAACTCTTGCCCACCGCCAGGCCCCGGGCCTTGTAGAAGGTGAAGATCATGCCGCCGCCGATCAGCACCTTGTCGCACTTGTCGATCAGAGCCTCGAGCACGCCGATCTTGCTGCTCACCTTGGAGCCGCCCACAATCGCCGCCAGGGGACGCTTGGGTTCGTCGATGGCGCCCTGCAGGTACTGCAGCTCCTTCTCCATCAGGTGGCCGGCCACGCTGGGGCTCAGGGCCTTGCTGACCCCCTCGGTGGAGGCGTGGGCCCGGTGGGCGGCGCCGAAGGCGTCGTTCACATAGACATCGGCCAGGGCAGCGAGCTGGGCGGCGAAGCCAGGATCATTCTTTTCTTCCTCAGCGAAGAAGCGCACGTTCTCCAGCAGCACCACATCGCCATCGGCCATGGCGGCCACCTTGGCCTCGGCGTCGGGGCCAATGCAGCTGTCGGTCTTCACCACCGCCTGGCCCAGCAGCTCGGCGAGGCGCGCCGCCACCGGGGTGAGGCGCATGGCCTCGTTCACCTGGCCCTTGGGCCGACCGAAGTGGGCCGCCAGGATCACCCTGGCGCCTTTTTCGGTGAGGTCGTTGATCGTGGGCAGGGCGGCGCGGATGCGGGTGTCGTCGGTGATGGCGCCGGCGTCATCGAGCGGTACGTTGAAGTCGACCCGCACCAGGACACGCTTGCCGCGCAGGTCGTCGGCGGAGAGGCTGGTCAGGGAGCGCTTCGCCATGGGATCGGACAGTGGAAAACGATGGGCGAGGTTAACCTGCAGCCCTGGGCTGACCGGCAGCCGGGGCGCTAGGACAAGAGCCCGAGCGCTGCGCCTCCGGCCCGCCAGCCCGATCCATCCGCCCGGACGGGGTCAGCCTGGCGGACGTCAGCCTGGCCACCAACAGCCTGGAAAGTGAACGATGTTCCGCACTGTTCTGTTCCCGATCGATCAGAGCCGCCAGACGATGGATACGGCGGCCGTCGCCCTGCAGCTGGCCCAGCAGCACGGCAGTCGCCTGGTGGTGCTTTCCGTGGTGGAGCCCGAGGAGGGGGTGATGCACGATGCCGCCGCCGTGGCCCAGCTGCTTGAGCAGGCCCGGGGGCACTTCCAGCAGGCCGGAGTGGCCTGCGAGGTGATCGAGCGGGAGGGCCGGCCCGCCTTCGTGATCGGGGATGTGGCCGATGAGATCGAGGCCGATCTGATCGTGATGGGGACCCGCGGGCTCTCCCTCGACGACGGGGCGGCGCCCAGCACCGCCTCGCGAGTGATCCAGCTGGCTCCCTGTCCCGTTCTGGTGGTGCCCTGATGGACCTGGTGGCCGGACCGGCCGGTCAGGGGCTCAGCCTGGCGGCGCCGGCGATCCAGTGGTACCCCGGCCACATCGCCAAGGCGGAGCGACAGCTGCTGGGCCAGCTGGCCAAGGTGGATCTGGTGATCGAGGTGCGCGATGCCCGCATCCCCCAGGCCACCGCCCACCCGCGCCTGCGGCGCTGGATGAAGGACAAGCCGCGGTTGCTGGTCCTCAACCGCCGCGACATGGTGAATGGGGGGGCCCGGCTCGCCTGGGACCGCTGGCTGCGGGAGCGCGGTGAGACCCCCTGGTGGTGTGACGCCAAGCTCGGAACCGGTGTCAAGCAGCTCCAGGACGCGGCTGTGCGGGCGGGGGAGCAACTCAACGCCCGTCGCGCCGGCCGCGGCATGCGCCCCCGCCCGGTGCGGGCCCTGATGCTCGGCTTCCCGAACGTGGGCAAATCCGCCCTGATCAATCGGTTGGTGCGCCAGAAAGTGGTGGACAGCGCCCGCCGCGCCGGGGTCACCCGCACCCTGCGCTGGGTGCGTCTGGGCCAGGCCCTCGACCTGCTCGATGCCCCCGGCGTGCTGCCGTCGCGGCTGGAGGACCAGCGCTCCGCCCTCCTGCTCGCCCTCTGCGACGACATCGGTCAGGCGGCCTATGACAGTGAGGCGGTGGCCTGCGCCTTCCTGCGGCTGATCGACAACCTGGAGCCCCTGGGGTCAGCCGGCATTCCCTCCGGGCTGTTGCACAAACGCTATGGGGTGCCGATGTCCCGGCTCGGGGCGGCCGAGGACCCCGTGGACGCCTGGGGCTGGCTGGCGAGTGCCGCCGCCCGGCACACCAGTGGCGACACGGCCCGCATGGCCCAGCGCCTCCTTGACGACTTCCGCCGATCGGTGTTGGGGCCGATCGCCCTGGAACTGCCGCCGCCGCCGGAGCCTCCACCGGCATGAGCGGTTTCGGGGACGGAGAGGGGGATCTCGTCACGCTCCGGTACCCCCGACCGCTGCCGATGCGGCTCGATCGCTGGCTGGTGGCCCAGCGCCCCGAGCAGAGCCGGGCCCGTATCCAGAAGTTCATCGAGGCCGGCTATGTCCGGGTCAACGGCGTCACGGGCCGGGCCAAGACCCCCCTCCGCCACGGGGACGCGGTGCAGCTCTGGGTGCCGCCGCCCGAGCCCCTGCCGTACCTGATCCCCCAGCCGATCCCCCTCGAAGTGCTGTTCGAGGACGCCCACCTGATCGTGCTCAACAAGCCCGCCGGCCTGACGGTCCATCCGGCCCCGGGCAACCGGGACGGCACCCTGGTGAACGGCCTGCTGCACCACTGCCCGGATCTGCCGGGCATCGGCGGGGAGCGGCGCCCCGGCATCGTGCATCGCCTCGACAAGGACACCACCGGCTGCATCGTGGTCGCCAAGAGTCAGGTGGCCCTGGTGCGCCTGCAGAGCCAGATCCAGACACGGGTGGCCTCCCGGCAGTATCTGGCGGTGGTGCATGGCGCCCCCGCCGCCGCCAGCGGCACCATCGTGGGGGCGATCGGCCGCCACCCCGCCGACCGCAAGAAGTACGCCGTGGTGGAGCTGGAGAAGGGCCGTCATGCCTGCACCCACTGGGACCTGCTCGAGCGCCTCGGCGATTACTCCCTGCTGCGCTTCCGGCTCGACACCGGCCGCACCCACCAGATCCGGGTCCACTGCGCCCACATCGGCCACCCGATCGTGGGGGATGCCACCTACAGCCGTTGCCGCAGGCTGCCGCTACCGCTCGATGGCCAGGCCCTGCATGCGGTGGCGCTCGGGCTGGATCATCCGATCAGCGGCGAGCGGATGGAGTTCGAGGCCCCGCTGCCGGAGCCGTTCGAACGCCTCCTCGGCCTGCTGCGCCAGCGCCGGTGAGTCGGCCGGACCGGCTGGGTGCCGGGATCAGCCGGTCCGGCGCAGCGCCTCTTCCGCCTCCTCCCGCATCAGATCGAAGAGGGTTTCGCGCTCGAACAGATCGGCCACGGCGATGGCGGTCAGCACGGCGAAGCCGATCGGCAGCAACAGGGAGTAATCCTTGCTGAGCTCAAAGCTGAGCAGGATCGCGGTCAGGGGGGTGCGGGTGAGCGCCCCCAGAAAGGCGGCCCCACCGGCAAAGAGGAGGGAGGCGGGGGCGTAGTGGACGACCTCCAGGCTGAATTCCCGCAGCAGCATCCCCAGGGACGCCCCCACCACCAGCGCCGGGGCGAGGATGCCGCCAGGGGCCTCCGCCGCCACCGCCACGGCCGTGCCGATGGCCTGCACCACCAGGGCCAGCAGGGCCATCACCGGCGTCGTCAGGCCCAGCAGGGCGTCGAAGCCGAGCTTGTCGGGGCTGTCGAAGGAGGAGGGCAGTGCCGCCGCTCCCACCCCGATCAGCAGACCCACCAGGGGCAGCAGCTGCCAGGGGGGCAACCGCCAGCGACGGAAGACGAGCCGCAGCCGCAGCACCCAGCGCTGGTACTGCATGGCCAGCAGCCCGGCCAGGACTCCGAGCAGCAGCAGGAAGGGCATGTCCACCAGCCGAAAGGTGTCGATGCGGCTGGGGTCGACCACGATCGGGGCCAGGTTCCGCATCCAGGCCGGTGAGCTGGGCGCCGACGAGAGCAGTCGGGTCCAGGCCACCGTCGCGAAGGTGGCGAAGGTGGCGATCGCGTTGACGCGGATGTCGGCCTTCTTGAGCAGTTCCTCAAGGGTGTAGGCCAGTCCGCCCAGGGGGGAGTGGAAGATGGCGGCGAGGCCGGCGCCGCTGCCGATCGCCACCGCCACCCGGCGGGTGCTGCCCTTGGCCCCCACCACTCCGGCGGATTCCTTGGCCAGGGAGGCCCCGATCTGGATCGAGGGACCTTCCGGCCCCACCGGCAGACCGCCCCCGATGGCGACACCACTGGCCAGCAGCTTCACCAGGGCCACCCTCCAGCCCATCGGCACGGGCAGTCCCCGAAGCCAGACCATCACCTGAATGATCCCCGAGCCCTTGGCGCCGGGTTCGACGCCGCTGATCAGCGCACCGGCGATGCCGCCCCCGAGCGCCCCCATCAGCGGCAGCACCAGCAGCCTGGGCAGGCGGGAGGCCAGCTCCAGCCGCAGGTCGTTCACCGCCCCGATCTCGAGGGCATAGACCCAGATCGCCACCCCGACGCCCAACCCGATGGCGTTCACCAGCAGGAACAGCATCAGCAGGCGGCGGAGTTTGCGGAGCCGCTGGCTCGGAGAGACCGTCATCGTCAGGCCACCGCCGGCAGGCGCGGGCAGGCCTCCACCAGCAGCCGGGTGATCGCAGCGCGGGGCGCCGAGAGCAGCCGTTCGCCGGGGCCTTCCTCCACGATCCGGCCGCCGTCGAGCACGATCACCCGCTGGCAGAAGCCACCGGCCACCGCGAGATCGTGGGTGATGAAGATCAGCCCCAGCCCCAGCCGCTCCTGCAGGGAACGCAGCAGGGCCAGCACCTCCGCCTGCACCTCGGCGTCCAGCATGCTCACGCTTTCGTCGCAGAGCAGCACGGCGGGTTCGAGCACCAGGGCGCGGGCGATCGCCACCCGCTGCTGCTGGCCGCCCGAGAGCTGGCGGGGCCGGCGGTTCTCGAACTGCTCCGGGGGCTCCAGCCCCACCGCCGCCAGCCCCCGCCGGGCCGCCGCCCGGGCCTCACTCCGGCTGGCCAGGCCGTGGATCAGCAGGGGATCCGCCACGGCCTCGCCCACGGTCATGCTCGGATTGAGGCAGGCCAGTGGATCCTGGAAGACCATCTGGATCCGACGGCGGGCCCGGCGCAGCTCGCCGCCCCGCAGGCTGCGCAGGTCGCGGCCCCGCAGCCGCACCGATCCTCCCCGTGTGGGGGCCAGCCCCATCAGGGCACGGCAGAGGGTGCTCTTGCCGCAGCCGGACGCCCCCACCACCCCCACCGTCTCGCCCTCCCGCAGCTGCAGGCTGACGCCGTCGACGGCCTTGATCCAGGCCCGCCGCCAGGGGGGGGAGGGCAGTGGATGCCAGCAGCGCAACTGGTCAATCTCCAGCAGCAGCGGTTCCTGCCCCGCGGCCGCGGCGGTGGCGCTGCCCTCGCGGGCGCGGGCGGCCGCCACGAGCCGCCGGGTCAGGGGCGCCCGGGGCCGGGTGAGCAGCACAGTGGCGGGGGCCTCCTCCACCAGCTGGCCCTGATCGAGCACGGCGATCCGTTCGCACCAGCGGCCCGCCAGGGCCAGATCGTGACTGATCAGCACCAGGGCGCTGCCGCTCTCCCGGCAGAGGCTGGTGAGCTCGGCCATCACCTGGGCGGCCACCGCCACATCCAGGCTGGTGGTGGGTTCGTCGGCGATCACCAGGGCCGGCTCCAGGGCCATGGCCAGGGCGATGGCCAACCGCTGGCGCATGCCGCCACTGAATTCATGGGGATAGCTGCCGAAGCGCTCCGGTCCGATCCCCACCCGCTGCAGCAGCCGCTCGGCCCGCCGACGGCGCTCGGGCCGGTTCCAGTCGCCGCGGTGGGCGGCCAGGGTGTCGCTGAGATGCTCCCCGATCCGCAGCAGCGGGTTCAGCCGGGTCATCGGGTCCTGAAACACCAGCCCCACTGCCTCGCCGCGGAGGTGGCGGAGCTGGGGCCGGCTCAGCCGGCGGGGATCCCGGCCCGCCAGCAGCAGCTCCCCGTCACAGCGGCTGCCGGCGGGCAGCAGCTGCAGGACGGCGCGGGCCACCGTGCTCTTGCCGCAGCCGGAGGGACCCACCAGGGCCAGAGTGTCTCCGGGGGCGAGCTCCAGGTCGAGGCCGTCGAGGGTGGGTGGACCGGCAGTCCCCGGGTAGCGCACGATCAGGTCCTGCAGGCGCAGCACCGGGCCGGCGGTCGAGGTGGCGGCCATGGGGTGCGACGTCGATGAACCCGGCCTGGCTTCCGTGCGGAGCCCTGAACCGTCGCAGCATTGTTGCGCCTTCTGCATACGATGGGACCACGGGGAGGCGGTGATGCTTGAAACGGCCGCTGGATGTCGGGACGCTCCTTCCCTGCCGAGCGGGGTCGATCCCCTGGGCACCCCCTGCGAGGGCGCCCAGGGCGAGATCAGCCGCCCCACCGCGGCGCCGCCGGCCCCGCCCCGCCCCCTGGGCTCCGCCGGGTGCCCGGGCCGCTCCCCCGACGCCTACGGTGTCCCCCTCCCCAGCTGGCTGCGCGCCTGCCTGGAGCAGGCCCCTCCCCCCTCGGACGGCTCCCCCGGCCGCAGCCTCAGGGACGGCGAAGCCCTGCTAGCGGCGGCCTTCGATTTCTCCTTCCAGCTCCACGACGGCCAGGTGCGGGCCACCGGGGAGCCCTACATCATCCATCCGATCGCCGTCGCCGATCTGCTGCGCGACATCGGTGCCAGCCCCGGTGTGATCGCCGCCGGCTTCCTGCACGACGTGGTGGAGGACACCGAGGTGAGCGCCGATCAGCTCGAGGAACACTTCGGCGCCGAAGTGCGCGCCCTGGTGGAGGGGGTCACCAAGCTCGGGGGGATCCATTTCACCAACCACACCGAAGCCCAGGCGGAAAACCTGCGCCGGATGTTCCTGGCCATGGCCAGCGACATCCGGGTGGTGCTGGTGAAGCTGGCCGACCGGCTGCACAACATGCGCACCCTCGCGGCGCTCAAGCCCGAGAAGCAGCTGCGGATCGCCCGGGAAACCCGCGAGATCTACGCGCCGCTGGCCAACCGGCTTGGCATCGGCCGTTTCAAGTGGGAGCTGGAGGATCTGTCTTTCAAGATCCTCGAACCGGAGGCTTACCGGGAGATCAAGCAGCAGGTGGCCACCAAGCGCAGTGAGCGGGAGGAACGGCTGGGGGTGACCGTGGAGCTGCTGCGCAGGCGGTTGGCGGCGGCGGGCCTGGCCGATTGCGAGGTGAGCGGTCGTCCCAAGCATCTCTATGGCATCTGGACAAAGATGCAGCACCAGCAGAAGGCCTTCCACGAGATCTTCGACGTGGCGGCCCTGCGCATCCTCACCCCCAATCTGGAGAGCTGTTACCGGTCCCTGGCGGTGGTGCATGACACCTTCCGGCCCATTCCCGGCCGCTTCAAGGACTACATCGGCCTGCCCAAGCCCAATGGCTACCAGTCGCTGCACACGGCGGTGATCGGCCGCCACCGGCCGATCGAGGTGCAGATCCGCACCACCGAAATGCATCAGGTGGCGGAATACGGCATCGCCGCCCACTGGAAGTACAAGGAGGGGGGCTCGCCGGCGTCCGGCGGCGCCGCCGATCGCTTCAACTGGCTGCGTCAGCTCGTCGACTGGCAGCAGGACGGCGGCGGTGAGGACAGCAGCGATTACCTGGCCTCGATCAAGGAGGACCTGTTCGACGAGGAGGTGTTCGTGTTCACCCCCCAGGGTGATGTGGTGGGGCTGCGCAAGGGTTCCACCGCCGTGGACTTCGCCTACAGGATCCACTCCGAAGTGGGCAATCACTGTCAGGGCGTGCGCATCAACGACCGGCTCTCCCCCCTGGCCACTCCCCTTCAGAACGGGGATTTCGTCCAGATCGTCACCGCCAAGACGGCCCACCCCAGCCTGGACTGGCTCAATTTCGTGGCCACGCCCACGGCGCGCAACCGCATCCGCCAGTGGTACAAGCGCAGCCATCGCCACGAGAACGTGCAGCGGGGCACCGCCATGCTCGAGCGGGAGTTGGGTCGCGACGGTTTCGACGCCCTGCTCAACGGAGAGGCCATCGCCAAGGTGGCCCGCCGCTGCAATCTGGTCGGCACGGAGGATCTGCTGGCCTCGATCGGGTTCGGAGGGGTGACTCTCCAGCAGGCGCTCAACCGGCTGCGCGAGGAGATCCGGCTGGCCACGGCGGCTTCCGCTCCGGTGCTGAGCAATGAGGAGTTGGCCCGCAGTGTCTCCGCCCAGGCAGAACCGGCCGCTCCGGCCGTGGCCGGCGATGCCGCCAGCCCGATTCTGGGGCTCGAGGGGCTGGAGTATCGCCTGGGGGGCTGCTGCTGTCCCCTGCCCGGCGAGGCGATCCTGGGCAGCGTCGCCCTCGGCAACCACGGCATCACGATCCACCGCCAGGACTGCGCCAATGTGGTGGCCGTGCCCGTGGAGCGCCGCTTGCCGGTGCGCTGGAACCCCGCCGCCGATCAGCACCGGCGGCGCTATCCGGTTCAGCTGCGCATCGAGGTGCTCGACCGGGTCGGGGTGCTCAAGGATATCCTCACCCGTCTCTCGGACAGCCGCATCAACGTCAGTGACGCCCGGGTGCGCACGGCCTACGGCAAACCCGCCCGCATCGATCTGAAGGTGGAGCTGGGCAGCGCCGGCCAGCTGCGCACCACCATGGACCAGATCCGCTCCATGGCCGATGTGCTTGATCTCTGCCGCACCGGGATCGGCTAGGGGCACCGGTGCCCGGAGGGGTTTCTAGGGTGCCGGCGATCGACGGGTTCCTGGGGTGCTGCCATCGGTAGCCAATCCACTGCTGGCGATGCCCTTCGAAGCCGCTCTCGAAGGACTCGGGTCCGACTACTGGGACGTGGTGGAGGCGGCGCACTTCCCGATGGCCCGCCTGCGCTTCCGCAACGATGACCTGCTGCGCCAGCTGGGCCTCGATCCGGCCGCCATCGGCGATGGCCAGTTCGAGGCCGCCTTCGGTCGCTTCGAGGGGCGCATCCCGCTGCTGGCCCTGCGCTACCACGGCTACCAGTTCGGCACCTACAACCCGTTTCTCGGCGATGGGCGCGGCTTCCTCTACGGCCAGCTGCGTGATCGCCATGGCGCCTGGCAGGACCTGGGCACCAAGGGCTCCGGCACGACCCCCTGGAGCCGGGGCGGTGACGGCCGCCTCACCCTGAAGGGGGGGGTGCGGGAGGTGATCGCCAGTGAGGCGCTGCATCGCCTCGGGGTCACCACCAGCCGCACCCTGAGCCTGGTGGAAACGGGGGAGGACCTCTGGCGTGGTGATGAACCCTCCCCCACCCGCAGTTCGGTGATGGTGCGGATGGCACGGACCCACCTGCGGTTCGGCAGCTGCGAACGGTTGCTGCACCGGCGCCAGCCCCAGGCGCTGGAACGGTTGCTGCGCCATGGGGTGGCGCTCTACTACCCGGAGGTCGCGGCGGCCCATCCGGCTGACGGGCCCGGCGGCGCGGAGCCCCAGCTGCTGGCGTTCTACGGCGCCCTGGTGGATCGGCAGGTGCGGCTGGCGGCCGAGTGGATGGCGGCGGGCTTCACCCACGGGGTGCTCAACACCGACAACATGTCCCTGGCGGGCGAGAGTTTCGACTACGGCCCCTTCGCCTTCCTGGAGGGGTGGGATCCGGGCTTCACCGCCGCCTATTTCGATCACAGTGGCCTCTACGCCTACGGCCAGCAGCCGATGATCGTGCACCACAACCTGCGGCGGCTGCAGGAGCCCCTGGCGATGCTGCTGCCGCGACAGAAGCTGGAGGAGGCCCTCGAGCGTTTCGCCCCCGCCTACGACGCCCACTACCGGTCCCGGCTGCGGCGGCGCTTGGGCTTCCTCTCCCCCGCAGAGGCCGGCGCGGCGGCTCAGCTGCCGGATCTGGTGCCCCTCACCCTGCAGCTGCTCGCGGCCTGGCCGGTGCGCTACGGGAGCTTCTTCACGGCGCTCGCCGCTCGCATCGGCTCGGGCGGCCTGCCCGAGGAGCCCGATGCCCTCGTCCCCTGTCTGGAGGATCCGACGCCGCCGCCCCGTCCGCAGTGGCTGGCCTGGCGGGACGCCTGGTGGGCCTGGAGCCGGACCAGCCCCGCCGAGGACGCCGGGGCGATCGCCTCGACCCTCCGCCGCTGGAATCTGCCGCTCACCCCTGTCCGCGCCGAGATCGAGCGTCTCTGGGAGGCGATCGATCTGCGCGACGACTGGTCCCCCCTGGAGGACTGGCTCCAGGACTGCCGTGCGACCGATTGAGGATCTGATGACGCCGGCGAGGCCGGGTGTTGGCCGCTACAACCAGCGGGGCCCGATTCTGTCTGAATTCCTTCACCGGACCCTTGTCTGAATGAGCTCTCATGACTTCCGAACAGGCTGCTCAGCTGATCGACGACACTCTTGATCTGGTGCACCAGCGTCTGCAGGCCCTCGATGCCGTCCAGAAGGGTCGTGATCACAAGGCCCTCTCCGATGAGTTCCGTGAGTGGCGCCAACCCAGTGGCGGCCACATCGATCTGATGCTCTGTCCGGGCTTCAGCCACGGCTAGACCCCTCGCCGGACCTCCCCCCAATGGATCAGCCCGGTGCCCCAGATACCCTCGGGTGGCGCTCCAGCCAGCGCCAGTAGAGCGCGCCCAGGGCCACGGAGCTCACCATCCCCACCAGGCTGGAGCCCAGCAGCAGGCGGCTGGAGAAGGCCCAGCCCATCTCCCAGAACCCCTCCTGGTGCAGGGCTGTGATGCTCACGGGCCGGACGCTCGGCCCCAGCAGCCAGGACCCCACCTGGTAGTTGAACCAGTAGAGCGGCAGGTAGGTGATCGGATTGCTGATCCAGGTGCCCGCCGCGGCCAGGAGGTGGTTGCCGCGCAGCAGCGTGGCCAGGGCGATGCCGAGCAGGGTCTGCAGCCCGAAGAACGGGAAACAGCCACAGAAGATCCCAGCCGCCAGCCCCCGGGCCCGCTGGCCGGGGCTGCCCTCCTGGCGCCAGAGCCAGCCCATCCAGCGCCGCAGGCGCAGCAGGGCCCCCCTGACGGACCGGGGAAGCCGAGACTGGACGCGCCGTCGCCCGTTGGGATGCTTGGACTGGGACGACACCATTGCAGCGATCGCCACGGCGGTGGCGCCCGGTCAGGGGAGTGTGGCGATCGTAAGGATCTCCGGTCCCGAGGCGGAGACCATCGGCCGGCGCCTGTTCGAGGCCCCGGGCCGGCAGGTCTGGGACAGCCACCGGGTGCTCTACGGCCATGTGGTCGACCCGGACAGCGGCGAGCGGATCGATGAGGCCCTGCTGCTGCTGATGCGGGCCCCCCGCAGCTTCACCCGTGAGACCGTGGTGGAGCTGCAGGGCCATGGCGGCCTGGTGGCGGTGCAGCGGGTGCTGGAGCTGGTGCTCGCCGCCGGCGCACGCCGGGCCCAGCCGGGGGAATTCAGCCAGCGGGCCTTTCTCAATGGTCGGCTCGATCTCACCCGCGCCGAGGCGATCAGCGAGCTGATCACAGCCCGCAGCCGCCGAGCCGCCCAACTGGCGGTGGCGGGGCTTGATGGTGGCCTGCAACGGCGGATCGAGGCGCTGCGTGGCCGCCTGCTCGATCAACTGGCCGAACTCGAGGCCCGGGTGGATTTCGAGGAGGATCTGCCGCCGCTCGACGCCGGCACCCTGCGGGCGGAGCTGGCTCGGGTGGGGGGGGAGCTGGAGCGGCTGGTGGCGGAGGCCCGCCAGGGGGCGGTGCTGCGCGAGGGGCTGCGGGTGGCGATCGTGGGCCGGCCCAATGTGGGCAAGTCGAGCCTGCTCAACCAGCTCAGCCAGCGGGAGCGGGCGATTGTGACCGACCTGCCCGGCACCACCCGTGACCTGCTCGAGAGCGAGCTCGTGCTTGAGGGCGTGCCGCTCACCCTGCTGGATACCGCCGGCATCCGTGACACCGACGATCGGGTCGAGCAGCTCGGCATCTCCCGCAGCCGCGCGGCGCTGGCGTCCGCCGATGTGGTGCTGCTGCTCTTCGATCTCTGCAGCGGCTGGACGGCGGCGGACCAGGCACTGCGCGATCAGGTGCCGCCGGGGGTGCCGTTGCTGCTGGTGGGCAACAAGGCCGATCTCACCGATGTTCGCCCCGATGGGAGCGGGGATGGTGCCGTGGCGATCAGCGCCCTCACCGGCGCCGGCCGCGACGCCCTGGCCCGCCAGCTGCTGGAGTGCTGCGGCGCCGGGGTGGCCCAGGGTCTGCAGGTGGCGCTCAACGCCCGCCAGCGGGATCTGGCGGCCGAGGCGGCCGCCAGCCTGGAGCGCGTGCTGGAGGCGGCCGCGGCCGGGTTGCCGTGGGATTTCTGGACCATCGATCTGCGCTCCGCCGTGGGTTCCCTCGGCGAAATCACCGGCCAGGAGGTGAGCGAGGCGGTCCTCGATCGGGTGTTCGCCCGGTTCTGCATCGGCAAGTAGGGCCTGGCGGCGACGGCCGGCCGGCCTCACCGGCAGGATGGGGCCCCGGCTGGCCCCCCTTTCCCGGCGTCCCTCTCAGCGTGACCCTCCCTCCGCCCGGCGCCGCCGTTCTGCTGAGTCAGCCCCGGCTGGAGGGTCAGCTGCGGGCCTGGCTGGAGGAGGACATCGGTCGCGGTGACCTCAGCGCCGCCGCCCTGGTGGGCCGACCCGGCCGGGCCAGCTGGATGGCCCGCCGTGCGGGGATCTTCTGCGGCGGTGTACTGGTGGAGCCCCTGTTCCAGCTCCTGGATCCTGCCGTGGCCGTCCACCTGCTGGTGGCGGATGGGGAGCCGGTCGCGGCGGACCAGCGGCTGCTGGAGCTGGACGGTCCGGCCGGCGCCCTGGCGGCGGGGGAGCGCACGGCCCTGAATCTGGCGATGCGGCTCTCCGGAATCGCCACCGCCACGGCCTCCCTGGTGGCCCAGCTGGAGGGCAGTGGTGTGGGCCTGGCCGACACCCGCAAGACGACCCCGGGCCTGCGGCTGCTGGAGAAATACGCCGTGCGCTGCGGCGGCGGGCTGAACCACCGCCTCGGCCTCGATGATGCCGCCATGCTCAAGGAGAACCATCTCGCCTGGGCCGGTGGGGTGGAGCCGGCCCTGGCCGCCGTGCGTGCCGCCGCCCCCTGGCCGGCGCGGCTGATCGTGGAGGCCGAAACCGCCGCCGAGGCGGAATCCGCCGTGCGCGCCGGCGCCGATGGGGTGCTGCTCGATGGGTTCAGCCCCGCCGGGCTCCGGGACCTGGTCCCCCGGCTCAGGGAGCTGGCGGGAGGCCGGGGGGAGCCGGTGGTACTGGAGGCCTCCGGCGTGCAACCCGAGCAGCTGCGGGCCTACGCCGCCACCGGCATCGATCTGATCTCCACCAGCGCACCGGTCACCCGCAGCCCCTGGCTGGATCTGAGCATGCGATTCGAGGCGACTGCCCGGTAGGAGGAGGAGGCCCGGGTCTCCGGAGGCTTCCACCGGGAGGCGCAGCTGGGCGCTGGGGCCATCCACGGATCCCGGCCCCGGGGGCGACGGGGTGGCCCGGCACGATCCAGACCCAACAACCCAGCCCTGGTGCATCGGTTTCAGCCGTGGCGAGGGGGTGCCGGATGTTCCCTCCGTCGATGGCCTGCCACGGCGACAGGGGGATCGTGGGCCCCTGAACGGATCGGGACCGCTCCGCCAACCCCGGAGAGGGATGATCGACCCTGGACCCGATCCTCCGCACCGCACCCGTTCTCCATGCTGACCGTTTCGAAGGCCCTCCACAGCCAGCTCGCGGCGGCCCTGGAGCGGGCCTTCCCTGAAGCGGCGGCGGCGGCCGGTGTGGCCGGCGCCCCCCTCGACCCCCAGCTGGTCCCCGCCAGCAAACCCGAGTTCGGTGATTTCCAGGCCAACGGTGCCCTGCCCCTGGCCAGACCCCTCCAGCAGGCCCCCCGTGCCATCGCCGCCGCGATCGTGGCGCAGCTGGACACCGATCCCGCCTTCGCCGAGCTCTGCGAACCGCCCCGGATCGCCGGCCCCGGATTCATCAACCTCACCCTGCGGCCGCAGCGGCTGGCGGCGGAGGTGAGGGCCCGCCTGGGGGACCCCCGGCTGGGGGTGCCCCGGGCCCCGTCCCCGTCCCCGGTGATCGTGGATTTCTCCAGCCCCAACATCGCCAAGGAGATGCACGTGGGGCACCTGCGCTCCACGATCATCGGCGACTGCCTGGCACGGGTGCTGGAGTTCCGCGGCCATCCGGTGCTGCGGCTCAACCATGTGGGGGACTGGGGCACCCAGTTCGGCATGCTGATCACCCATCTCAAGCAGGTGGCTCCCGAGGCGCTCACCACGGCCGATGCGGTGGATCTTGGCGATCTGGTGGCCTTCTACCGCCAGGCCAAGGCCCGCTTCGATGCGGACGGGGGCTTCCAGGCCACCTCCCGCGAAGAGGTCGTGAAGCTCCAGAGCGGTGACCCGCTCTCCCGCCGGGCCTGGCAGCTGCTCTGTGACCAGTCGCGGCGCGAGTTCCAGCGCATCTACGACCGCCTCGACATCCGCCTGAGCGAGCGGGGTGAATCGTTTTACAACCCCCACCTGGAGGCGGTCGTCGCCGATCTCGACGCCGCCGGGCTGCTGGTCACCGACGCGGGAGCCCGCTGCGTCTTCCTCGAGGGGGTGGTCGGCAAGGACGGCCAGCCCCAGCCGGTGATCGTGCGCAAGAGCGATGGCGGGTTCAACTACGCCACCACCGACCTGGCGGCGATCCGCTACCGCTTCGCCCCCCCCCCGGCCGGGGACGGCGCCCGCCGGGTGATCTACGTCACCGACGCGGGCCAGGCCGGCCATTTCGCCGGCGTGTTCCAGGTGGCCCGCCGCGCCGGCTGGATCCCGACGGGGGCACGGCTCGAGCATGTGCCCTTCGGTCTGGTCCAGGGCGAGGACGGCAAGAAGCTCAAGACCCGCTCCGGTGACACGGTGCGGCTCAGGGATCTGCTCGACGAGGCGGTGGAGCGCTGTGGGGCCGACCTGCGCCGCCGCCTGGCGGAGGAGGAGCGCAGCGAAGGCGACGCTTTCATCGATCAGGTGGCCACCACCGTGGGCCTGGCGGCGGTGAAGTACGCCGACCTGAGCCAGAACCGGGCCACGAATTACCAGTTCAGCTTCGATCGGATGCTGGCCCTGCAGGGCAACACGGCGCCCTATCTCCTCTATGCGGTGGTGCGGATCGCCGGGCTGGCGCGCCGAGGCGGTGATCTCGGTGGTGCCGCCTTCCCGGATCCCCTGGCGTTCAGCGCGCCGCAGGAGTGGGCGCTGGTGCGCCAGCTCCTCCAGTTCGACGCGGTGATCGCCGAGGTGGAGGACGAACTGCTGCCCAATCGCCTCTGCACCTATCTGTTCGAACTCAGCCAGACGTTCAATCGCTTCTACGACCAGGTGCCGGTGCTCAAAGCCGACGAGCCGGCACGTGCTTCCCGCCTGGCCCTCTGTCGCCTCTGCGCCGACAGCCTCAGGCTGGGACTGAATCTGCTGGGAATTCCCGTGCTGGAGCGCATGTAGATTCCCGCCAGCAGACGATCCCGGCCATGGAGATGCAGCGCCGGGAAGGTCTGGCCGTGCTGGCCATCGTGATCCTGGGCTGGTGCGTACTCCTGCTGCTGGAACCTTCGGTCTTCTCGTTGCTTCGCGGCTCCCACTTCAACTGGGTACCCCTCCATTCCCTGGCCATCAGCCGACACGGCGACGCCGAAACAGGCCTGGTGGGCTATGCCTGTCGGTTGCTGACGATCGATTCCGAAGGACGCCAATCCGTCAGCTTTGACTACTTCAACCGCTACCCGATCGTCTTCTCGTTGCTGTCGCAGGGGTGGCTCTCCGCATTCTCCGATGGCAGCGAACGGATGCTGCTGGTCTCAAAGCATCTGATGAACGGGATCTTCGTCATGACCGCCGGCCTGCTCTATGGAGGCCTGCGGCTGGCCGGTCTGCGGATCTGGCCCTCGGCGATGGGCCTGCTGACCATTCTCGCCTCGCCGCTGTGGCTGCACTACCGGCCGATGTTTCACTTCGATCAGCCCGGCCTGCTCGGCTATGCCCTGGCGATCGGGGCCTATCTCGCCGGCCTGCGCCGTCCCCTGCTGGCGGGCCGGCAGCCCCGCCGGGTCCTGTTTCTCGTCGGGATTCTGCTGGCCAGCCTGCTGGGGCGCGCCTTCATCGTGAGCTTCTTTCTGCTGGGCTGCGCACTGCTGTCCCTCTGGCGCCGGCCCCTGCGCGGCACCCTGCCGTTGCTGGTCGCGGGCGGCGGGCTGTCGCTGACGGTGCCCCTCGCCGCCGCGGCCTGGGCGGCGAGGGTCGAAGCACGCCTGAACGGGGTCCCCCTCGCCGAAGTGTCGGTGGTGCAGTCCGCCCTCCGGCGCCTCGGGCTGCCGGGGGCCCTCTGGGCGGACGGGAACCAGTCGCGGCTGCAGCCCGGCGAGGCCGCCGCAGAGATGGTGGAGGCCATCGCCCGGCTGCTGCCCAGCCCTGGCATCCTCCTGGTGGGGGCGATCGCTCTGGGGTTGGCTCTGGTGGCACTCCGGTCCGGCGTCCTGATCCGCCCAGCGGCCCGGGGGGATCACGACGCCGGGGCGGTGCCGGGCGATCTGCTCAGTGCCGTGGCGATTGCCAGTGCCGGCTGGCTGATCGCCTTCCGCAATCTGATCGTCTTCCATGAGTATGCGGTCCTCTTTCTGGTGCCGCTGGTGGCCATCGGCACGGCGGTGCTCCTGCAGCGCTTTCAGCAGGGCCTGAGCGCACGGGGAGTCCCCGCCCGCTGGCGCCGGAGCATCGCGGCGGCCCTCACCGCCCTTCTGCTGGCCTCGTTCCTGGATGCCCTGAGGCTCTCGCTGCTGGCCTGGACGCCGCCGCCGGCGGAGGGGGCCGCCCTCAGCGGTTTCTACGGGGCGGTCGATCGCTTCAACCGGACTGGCGGCGGCGATCGGGCCGTGCTGTTCGATCCCCAGTGGGTGGAGAATTCGCCCTATGCCCCCTGCCTGCTGCTGGATGCGGATCTGCTGCAGGGGCCTGGTGCGGCGCACCGCCCGTTGCTGGTTCCTCCCCCCTTCCCGATCGAACCCGCCCGGCGTGAGGGCCTGCGGGATCCGACCCGCCAGCTGATGACCCGAGGCAGCCTGAAGGAGCTGCTCCCCTAATAGCCTCAGGCCCGATGATGCCCCCCGTGACGGATCCGGCCCCCCCCTGCCCGAGCGCCCGGCCCGAGGTCGAGAGTCTGCAGGCCTACAGCGCCCCGTTGGAGGGACGGCGAGGCTTGCTGCGGCTGGATTTCAACGAGAACACCGTGGGACCCAGCCCCAGGGTGGTGGAGGCGATCCGGGCCATCCCCGCCGACCACTACGCCATCTATCCCGAGTACGCCGGCCTGCGCGAGGCCGTGGTGGCCTCGTTGCGGGTCGAGGCGGCGCTGCCCCCTGGGGAGGCCGGCACCCTCACCCCGGCCCACATCGGTCTGTTCAACGGCGTGGATGATGCCCTCCACGCCGTGTTCCACGCCTTTGGTGCCCCGGGGGAGCGGCTGCTCACCACCAGTCCCACCTTCGGCTATTACACCCCCTGCGCCCGCATGCAGGGGATGACGATCGAGGCGATTCCCTACCGCTCCCCCGGGTTCGCCTTCCCCTGGGAGGAGACCCTGGCCGCCCTGCGGCAGCGGGCGCCACGGATCCTGCTGCTCTGCAACCCCAACAACCCCACGGGCACCTGTCTGGCGCCCGCGCGGATCCTGGAGTTGGCGGCGGAGGCTCCGGCCAGCCTGGTGGTGGTCGACGAGCTCTATGCCGCCTTCAGCGGCGACAGCGTGCTGCCGGTGCTCCTCCAGCACGGGGCCGCTTCCTTCCCCAACCTGCTGGTGCTGCGTTCCCTCGCCAAGACCGCTGGCCTGGCGGGGCTGCGCATCGGCTTCGCCATCGGCGCTCCGGCGCTGGTGGAGCGGGTGGGCCGGGTCTGTGGTCCCTATGACGTCAATAGTTTCGCGGTGACCGCCGCCCATGCGGCCCTGGCTGACCAGGCCTATGTGGATGCCTACGTGGCCGAGGTGCTGCGGGCCCGCGGCTGGCTGCTGCGGGAACTTCAGGCGGCCGGGGTGCGTCACCACGCCGCCGGTGGCAACTATCTGCTGATCTGGCCCCGCTTACCGGCCCCGGAGGTGGAGCGGGGGCTGCGCGCCAACGGCATTCTGGTGCGCTCGATGGCGGGCAAGCCCCTGATCGAGGGTTCGCTGCGGGTGAGCCTGGGCACCACCGAGCAGATGCGGCAGTTCTGGACGATCTACCGGAGGGTGGACCAGCTGTCGGCCCCACCGGCCCCCTGACGGGCGCACCCCCGTGCGCGGTGCAGCGTTCCCGCTCAGCGCAGCACCATGATCTGGGTGCCCTCACTCAGCGGGGCCCCGAAGCTCACCGTGCGGCCGGGTCGCTGCACGGGGGTGCCGCTCATCGCCTGCAGAAAGGGCTCAATGCCGCCCTGATCGCAGTTGGCCGGGGTCGTGCCGCTCACGTACTGCACCGGGATCACGCGCCGGGGGGCCAGGTCCCGCACCACGGCGGCCGCTTCGGCCCCGTCGTAGACCTTGGCGCCTCCACCCACACCGATGATCAAGAGATCGGGTTTGCCGATCAGCACCCGGTCCTCCGGGCGCAGGGCAGCGGCCGTGCCGCCGAGATGGGCGATCTCCAGACCCCCCTGCTTCCAGCGCCAGAGCGTGGCCTGGCCGAAACGGCGGCCACCGAGGCGGTCGTGGGGGATGGAGGCGCCCTCCAGCTTGAGGCCCGCCACCCGGTAGGACCCTGGGGCCACCAGCATCCGGCCGGAGGCCACCGGGGCCCCTTCATCGAGGAGCCGGCTGCTGGCCAGGATCACATTGGCGCTCACCCGCGGTTCCGGCAGGCCGGCGGCGCAGCCCACGGCTTTGAAGGGGTTCAGCAGCACCGTGGCGCCCCCGCCGCGGATCATCAGGGCACTGTGCCCGTAGCTGGTCACGGTGACGCCGCCGGCGGCCCGGGCGGCGGGGAGACCGGCGCTCAGGCCGCCGATCAGGGCCAGACCACCCACCCCCACACCGAGGCTGACGCCGAGGCGCCGCCGCCGGGCTGACGCCGCCGGGCGATGGACCGGGGCCGTTTGCGCTCGATCGGTGGCCATGCCTGGAGTGCGCGCCGCAGGCGCCGACAATGGCGCGAACCTAGCAGCGTTCCTCCGCCGGGATCAGGCCGCCTCCGCTCCCGGTGGGGCGGTTCGGGCGGCAGCCATCCGCAGGAAATTGGCCAGCAGGGCATGACCGGATTCTGTGAGCACGCTCTCCGGGTGGAACTGGACCCCTTCCAGGTGGGGATGGTCACGGTGGCGCAGCCCCATGATCGTGCCGTCCTCCAGCCAGGCGGTGATCTCCAGGCAGGCGGGCAGGCTGGCCCGTTCGGCGATCAGGCTGTGATAGCGGGTGGCGGTGAGCGGGCAGGGTAGCCCCTGGAACACCCCCGCCCCGTCATGGAGCACCGGAGAGGTCTTGCCGTGCATCAGCTCGGCCGCCCGCACCACCTTCCCGCCGAACACCTGGGCCAGACACTGGTGCCCGAGGCAGACGCCCAGCACCGGCACGCTCGGGCCGAGTTCGGCCAGCACCGGCAGGCACACACCCGCCTGGTCGGGATCGCCGGGCCCCGGCGAGATCAGGATTGCTTGGGGGGCGAGCTCGCGGATCTGCTCCACGCTGAGGGCGTCGTTGCGCTCCACCCGCAGATCGGCGGCCAGGGGATGCTCCGCCGCCAATTCCCCCAGGTACTGCACCAGGTTGAAGGTGAAGCTGTCGTAGTTGTCGAGAACGAGGAGCATCCCGTCGGCCGGATTGCGGATGGGCGCCCGCATGGGCACCGCTGGCCCATTCAACGCCCCCGGCCCTGACGGCCGGGCCCGCGGTTCAGAGCCCGAGCCGCTCCAGCAGGGGCGGCAGCAGCAACAGCAGGGCGATCAGCATCGAGGCCAGGGCGGCCACCAGCACGGCGGCGGCGGCGCAGTCCTTGGCGATGCGTGCCAGGGGGTGGAAGCGGCGGCCGATGGCCAGATCCACCACCGACTCGATCGCCGTGTTCACCAGCTCCAGCACCAGCACCGCCCCCACCGTGAGTACCAGCACCGCCAGGCGGTCGAGGCTCAGCTGCAGCCAGAGGGCCAGGGCGAACACCACCACCCCGGTGATCACATGCACGCGGAAGTTGCGCTGGCTGCTGAAGCCGTAGGCCAGACCCTGGGCGGCGTAGCGGAAGCTGTTGGGCAGATCCCCGGCCACCCGCCAGGCCCCGGGCCGCTGTCCCCGGCTCCGCCGCGAGGACTCAGGTGCCATCGGAACGGGTTCGAGAGGTACCAGGGTGGTCATCGGGTCTCCTGGGCGCGTCCACATCACCATCCGAGGCCACGCGACGGGATGCTGTCGGCCTGAACGTTACCGCTGCTGGCCAGGGTGGCCGTCACGACGGCCACCGCTTCCATCCTCCAGCAGCTGGTCCTGACGCTGCAGCATCGCCTCCAGGCTGGACTCATCGGGATGGTCCCAGCCGAGCAGATGGAGCAGCCCGTGGCTGGCCAGCCAGGCCAGTTCCCGCGCCAGGCTCACGTCCGCCGCCATGGCCTGGCGGGCGGCGGTCTCGATCGAGATCACGATGTCCCCGAGTTCCAGCGGTTCGCTCTCTGGGTCGTCCGGGCCGCCGGCAGGGGGCTGGGGCGTGCCGGGTTCGCCGCCTTCCTCCTGGGCCGCGAAGGCGAGCACATCGGTGGGGGCGTTGATCAGTCGCCACTGCCCGTTGAGTTCGGCGATGGTGGCGTCATCACACAGCTCCAGGCCGGCGCTGTAGGCCCCGCGGCGCAGCGCCGCGGGAAGCTCGGCGGTCAGGTCGGCCAGCCAGCCGCTCAGCCGGCCCCGCCAGAGCGCCTCGCCATGCTTCGGATCGGCCCAGGGACCGGCCTGGTCCAGCAGGGCCGGCGCCACGCTCCCAGCCACGCGGAAGGCCAGGTCCAGCTCGGGGTCCGGCCGGGTCCGTCCCCTCCCGCCGGCGAGGTCGCCGCCGTTCATTGGGGCAGGCTGGGGCGCCCGAACCAGGCCAGCAGCAACAGCACGGCGCTGAAGCCCGCAGCGGTGAGGCCGAAATGCAGCAGGCTCTGGCGGCCCTTGCGCACCATGTTGCGCATGGCCAGCTTCACGAAGCTGGGCGGTGGCCCGCTCGTTTGGGCACGCCCGGGCGTGGCCTCGGGCGGGGCGGAGGGCTGGGGCGGGGCGGACTCGGCCATGGGGCGGCAGGGGGAAACGGCTCAGGCCGCTTCGGAGGCGATCAGCACACCCTGGCGCAGCAGCGCCTGGATGAAGGGGTCGAGATCGCCGTTCATCACCCCCTGCACATCCGTCGTTTCCTCCCCGGTGCGCAGATCCTTGACCATCTGATAGGGATGGAAGACGTAGTTGCGGATCTGGTTGCCCCAGGCGGCTTCCACGATGTCGCCACGGATGTCGGCGATCTCGGAGGCCCGCTGCTCCTGGGCGATCACCAGCAGCTTGGCCATCAGCAGCGCCATCGCCTTCTCCTTGTTCTGCAGCTGGGAGCGCTCCTGGGTGCAGCGCACCGCCAGGCCGGTGGGCACGTGCAGGATGCGCACCGCCGTTTCCACCTTGTTGACGTTCTGGCCGCCGGCCCCACCGGAGCGGGAGGTGGTGACCTCCAGGTCCTTGTCGGGGATGTCGAGCTTCACGTCCTCGTCGAGCCTGGGCATCACCTCGATGCCGGCGAAGCTGGTCTGGCGCTTGTCGTTGGCGTTGAACGGCGAGATCCGCACCAGCCGGTGGGTGCCCTTCTCGTTGCGCAGGTAGCCGTAGGCGTAGCGGCCGTCGATCTCGATCGTGCAGCTCTTGATGCCCGCCTCCTCCCCTTCCGAGAGTTCGTCCACGGACACCGTCATGCCGTGGTCCTCGGCCCAGCGCGTGTACATGCGCATCAGCATCAGGGCCCAGTCCTGGGCGTCGGTGCCGCCGGCACCGGCGTTGATCGAGATCACGGCACCCTCCTTGTCATAGGGGCCGCTCAGCAGCCGCTCCAGCTCCCAGCGGTCGAGATCGCCCCGCAGGGTCTGCAGGCCGCCGTTGGCCTCCCCCAGCAGCTCCTCGTCGGGTTCGAGCTCGTGGAGCTCCAGGGTGGCCTCGGCGTCCGTGAGCGCCGCCCGCCAGCGTCCGAGTTGCTCTAGCTGGGCCTTCACCTCGTCGAGCTGGCGCATCCTCTTGCGGGCCAGGGCCTGGTCGTCCCAGAAATCCGGCTGGGAGGCGAGCTGCTCCAGGTCCCGCTGTCGTGCTGTCAGAGCGGGGACGTCAAAGACAGTCCTGGGCATGGCCCAGGCGGTCGGTGAGCTCGGAGAGATCGCGTTTGAAATCGGTGAGATCGAGCACCGGTTGGGGTCCCAGCGGTGCTCCGACCGTATCAGTCGAACTTCCGCGGCGGGGGCTCCCACGGCATCGCTCCGGTCGTCTGCTTCGGCGCCTCCCTGGGGGGATCTCCGCCGGTGGCCGCGGCGGAACGGGGGGTGGATCCGGCGGGACTTCTAGGATCGGGCTTCCTTCCCCGCCCAGCGATGGCCGCCGACGTCGAGATCTACACCTGGCGGTTCTGCCCCTTCTGCATCCGGGCCAAGGCCCTGCTGGATCGCAAGGGTGTGGCCTACCGGGAGTTCGCCATCGACGGCGACACGGCGGCGCGATCGGCCATGGCGGTGCGCGCCGATGGGCGCACCAGCCTTCCCCAGATCTTCATCGATGGCCAGGGGATCGGCGGCTGCGATGAACTGCATTCCCTCGAGCGCTCCGGCCGTCTCGAGCCGCTCCTGCACGGGAGCTGAGGGTGTCCTCCAGCGCCGTGGGGGGCGGGGAGGCCCAGCTGTTCGTCGTCGATCCGATCCAGCGGCTGCGCCCCGCCAAGGATTCCAGCGTGGCCCTGATGCAGGCGGCCCAGCGGGCCGGTCAGCAGGTGTGGGTCTGTACGCCGGCCGATCTGGCGGTCGAGGGTCAGCGACCCGCCGCCGGCGGAGGGGGGGCCACGCCGATGGTCAAGGCCAGCCCTGCCCGCCTGGGCGACATCCGCCCCGGCCCCGAGGGCTGGCAGGTGCCCGATCCCTGGGTGGAGCTGGGGGATTCCCGTTGGCTGGCGCTGGCCAGCTTTCCCCGGGTGTGGATGCGTAAGGATCCCCCCGTCGATGAGCCCTACCTCTACGCCACCCTGCTGCTGGAGCTGGCCGAACAGCAGGGTGTTCGGGTGCTCAACCGACCGGCGGCCCTGCTGGCCTGGAACGAGAAGCTGGGTTCCCTGCGCTTCAGCCACCTGATGGCGCCCTCCCTGGTGAGCGCTGATGTGGAGCGGCTGGCGGCCTTCGCCGCCGACCACCCGGAGGTGGTGCTCAAACCGCTGGGGGGCCGCGCCGGCCAGGGGGTGGTGCGAAGCGCCAGCGCCGCGCCGGGCCTGCGGGCCCTCCTGGAGCTGGTCACCCAGCAGCAGACCCTGCCGGTCCTGGCGCAGGCCTTCCTGCCGGCGGTCAGCGCCGGTGACAAGCGCATCCTGCTGGTGGACGGTGAGCCCCTGGGGGCGATCAACCGCAGGCCGCTGCCTGGGGAGTTCCGCAGCAACCTGGCGGTGGGGGGCGAGCCCGAACCCACCGCCCTCACCGCCGCGGAAACGGCAATCTGCGCCGAGCTGGCTCCAGCGCTGCGGCAGGCGGGGCTGTTCTTTGTGGGGATCGATGTGATCGGCGATCGCCTCAGCGAGATCAACGTGACAAGCCCCACCGGCATCCGCGAGATCGAGCGACTGGGGGGGATTCCCGTGGCCGACCTCGCCATGGAGCGGTTGCTGGCGGGCTGAGCGACCCGGTCCCGGTTCGAGCGGCCGGGCGGCCTCGGAATTCAGAGCGCGACTTCCCCGTCCTTCGGCTCCCTGTCCGCTTCCCTTCTGGAGGGGAGCCGTTGGCGGGTGTGGTTGTAGCCAGCCTCGAAGCTCTGGCTGTAGCTCTTCCAGTCCAGGAAGGGAATGTGGCCGATCTCCGGTTTCAGCAGGAGGTCGGCCAGGCGCTCCTGCGACTGGGACACGGCATGGGAGGCGCACATCATCGCGTCGACGAGGGTTCGGGCCAGTGACGGCCGGCGCGGCGGCCCCTCCGGCCCGGCAACCGGGGACGACTCCGGCTCCCCATCGAGCGAGATGGCGATGATCCGTCCGTCAGTGAGCTGACGGGCCGGCGCGACCGGGAGATTGTTGAGGATTCCGCCATCCACGTGCAGGTGACCCTGGAAGTCCTCCACCGGGGGGAAGATGCCCGGCACCGCCATGCTGGAGACCACCGCGGCGGGGATGTCGCCGCTGGTCCAGGCCTCCAGCCGATTGGTGGAGAGATTGGTGGAGAAGCACTGCAGGGCCAGCCAGCTGTCCTCGATGCGCGAGTCCGCGAAGAAGGCCTCCAGCTCCCGCTGGGAATTGGCGAGGGAGAAAAGGGACTCCCGCGACAGGATGAGGGAGTACGGCCTGGCGTCGATGATCACCCGCTTGAGATGGCCGAGGATCTCTTCGGCGGGGAGATCGAAGGCCGCCAGGGACGCCACCAGCGCTCCGATGCTCACCCCCATGACCATGTCGATGTCATCGGGCCCCCGTTCCTGCAGGGCCGCGATGGCCCCCACATGGGCGAACCCCCTGGCGCCTCCCCCGCCCAGGACCAGCACGGTCTGGCGACGCAGCACCGTGCGGGCCAGCCGGTCCCGGTGGCTGCCCAGGCACGCCCGGATGTTGAGCGTGAAGGCTGGCTGCAGTGAACCGCTCCAGGGCTTGGTGACGGGGCGGACCTGCTCCGGCGGCCAGAGCCGCACGAGGATGCAGTCCGCCGGGATCGGATCGCCCAGCGTCACCTGTTCGGCCGTGCCGTCCGTGAGGATCAGCAGCCGATCGATCAGCTTCTGATTGCGACGGCTCAGCACCTGGGGAGCCTCCGTGAGGAACAGCCGGGTGCGGCCCGCCCCGGTTGCCTCGGTCAGCTGCTGATGCAGATCGCTCTCGCTGCGGGCTGGGTGGAGCGTCGCCGCGTCGCTGAACGCGATCTGACCGGCCGCCTGGCTGAGCAGATGCTCCGACAACACTGCCAGCACCTGCCGGGTGAGGGGGGACTCCGGGGACGCGTTGTGAATCGCGATGGTGGTCAGAGCGGAGCGGCGGGGGTCGCGCCCGATCGAGGCCGCATCGGCCAGCGAAGTGATCAGCCGCCTCTGCAGCTCGGGAGATTGGGCCAGCAGCTGGCGGAGATCAGCCGGTTCGAGGCAGAAATAGCTGAGATCGGTCAGGGCGATCGCCGAGGCGGAGCGCGGTTCATCGCTGAGCAGCCCGTACTCCCCCACCAGATCCCCCCGCACCGCTTTCCGGAACCAGGCGGTGGAGGGCTCCAGGGCGCCATTGAACAGACCGAGGATGCCGGACTCGATCACGTAGGCGGTTGCGGCCGGATCCCCCTCCGCGAACAGCAGATCCCCTTCCCGGACCTGCCCCTGACGGGGATTGAGGCTGTCCATGCACTCCGGCGGGAGGCTGCGGAACAGGCGGGATGCGGCGAAGGTCGTCTGCAGCCGCTCCCGTCTGGTCATGCCGTCCGTTCGCGGGGCTCCTGCCGCCGATTATCCCTGCAGGGGCAGTCGCTCGCCGGGGAGGGTGGTCTCCGACTGGATCCGGGGGTCCGCCGGCAGGTTGAGCTGCTGCTGCAGCACCCCCAGCTTCAGGGCCACCTCCTGCAGTTCCCGTTCCGGCTCCGAGCCCCGGACCAGTCCGGCCCCGGCGGTGAGTTCGAGCTGGTCGCCCCGCAGGCGCCCGCTGCGGATCGCCACCCGCAGTTCGGCATCGCCGGCACTGTCGATCCAGCCGATCGGCGCCGCGTAATGGCCCCGCTCGAACGGTTCCAGACTGCGCAACCAGGCCATCGCCTCCCGGCGTGGTAGCCCTGCCACGGCCGGGGTGGGGTGGAGGGCCGCCGCCAGGGCCAGGGGCTGCTGCTCCGCCAGGGCGGCAGTGATCGGCGTATGCAGATGCACCAGCTGGCCATGCCGGGCCAGCTGCGGCCGGCGGGGGCGGCGCGGGATCAGCCCGGCCTCCCCCAGCACCTGGGTGATGGCTTCCACCACCAGCTCATGCTCATGCCGGTCCTTGAGCGAGTGGGTGAGCTGGTCGGCGGCGGCGCCGGAGGGAGCCGTACCCGCCAGGGCATCGCTGCGGAGCTGGCCCTGGCGCACCGCCAGCAATCGCTCCGGGGAGGCCCCGATCAGGGTCTCGCCCGGCCGTTGCTGCCAGAGGAAACGGCAGCTGCCGGGTTGGTGGCGCCGGAGATGGGCCAGCAGCTGCAGCGGATCGAGCGGCTGATCCAGCCGCACCTGCTGACGGACCGCCACCACCAGCTTGCGCAGGGTGCCCTCCTCCACCAGGTCCAGCGCCCGGGTGACGGCTTCCCGGTAGGAGGCTTGCCAAGGAGAGCTGCTGGCGATACCCACGCGGACCCGCTGGGAGGGGTGGGCGTCCGGACCGATCGGCAGCCGTTGCAGCCGCTGGGCCCGCTCCCAGAGTTCCTCTGCCACCGAGCGGGGGGTGACCGCTCCCCCGAGGCTGCGCTGGAGCCGCAGCCAGCAGTGGCGGCCCTGCCGGCTCAGCTGCCAGCGCGGCAGCACCGCCTGGACGCCGGGAACACCGCCGCAGCCCTCCTGCAGCGGGCTGTCGAAGAAGGAGAAGGCCAGCAGCACCCGGGGCCGGGCCAGGGGGGGGCAGGCCTGGGGGCGCTGCACCAGCCGGCTGAGGCTGAGGGCGCTGAAGCGCTGGGCCAACTCGAACCGGCGCGGGCCGCTCAGCTCCAGGCGATGGGCCGTGCCGCTCGCGGCCAGGCAGAGGCCCGGAGCGCCGTCCCAGAGGAAGCGGAATCCATCGCCGTCGCCGAGGTGGGGCAGCAGGGCCAGCGGGTCCCGGCAGGCCAGCGGCAGGGCCAGGCTGAGCACGCCCTCCTCCTCCAGCCACCGGGCTCCCTCGGCGGCGGCGGCCAGCAGATCGGTGAAACAGGGGGCGACCGGCACCGGGGGACGGGCGATGAGCGGCTGGGAAGCTGCTCAAATGTATGGGTCCTCCCGGTTCCGACGTCCCCGCTGCCCATGTCCGACCCCGAGGTCGTCGCAAGCCGTTACGCCTCCATCCGCCCCGCCGGCGGTCCGGATGCCGATCCCGGGGGGGATGGCGCCCGCTCCCGGTTGTGGAAGGCCGCGATCAAATGGCCCATGTACTCCGTGGCGGTGATGCCGGTGCTGCTGGCCGCCGGCTGGCTGCTCGGCAGGGGGCTGACGCCGCGCTGGGGGCAGCTGCTCGGTTTTCTGCTGGCGGCCGTGCTGCTTCTGGCCTGGGAGAATCTGGCCAATGATGTCTTCGATGCCGACACCGGCGTGGACCGCCTCGGCAAGCCCCATTCCCTGGTCAACCTCACCGGTCGCCGCGACCGGGTCGCCCTGCTCGCCAACGGCTGTCTGGCGGCGGGTCTGCTGCTGATCGCCCTGGTGGCGGCCCGCAGCAGTCCGGCGGTGCTGGCCCTGGTGCTGGCCTGCTGCGGCCTCGGGTACGCCTACCAGGGGCCGCCGCTGCGCCTGGGATATCGGGGGCTGGGGGAGCCGCTCTGCTGGCTGGCCTTCGGCCCGCTGGCCACCGCCGCCGCCCTGCTGGCCCTCACCCCCGACGGGGCCGCCGACGCCATTCCCTGGCGCACGGGCCTGCTGCTGGGGGCAGGGCCGGCCCTGGCCACCACCCTGGTGCTGTTCTGCTCCCACTTCCACCAGGTGGAAGAGGACGCCGCCCACGGCAAGCGATCGCCGGTGGTGCGGCTGGGCCCGGCGGCGGCGGCGGCCCTGGTGCCCTGGTTCATCGCCCTGGCGCTCGCCCTCCAGTGGGCGCCCGTGCTGCTCGGCCGCTGGCCGCTCACGGCCCTGCTGGGAGGGATCGGTCTGCCGCCGGCCCGGGCGTTGATCGGACTGCTGCGCGATCACCACGGCAGCCCGGAGCGCCTGGTCGGCAGCAAGTTTCTGGCCCTGCGGTTCCAGGCGCTCAACGGGACGGGGTTGGCCTGTGGTCTGGCGCTCGGCCCCTGGTTCGCGGGCTGGTGAGGCTTCATTGGCGGCCGTTCCGGCTGGCGTTGCCCCACCCCCTGATCACCGCCCGGGGCCGGCTGGCGGAGAAACGGGGCTGGTTGCTGCGCCTCGAGCCCGGCCCAGGGGAGGGCCCCGACCGGATCGGCTGGGGGGAAGCGGCGCCGCTTGTCGCTGATCCGCGGCTGGGGCCCGCCGCCCTCTTGGAGCTGGGGAACGCCATCGCCGCCCTGGGAACGGCCTGCGATCGAACCACCCTGGAGGCCCGCCTGCCGGTCCTGCCGGGCTGCCTCGCCTTCGCCCTCGGCGGGGCCCTGGCCGAGGCCGATGGCCTGGTGGGTGCGGCCGGCGGCTGGCTGGCGCCGCCACCGGCCGCCCTGCTGCTGCCAGCGGGGGCGGCGGCTATCGCCGCCCTGGAACGGGCCCGCCCCTCGGTCACCCCAGGCGCCCCAGCCGCTGCCGGCGGGCCGGCCCCCTGCTGCAAGTGGAAGGTGGCGGTGGCCGGAGATGCCCTGGAGCGCCGGGTGCTGGAAGACCTGCTGGCGCGGCTGCCGAGCGGCGCGCGTCTGCGGCTGGACGCCAACGGCGGCTGGGACCGGGCCACGGCCGCGGCCTGGGGGGCGCGGCTCGCCGGCGATGCCCGGCTGGAGTGGCTGGAGCAGCCGCTGGATCCCCGGGATCACCCGGGTCTGGTCGCCCTCGCCGCCGGGCCGCCGCCGCTGCCGGTGGCCCTCGATGAGTCGCTGGTCCGGGATCCCGCCCTGCGCCGCCGCTGGGGCGGCTGGCAGGTGCGGCGTCCCTCCCAGGACGGCGACCCGCGGCCCCTGCTGGCCCTGCTGACCGGCGGCCGGCCGCACCTGATGGTCAGCACCGGCTTCGAAACCGGGATCGGCCGCCGCTGGATCGAGCATCTCGCCGCTCTCCAGGCACTGGGGCCCACCCCCGTCGCTCCGGGGCTGGCGCCGGGCTGGGGGGCTGCCGGGGCGCTCGCCAGTGCCGATCCGGAGCGGGTGTGGGCCGCGGCAGCCGCCCGGCGCCCGCTGCCGCCAGAGTCGGGGGGCACCGTTCCGTCCCCGCCATGACCTTCAGCAAGCAGGACACCCTGGCGGCCTCCGCGCCCTGGGTGGCCGTCGTCCTGAACGTGGTACCTGGCCTGGGCACGGGGTACATCTACCAACGGCGCTGGCGGGCCTACTGGATCACCTCGGCGCTGAGCACCGGCTGGTTCGCGCTCGGCCTGGTGCTGGGTCAGGGGGATGCCTTCGATCCCGGCGCCGAGCTGGATCCGGGCAACCAGCTGGTTGGCCTCGGCGGTCTGCTCCTCCTGGCCGCCGTAACCGCGGCGGAGGCGGGACTCACCGCCCGCCGCGCCCGTCAGGCCTAGGCCCGGCGCCGCTCCGCCATGGCCCCTCCCCTGCTGCTGCCCAGCGATGGTCCGGCCGAGGCGCTCGCCCGGCGCCTGGAGCGGGCCTGGGGTGAGAACACCCTGGTGGGACTCTGTGCGCCCCAGGAGCGCGAGCTGCTCGCCTCCGCCCTCACCGGCGCCGGACCGGCTGAGGCCGACCCGGCCGGGTCCGCGCTGAGCGGAGCCGGTGTGGTGGTGGGCAGCGGTGGCAGCGCCGGTGGGCGCCGCTGGTGCCTGCAGCCGCTCACCCATCTGGGGGCGTCCGCCCGGGCCACGGGGCAGTGGCTGCAATCCATCGGGCTGAATCCCTCCGGCCTCCTGCTGCTGAATCCCCTGCCCCTTCATCACGTCAGCGGACTGCTCTCCCTGGTGCGGCACCGTCAATGGGGCGCCGAGCTGCGCTGGCTGCCACCCGAGCTGATGCGCCAGCCCCGGGCCCTGGCCGCGGCGTTTCCCCTGGCCGAAGGTCCCCCGGCGGTGCTTTCCCTCGTCCCCACCCAGCTGGAGCGCCTGCTGGCGTGCCCTGAGGGGGCGGCCTGGTTGCGGGGCTGCGCCCTGGTCTGGATCGGCGGCGGGGCCCTGCCGGTCGAGCTGGCCCGGCGGGCGCGCCGGGAGGAGATCCGGCTGTCACCCTGCTATGGGGCCACCGAAACCGCCGCCATGGTGACGGCCCTGCCACCGGAGCGCTTCCTGGCGGGCTGGGCGGGCTGTGGAGACGCCCTGCCCGATGTGGAGCTGCGCCTCGATGCTCAGGGGGCGTTGCTGGTGCGCACCCTCCGGATCAGCCCCGGCCACCTGCAGGGGGGGGCGCTGCGGCCGCTGGGGTGCGCCGGGGGCTGGTGGCGCAGTGGCGACGCCGCCGCGTTCGCCGCCGGCGGCCTCGAGATTCTCGGCCGGCTGGACGGGGCGATCAGCAGCGGTGGCGAAACCGTGTTTCCCGAGCAGGTGGAGGCCCGGCTGCTGGGCTGGGCGCGGCAGGACGGACTGCCCCTGAGGCATCTGCTGCTGGTGCCCCGCCCCGATCCGCTCTGGGGGGAGCGCCTGGTGGCCCTGGTGCGTCCGGACGATGGCGGCGCCGACGCCGACGCCCTGATCGAGCGCTGCCGCCGCCTGGCCCAGCGGCTGCCTCCGGCCCAGCGCCCCCTGGGCTGGCTCCCTTGCCCTCCGCTGGCCCCGAACGGACTCGGCAAGTGGGAGCGGGCCCGCTGGCGGGACTGGCTCCGCCGAGTCTGGGCGGTGCGCGACCTGTGACGGTCGATCCCGATGGGCTGACGGCCGGATCCCGACCGGCTAGAGCTGGTCCACTGCGCCTGCCCCAGGACCGAGCTCTCCGACGCCGAGCTGGCCAACAGAAACATGGCCGCCGGGCTGGTGGCCATGTTTCTGGGCGCCTTCGGGATCCACAAATTTGTGCTGGGCTCCACCCGTGCCGGCGTGATCATGCTGGTGGTCTCGGTGGCCGGGGGTGTGGTGACCTGCGGCATCGCCAGCTTCGTGATGGGAGTGATTGGCGTTGTGGAGGGGATCATCTACCTCACGGCCACCCCGGACGACTTCAAGGCCACCTACGTCGATGCCAGCAAGGAGTGGTTCTGAGCATGGTTCCGTCAGCCGGCTCCCCATCCCTGCTGCTGATCCTGGCCCTGGCGGCGCTGGTGAGTTTCAGCCTGGCCGGGGTGGCGGTGGAGGACGGCTTCCATCCCCTCGCCCTGGTGGCCACCCTGCTCCTGCTCAGCCGGCTCCCGGGCCCGCGGCCGGCCGCGAGGCGTCCAGCCAGCGCACCAGGGCCTCCGGCAGCGGGCACCGCTCTCGGCGTTCCGCGTTGATGGCCACATGGCGAAGGGTGGCGCAGGCGGCACTCCGGCCCTGGGACAGGAAGACGCAGCACACCTCGAACCCCCCCCCCTCGAGCTGGCGTGGATGCAGTTCGATCGCCAGCCGATCGCCGCAGACCAACGGCTGGTGGTACTCCGCGGCGCAGTGGACCACCGGCAGCGCCACGGGGAGGGGGGGCCTGGAGGGGCCGGCAGGGGTCGGGAAGATCCGTCCGGCGGGAAGGCCGAACCGTTCCAGGCTCTCTTCCCAGGCCTCGTGGGACCAGCGCAGGAGCTGGTGAAAGTGCATCACCCCGGCGGCATCGGTGTCACCGAAGCGCACCGTGCGCTGCAGCCGCAGCCAGTCGGAGGGGGGGGCGGACGGCGGTGGCATGGGATGATCCCGCCTCGGGTCAGCGGACGCCAGGCCATGCTGCCACCGGGTCCAGCTGCACGTTCCGTTGCGGTGGCGTTGCTGGCATCGGTCGCACCGATTACGTTCCGACCAGTTCGCCTTCCCCTGCCTTGGCCGCTGTGTTCGCCTACGACCAGCCGAGCATCAACAAGGCCTGGACGGCATTCGTGGCCCACCTCCCCACCATCCTGCTGATCTGGGTCAGCAGCCTGGTCATCTCGGCGGTGGGTGTCGGGGTGTCCCTGCTCGTCACCCTGGTGGGTCTGCAGGTGGCCGGGACCGGGGCCGATGCCGACCTGGCCTCCAGCCTGGCGGCGGGGCTGGGAAATCTGGCCCAGTTGCCCTTCGGGATCCTCTCCAATCTGGTCGGCGTGCTCTTCGTGGCCGTGCCTGCCATGCACTACGCAAGCGGGGAGAACATCTCCACGGACCAGGCCTTTCGCGCCCTGCTGCAGCGCCCGCTCCGCTATCTCCTGGCCGGTGTGCTGTTCTCGATCGTCGCGGCGATCGGCTTCCTGCTGTGCATCCTTCCCGGGATCGCCGTGGCTCTGGTGATGCCGGTCTTTGTCAACAAGATTTTTCTCACCGATCAGCCCATCCAGGAGGCCTTCAGCACGTCCTTCCAGGCGGTCTACCGCTCCCCCCGCGGCCGCTCCTTCGCGGGGATCGAACTGCTGGCCTGGTTACTCGTGCTGGTGGTGTCCGTCTGCACCTGTGGGCTGGGGGCCCTGGTGGCGGTGCCGGTGGCCACCTTCTACATCCAGAACTCCGCCTATCACCAGGGGGTGCTCAGCTGATCGCGGCCAGTCCGGGAAACGCCGGGGTCCCCAGCCCGAACTGGAGCAGCAGGCGCAGCCCCCAGTAGGCCAGCAGGCCCAGCGTCACCGCGCCCAGGGGCCAGGCGGGCAGCCTTGGGGGCACCAGCCGCCGCCGGCGGATCGCCCACACCGACCAGATCAGCAGGATCGCCGCCAGCGGCGGTCCGAAGGCGTGCAGGACGAAGGCCTGTCCCAGATCCCCCTGGAGGGCCTCGGCCGTGGAACGGGTGAGGAAGCAGGTGGGGCAGGGGATGCCTGTGAGGGCCCGCAGCGGACAGCTCAGACCCGGCAGGCCCGGGTGGCGCCCCTTCCACCACAGGTACCCGGTGAGCACGGACGGCAGGAGATAGCCCGAATGGCGCATCTGCTCCATCCAGAGGTGGCCTCGGCGCCGAGCGGGCACGGCCCTGCTCACGGGACGGGAGGAATCAGCGATCCACCGAGCCCATGATCACGTCGATCGAGCCAAGGATCGCCATGATGTCAGCCACCTTCGCCCCGGTGAGGATGTGGGGAAGGATCTGCAGGTTGTTGAAGTCGGCAGCCCGGATCTTCCAGCGCCAGGGGGTGACGTCATCGTTGCCCATGATGAACACGCCCAATTCACCTTTTCCGGATTCCACGCGGGCATAGAGCTCCCCTCCGGGAATCTTGAAAGTGGGGGCTACTTTCTTGGCCACGTATTGATAGTCGAAACCGAACCACTCGCTCTTGCGGCCTTCGGCCATCCGCTTCGCCTCCAGATTCTCGGTGGGGCCGCCGGGGATCGCTCGGCAGGCCTGGCGCAGGATCTTCAGCGACTGGCGCATCTCCTCGATCCGCACCCGGTAACGGGCGTAGCAATCGCCCTCCTTCTCCCAGGCCACAGACCACTCAAAATCGTCGTAACACTCGTAGTGATCGACCTTGCGCAGGTCCCAGGGCACTCCGGAGGCGCGCAGCATCGGCCCGGAGAGACTCCAGTTGATGGCCATTTCACGGCTGATCACCCCCAGGCCTTCGATGCGGCGCTTGAAGATCGGGTTGTTCGTGATCAGCTTCTCGTATTCATCGATTTTCGGGCCGAACCAGTCACAGAAATCGAGACATTTCTCCAGCCAGCCGTAGGGCAGATCAGCTGCCACGCCACCGATTCGAAAGTAGTTGTTGTTGATCAGCCGTTGGCCGGTGGCCGCTTCCCACAAGTCGTAGATCATCTCCCGCTCTCGAAAGATGTAGAAGAAGGGGGTCTGGGCGCCCACGTCAGCCAGGAAGGGGCCCAGCCAGAGCAGGTGGTTGGCGATGCGGTTGAGCTCCAGCATCAGCACCCGGATGTGGCTGGCCCGCTTCGGTACCTGGATGCTGGCCAGTTTCTCGGGGGCGTTCACCGTGATCGCCTCGTTGAACATGCCGGCGGCGTAGTCCCAGCGGCTCACATAGGGCACGAACATCACGTTCGTGCGGTTCTCGGCGATCTTCTCCATGCCGCGATGGAGGTAGCCGATCACTGGCTCGCAGTCCACCACGTCCTCGCCGTCGAGGGTCACCACCAGCCGCAGCACCCCATGCATCGAGGGGTGATGGGGGCCGAAGTTGACCACCATCGGCTCGGTGCGCGTCTCGAGCTGGGTCATGGAGCCGTGCCGGTCGGGCGAACGCCCGGATCTTAGGAAGGACGGCATGCCGCAGATGTTCCTCCACCACCCCGTGCTGGCCGCCCCCGTGCTGGCGGCGTTCCAGGCCCTGCCGGCCACGGGTCTGCTGCTGGACGCCACCGTGGGCGGCGGCGGCCACAGCGCCCTGCTGCTGGAGGCCCACCCGGGGCTGCGCCTGGTCGGGCTGGATCGGGATCCCGCCGCGCTTGAAGCGGCCCGCGTGCGTCTCGCCCCCTTCGGCGAACGGGTCACGCTGCGGGCCGGCAACTTTGCCGACTTCCGCCCGCCCCAGCCCCTGGCGGGGGTGCTGGCCGATCTGGGGGTGAGCAGCCCCCAGCTTGATGGGGCCGAGCGCGGCTTCAGCTTCCGTGCCGAGGGCCCGCTGGACATGCGCATGAACCCCACCAGCGGGGAGAGCGCCGCCGAATTGATCGACCGGCTGCCGGAGAAGGAGCTGGCCGATCTGATCTATGCCTTCGGTGAGGAGCGACTCTCGCGGCGGATCGCCCGCCGGATCGTGGAGCGTCGGCCCTGGAGTCCGGCCGGCGGGGCGGGCTCCGGGCGCGGCACCACCGATCTGGCCTACCTGGTGGCCGGTTGCTACCCCCCCAAGACCCGCCATGGTCGCGTCCACGCGGCCACCCGGACCTTTCAGGCCCTGCGCATCGCGGTCAACGATGAGCTGGGGGCGCTCGATCGCCTGCTGCGGCTTGCCCCCGAATGGCTGGAACCCGGGGGGCTGCTGGCGCTGATCAGCTTCCATTCCCTCGAAGACCGGCGGGTGAAGGTCGCCTTCGCCGCCGACCCGCGCCTGGAGCGCCTCAGCCGCAAACCTCTGGTGGCTGACGCAGCGGAGCAGGAGAGCAATCCCCGCAGCCGTTCGGCCAAGCTCAGACTGGCCCGGCGGCGCCAACCCTCCCCCGCCCCCGTGGGATCGACCTGACCCGATGAGCCAGCTGGAGACCATCTGGTGGCTGGCCCTGGGGGTGCAGCTGCTTGCCATCCCCGGCACCCTGCTGCCGGTGCTTCCGGGACTGGTGTTCCTGCCGCTCGGGGCGGCGCTGTGGGGGGCGGGCGCCGGCTGGGGGGCGGCCTGGCCGGAGCTGGTGCTGGCCGTGCTCGTCCTGATGCTGGGCTGGGGCTCCGACGCCCTTGCCCTGGTGCTGGGCCCGGCGCGGTTGCAGGCCACCCGCTGGGCCTATGTCGGGGCCGGCCTGGGTCTGCTCGTGGGTCTGCTGGGGCTGCTGCCGGCGCTGCCGGTGGGCGGGCCCCTGCTCGGAGCGCTGGTCGGGCCGCTGCTGGGGGCGGCGATCGGGGAGCTGCTGGGGGCCTCGGGTCCGCAGGGCCTGGCGCGGCTGCGCCAGGCCCTGCTGGTGGGCCTGGCAGTGGTGGTGGGGATGCTGGTAAGCCGTCTCGCCCAGCTGCTGCTGGCCCTGGCGGGGGTGCTGGGTTTCGTGCTGCTCAGCCGGGTGCTGCCCGCCGCAGGCTGGTGACGGCCTCGGTGATGCGGGCCACGGCCTGATCGATCTCCGCGGCGGTGGTGCCCCGGCCGAGGCCGAAGCGGATCGAGGCGGCCGCCTCGGTGCGGCTGCGGCCCAGGGCGGCCAGCACGTGGGAGGGACTGCCGCTGCTGCAGGCCGAGCCGCTGCTTACCGCCAGGTGTGGGCGCAGGGCCCGCAGCAGGGCCGGCCCGTCCAGGCCGTCGAAGCTGAGGTTGAGGTTGTGGGCGAGGCGATGCTCGAGGCTGCCGTTGACCCGCACGCCCCCCAGCGCCAGCACCTGCTCCAGCAGGCGGTCCCGCAGGCCGCCCAGGCGCCGGCGGCGCGCCTCCAGATCGGCCGCCGCCAGCCTGGCGGCGGCGGCCAGGCCCACGATCAGCGGCACCGCCAGGGTGCCGGCCCGCAACTCCCCCTCCTGGCCGCCGCCGTGCTGCTGGGCCTCCGGCCGTACCCCATCCGCCAGCACCAGGGCGCCGATGCCCTTGGGCCCGTAGAGCTTGTGACCGCTGAGGCTGAACAGATCCACGCCCAGGTCCAGGGGCCGCAGCTCCAGATGCCCGAAGGCCTGGGCACCATCGCAGTGCAGGGGGACGCCGTGGCGGCGGCAGAGTGCCCCGATGGCCGCCAGCGGCTGCAGCACTCCGATTTCGTTGTTGGCCGCCATCACGCTCGCCAGCACGGTGTCGGGGCGCAGGGCCGCCTCCAGCCGCCCCGGATCCAGCCGTCCGTCGGCCTCCACCGGCAGCACCGTGAGCTCAAAGCCATGCCGCTCCAGGTACCGCAGCGGATCCAGCACGGCCCGGTGCTCCGTGGCCACGGTCACCAGGTGCCGGCCTCGCGCCAGGCGCGCTTCCGCCAGCCCCTTGAGGGCCAGGTTGTTGGCCTCGGTGGCTCCGCTGGTGAACACCAGTTGATCCGGCCGCACGCCCAGGCTGGCCGCCACAGCGGAGCGGGCCTGTTCCACCGCGACGGCCGCCTCCAGGCCGGGCCGGTGCGAGCGGCTGGCGGGGTTGGCGAACCCCTCGCTCCAGTAGGGCGCCATCGCCGCGATCACGGCCGGGTCGCAGGGGGTGGTCGCCTGGTGGTCGAGGTAGGCGGGGGCCATCCGGCCTTTCCATCGCTCACGAACCGTTCCATGCTGGCAAGGCCCGCCGCCACCCTCCTGCCGATGGCCACGCCCTCGATCCGTGGTCCCCTGGGCCCGTGGGCGGCCCTGATGGCCTGCCTGCTCGTGGCCCCTGCGGCCGAGGCCCAGAGCCGCTCCCAGGGGGTGATCCGCCGACCCGATCAGAACCGGCCGGCCGGGATGGCCTTGTTGCTCGAGCGGGAGATCGTCGGGGGCAAGCAGGCCCTCGGTGTCTTTGCCGTCACCCAGGATCCCAGCCAGCCCGGGCTGCGGCGGATCAAGGTGTGGGAGGAACTGCCCAACGATGTGACGGTGCGCTCCGAGACGATCCAGTGCTCCCCCACAGGGGCGATGCGGGTCACCAACGATGGCCGCAACCTGATTCTCAGGGAGCTCAATCCGGGTGGCGCCATCTCCATCGCCAACCGGCTCGATCATCTGATCTGGTGGGCCGCCTGCTTCCCGGAGCAGGCGGGCAGGGAGCCCTCCGAGCTGCGGGACCTGGCCCGCGAGCTCGGTTATGGCGGCAACCGGGTCGAGCGCGAGCAGGTGGTTCCCGCCGGCGCGCAGTGACCCTCCCGCCGCCCGGGGCGAGGGTCGGCGGTGACCTGGATAGATTTCCCGCATCGGAAACCGGTCCATGAGTCAGGACGTGCCAGCCCCCGTGCCGCAGGGGGACCTTGCCGAGCAGGAGCAGGAGCAGGAGCAGGCCGCGGTGCCGGCGCCGGCCCGCCTGCTGCTCGTCGATGATGAGCCGGGCCTGCGCTCCGCCGTTCAGGCCTATCTCGAGGACGAGGGATTCGACGTCCGCACCGCCAACGACGGCGAGGAGGGCTGGACGGCGGCCCAGGAGCTGATCCCCGACCTGGTGATCAGCGACGTGATGATGCCCCGCCTGGATGGCTACGGCCTGCTCAAGCGCCTGAGAGCCGACGAGCGGCTGGGCGGCACCCCGGTGATCTTCCTCACGGCCAAGGGCATGACCGCCGACCGGATCGAGGGATTCCAGGCCGGCGTTGACGACTACATCCCCAAACCCTTCGACCCCGACGAACTGGTGGCGCGGGTCCGCAATGTGGTGCGGCGCCAGGAGCGGCTGCTGGCCGAGGCGGCCCGCTACGCCGACGCCGACATCGGCCAGATGGCCAGGCAGATCACCGAGATCCGCTCCCTGCTGCAGCAGACCGGCAGCCGCAAGCCGGCTGGTCCGGAGCGGCACAGCTTCACCCCGCGGGAGGCCAGCGTGCTTCAGCTGGTGGCGGAGGGGCTGATGAATAAGGAGATCGCCCGGCGGCTGGAGACCTCGATCCGCAACGTCGAGAAGTACGTCAGCCGCCTGTTCACCAAGACCGGCACCACCAGCCGCACCGAGTTGGTGCGCTATGCCCTCGAGAACGGCCTGGTTGTCTAGCGCTCCGCCCGGATCCTCCGGCCCGCCGGGCTGGTTGCCGGAGGCCCTCAACGGCGGCTGGATCTACCGCGACAGGGTCGGCCCGGACGATCACGCCCTCGAGCCGAGCGCGTTCTATGCCCGCCGCTACCGGCATTCCGATCGGGAGGCGTGGAGGCGGCGTCTCGAGGCCGGCGAGATCCGCCGCAACGGCGAGGGGCTCCGGGCCGATGGGGCCCTGGGCGTGGGTGACCGGTTGACCTGGCATCGCCCCCCCTGGCGGGAGGAGGCTGTGCCGGGAACGTGGCGGGTCGTGTTCGACGATGGCGACCTCCACGTGATTGACAAGCCCAGCGGTCTGCCGGTTCTGCCCGGCGGTGGCTGGCTGGAGCACACCGTGCTGAGACTGCTGGAGCGCCGGGTCCTGGAGGGCCCCGGTGGGGAGCCGGTCCATGGCGGCGTGCCGCGACCGGTTCACCGGCTCGGTCGCCACACCTCCGGCCTGCTGGTCTGCGCCCGCACGGCGGGGATGCGTTCCTGGTTGAGCGCCCTGCTGCGGGAGAGCACGGCGGCTTCCCTGGGTGGGGCCGGGGGCGTGAGCCGCTCGCCCCCGGGGGAGGGGAGCCGGCCAGACGAACCTCACCTGAGCGGCCGCAAGACCTATCGGGCCCTGACGGCTCCGTTGCCGCTCGCGCTGGCCCCGGGGGAGAGCCTGGAGATCACCACTCCGATCGGCCGGCGCCCCCATCCGCTCCTGGGCCGGATCTGGGCGGCCTCGGAGCCCGAGGCCGCAGACCGGCCCCTGGCGGCGATCAGCCGGCTCACCCTGCTGGAGCGGCGTGCCGACTCCAGCCTGGTGGCCGTGACGATCGGGACGGGCCGTCCCCATCAGATCCGGATCCATCTGGCCAGTGTCGGGGCCCCGTTGCTGGGGGACCCACTCTTCCTGCCGGGTGGCGATGCCCATCCGGGCCGCCTGCCCGGAGACGGGGGGTATCGCCTCCACGCCCATCGGCTCAGGCTGCCCCTCCCCGATGGAGGGGAGCTGGAGCTCGAGGCCCCATGCCCGGAAGAGCTGCGCCGTCGGCCGTTCGACGCCTGACGCTGGTCAGCGCCTGAGGACCAGCCGGGAGCCGCTCACCAGCCTGACCAGGTGGAGTTCCGGCTGTGGCTGCGGCGCGACTGGCCGGTCCAGCCGATCTGGGTGGAGCCGGGTTGGCGCTTGACGACACGCTGGGTGGAGCGCCCGCCGGGGCCAGTGATGATCGTGGTGTTTCCACCCCGGCCGTAGGTGGTTTCCCGGGAGGTGGTGCGCCCTTGCCGGTCAGTCCACTCGACTTCGGTGCCCCTCCGGCTGCGGTCGGCGGAGCGGGTGACGGTGCGGCCGCCGGGACCGGTGATCGTGGTGTTGCCTTCACCGCCGCCGTAGGTGGAGGACTGGGTGTAGGTGCGCCCTTGCCGGTCAGTCCACTCGACTTCGGTGCCCCTCCGGCTGCGGTCGGCGGAGCGGGTGACGGTGCGGCCGCCGGGACCGGTGATCGTGGTGTTGCCTTCACCGCCGCCGTAGGTGGAGGACTGGGTGTAGGTGCGGCCCTGCCGATCGGTCCAGCGGGCGTTGGTGACCCCGGGCTGGCGCCGGGCCGAGCGGGTGATGGTGCGGTCGCCGCGCCCAGTGAAGGTGGTGTCGGCCCTGGCGGGAACGGAGGCCACAGGAATGAGAAGAGCGGTGGCTCCCAGGGTGGCCAGGGACAGCAGGAGGGGTTTCATCGGAAGAACTCCGAAACCGGTTGTGGAAGCTTCAGTGTCCCGCCTGCGGATGCCCGAGATATGTCCGGCGCGGTGGGACATGTGACCGGATGCGCCTTCGACGGTCCGAGGAGTCGGATCGAGCCAGGCGACGGGGCGGGGGAGCTGGGTTCAGCGCGGATGGGTGCGCATCAGCCGCCGCACCTCTCCGGCGTGGTAGCTGCTGCGGGTGAGCGGGGAGCTGACGACCTGGAGGAAGCCCAGCCGCTCTTCGCCCTCGCGGCGGTAGTGATCGAACCGGTCCGGGGGCACGAAGCGCTGGACGGCCAGATGCTTCGCTCCGGGGGAGAGGTACTGACCGATCGTCACGATGTCGACGGCCTGGGCGCGCAGATCCGCCATCACCTCCAGGACTTCGGCATCGGTCTCGCCCAGACCTACCATGAGCCCCGATTTGGTGTAGGTCCGCGGCCAGAGCTCGTGGACCCGGCGCAGCAGGTCCAGCGAGCGCGGGTAGAGGCCCTGGGGGCGCACCTGCCGGTACAGCCGCGGCACCGTTTCGATGTTGTGGTTGAGCACCTCCGGCGCCCCGGCCATCACGACGGCCAGGGAGTCCCAGTTGCCGCAGAGGTCCGGGATCAGCAGCTCGATTGTGGTGCCGGCGGAGCGACGCCGCACCTCCTCCATGCAGGCCACGAACTGGCTGGCTCCCCCATCTTCGAGGTCATCGCGGTTCACCGAGGTGATCACCACGTGGGAGAGCCCCAGGCGGGCCACCGCCTCCCCCAGGCGGGCCGGCTCGCTGGCGTCGAGGGGCCGCATGCTGCGGTCAAAGTCGATGTCGCAATAGGGGCAGGCCCGGGTGCAGCCCGGCCCCATGATCAGAAAGGTGGCGGTGCCTCCGGCGAAGCATTCGCCGATGTTGGGACAGCTCGCCTCCTGGCAGACGGTGTTGAGCTTCAGATCCACCAGCAGGTCGGCGACGGCGCCGATCCGCTCCCGCTGGGGCGCCTTGACCCGCAACCAGTCGGGTTTGAGCCTGGCGTCCGGGGCCATCGTGGCGGGGCGGCTGGAACCGGACTCTAGAAACCCCCTGCCGCCCGGACGAGGAGACGGCCATCCCCTAAACTCCCATCTGGCGGGATGTAGCGCAGCTTGGTAGCGCACTTCGTTCGGGACGAAGGGGCCGCAGGTTCGAATCCTGTCATCCCGATCGCCGCTCAGCTCAGCAACGCCCCGGGGTAACCCCGGGGCGTCACCACCCGACCCTCCACCGCCCGCGTGGTGCTGTTGCCCACCAGCACCAGGCTGAGCATGTCGACCTCCTCCAGGGGCAGATCGGCCAGCCGGTGCAGCCGCACCCGTTCCTCCGCTCGCCCCAGCTGGCGTGCCACCACCACGGGTGTGTCGGCGGGCCGCCCCTCCAGCAGCAGCTCACAGGCCCGTCCCAGCTGCCAGTCCCGGCCCTGGGAGCGCGGGTTGTACAGCGCCACCACGAAATCGCCGCTGCTGGCAGCCCGCAGGCGCCGCTCGATCGTGTCCCAGGGCGTGAGGCGATCACTGAGGCTGATCGTGCAGAGGTCGTGCATCAGCGGGGCCCCTACCATGGCGGCCGCCAGCTGGAGAGCTGAAATGCCGGGGTGGACCGTGAAGGCGGGCCGCAGGACCGGGGCGAGGTCGAGCCATTGCTCCAGGGCCAGGCCGGCCATGCCGTAGATGCCACTGTCTCCGGAGGAGACGAGCGACACGCTGAGCCCGGCCGCAGCGAGCTCGATCGCCACTCGGCAGCGGTCGCTCTCCTCGGTGAGGCGGCCGTCACGGCGCAGCTGATCGGGCCGTCGCAGCGGCTCCAGCAGATCCAGATACAGCCCGTAGCCCACCCAGACGCTGCTGTCCGCCAGGGCCTTCCGGGCATCGGGGGTGAGCAGATCCAGCCGGCCCGGCCCGCTGCCCACCAGATGGAGCGCTCCCCGGTCCGGCGCCCACTGGGCTCGGGCCAAACCCACGGCCAGGGTGGCCGCGCCGAGTTCCCCCTCGCCGGCGCGCTCGATCCGCTTGTTCACCAGCAGGGAGCCCCCGGGGCCGCTCGCCAGCAGCGCTGCGGCCTCCGCCACGCTGGCCGTGCCCATCTCCCTCAGGACCGCGGCCGAGGGCGTCGGGACTGCCACAGCCGCCAGGTCCCGGGCGCTGAACAGCCGCAACGGCCAGCCCCGGCGTTCCGCCAGCGCGAGCAGGGCCGGCTCATCGCCCTTGCGCTCCGCGCTGGCCAGACCGGCCACGGCGGCGGCGGCGAGCCCCCGTTCGGCCAGGGTCCGCTCCACACCCCGCTCCAGCAGGCTGAGGCTGGTGTGCCGCTCACAGCCGAGCCCCAGCCAGAGGATGGGGGGGTGCCAGCGACAGCCGTCCCCCAACCGATGGCTGATCAGCAGAGCCGCCTGCGCGGCCCGGTCCGCTGCCGGCGCCGGCAAGGCCCGGGCCGCGTCCAGCTCACGCCAGAGCTCACTACCGCTCTCCTGCCGAACGTCGATCGGTTCATCCCTGGCTGCGGCCTGCATCAGGGCATCCCAGTCGCCGCCGCCACGCCGCCAGCCCCAGCCGTCACCGAAGTGGTCCAGGGCCAGGCGGCCCCGGGCGCCGCTGGCGCCGGTGAGCACCGCTTCTCCCCCCAGTACCGCGGCCACCTCCAGGCTCAGCCGCTCGGCCCCGGCGACGTGACCACCGAGGAGGGGGACGGCGAAGCGACCCGCCGGATCCACCGCCACCACGGCTGGATCGACCAGCTTGCCGGTCAGCAGCGGTGCCACCAGCCGCGTGATCGCCCCACAGGCCCCCGCCACCACGAAGGCACCGCCCCGGTCCCAGTGCTGGGCGAGGAATGCTCCGGCCGGGGTGCCGCCGGGCGCCACCCCCTGCAGCAGACCGGCCTGCCGCAGACGCTCCAGCACGGGTAGACCGGCCGGGCTCAGCCCCAGCCCCCAGGCACGGGAGTCATTCATCGTCCGAACCTGGCACGCAGCCCGTTCAGGGCACGGGTCGACGACCCGTCGATCGGCGCCCCGTCTCCGGCAGGGCCAGGGGAAGCCAGGGCCTCGGCCCGGCTCCCCTCCAGGAGGCTCTCCCCAGCCCGGCTCCTCTCCACCTCGGGCGCATTCTCCTCGACTTCCGTCCCCTGGCGGGGAACCGTCGGCGCCTGGGGCGTCATCGCCCCCACGGGCTCAGGCACCGCGTCGAGCGCCGAGTCAGGAGCGTCGTCCCGGCTGCCCTCGCGGACCTGGCCGGCCACCGACCCGGGTTCTGCCACAACCTCCGCCTCCATCTCCGCCGCCGTCTCCGTCTTCGCCTCCCCCCCTGTCTCGGGCTCGGGCTCCCTGACCGGTTCCGCGCCCGGATCGACGGGAAGGATCGGGTTTGGCGCGGTCACCTCCCCATCCCCCTCGCCACCGCCGCCGCTGCCGGCCTCCGGAGGGCCATCCGATTCCCCCTCCGTCTCCGTTTCGCCGCTGACCTCGCTCGAGGGCTCCATCCCCGGCGGCGCTTCCCCCCCCACGGGGATCCGTCCCAGCAACCGGTCCCGGTTGTCCGCCGACAGACTCGCCGCCTGCCAGACCCGGGCGGCGCCGGGGATCAGCTCGATCTCCTGAACCAGGCTGTTGAAGGGGGGATTGAGAGGCTCGCCCAGGCCATCCAGCAGGTCCAGCTGCAGCGCGTTGCTGCCGCGCCGTAGCCCCGTCAGCCAGAGGGGAGTCTGCTCGTCCACCAGCACGCTGTCGCCGTTGAGGCTGATCCGCAGGCGCCAGCGGGGCGGTTCGTCGCCGAGATGCTGGAGGGGGGCATCCACCAGCAGCCAGTCGATCAGCACCGGTTCAGCCTGGATCAGGTCGGTGGGGGTGGCGCTGATCAGCTGGGGGGTTCCCGCCGCCGGCTGGGTCAGGGGGTTGGCGCTGACCCGGTGCAGGCGGATCTGCTGCCAGGCGGCGTGATCCTTGACGGCTTCCCCCCATGGGCGTGCCGCATAGGCCGTCAGCCGGTGGCTGCCCGGGCTCAGCGGCTCCATCGGCAGCTCGATCCGCCGCGGCTGGTCCGGAGGACGTTGGGCCAGCCGCAGCGGGGGCGCCCCGTCGATCTGGACCACCAGATGGGGCCCCAGCCCCAGCGTTCCCCCGTCCGCCAGGGGCCAGTCCTCCAGCTCCACCACCAGAGACCAGGGGCCCGCCGGCAGGAGGGACCCGTCGGCCGGGGAGAGAATCCGCAGCCGCGGCTGATGCCGCTCCAGCTGTTGCCGCAGCTGCCGCACGCCTCCGGGCGGGGCCACCTCCTGCAGGGAGCCCCCGACGCCGGCAGGATCGATTCCTCCGTCCGTCGCGGCGGGCCGCAGGCTCCAGCCCCCGCTCAGCATCACCGTCAGAGAGAGCAGCAGTACTCCCAGCCCCCGAAGCCCGGCCGCCCGCATGCAAATCGCTCCCCTGATGAGTGAGGCCCAGCTCCGCATTCTGCTGATCGGTGCGTCGAGACCACAAAGTAAATCCGAACACCAGCCATGATTGCTGGAGGTTTGGATAAAGCAAGCTCGCTACAACAAGCTGAGTGAGTGTTAGGTACCCCCTGGCAGAGCCCTGTCCCAGACAGGAGAACCGCTGGATTGAACCTTTGTTACTGACCGCCCAAGGGGCTTGAAACTGGCCCCTATACTGCCGCCAGCGGTCCCCTCATTGGGGCCCCAGCTCCAGTGGTGGCAGTGGGTTTCGGTCCTTCCCGGACCCTCTCCGCGCTGGTGCCCATGGCGCCACGGATCTCGGTCCGTGGTCCCGTGAGGCCCACCGGTTCGGCCTTCCGGCCAACACCGGAGGGGTGGACCTCCACCTCGACTCCGTCCCTCGAGGAACGTCTCGATGACCATCAGCCCACCAGAGCGTGGGAAAACGGCGAAGGCCCAGGTCGACCAGGTGAACAACCCGGCCACCTTCGAATTGTTCGGCAAGCCCGGCCACTTCGATCGCACCCTCGCCAAAGGCCCCAAAACCACCACCTGGGTTTGGAACCTCCACGCCAACGCTCACGATTTCGACAGCCACACAAGCGATCTCGAAGAAGTCTCCCGGAAGATCTTCAGCGCTCACTTCGGCCATCTGGCCGTCATCTTCATCTGGCTGAGCGGCGCCTTCTACCACGGTGCCCGCTTCTCCAACTACACCGGCTGGCTGGCCGATCCCCTGCACGTCAAACCCAGTGCGCAGGTGGTCTGGCCGATCTTCGGCCAGGAAATTCTCAATGGCGATGTGGGTGCCGGTTTCCACGGCATCCAGATCACCTCCGGCCTCTTCCATGTCTGGAGAGCCTGGGGATTCACCAGCGAGTTCCAGCTTCTCTGCACGGCCATCGGCGCCCTCGTGATGGCCGGCCTGATGCTGAATGCCGGTGTTTTCCACTACCACAAGGCAGCTCCGAAGCTGGAGTGGTTCCAGAACGTTGAGTCCATGCTCAACCACCACCTGGCGGGTCTGCTGGGTCTGGGATCCCTCTCCTGGACAGGACACCTCCTGCACGTGTCCCTGCCCACGACCCAGTTGATGGATGCCATCGATGCCGGCAATCCGCTGGTGCTCAACGGCAAGACCATCGCTTCGGTGGCGGACATTCCCCTGCCCCACGAATTCATCAACCAGGATCTGATCGCCCAGTTGTTCCCTGGCTTCGGCGCGGGCCTCTCGGCGTTCTTCACCGGCAACTGGGCCGCCTACGGCGATTTCCTCACCTTTAAAGGTGGGCTCAATCCCGTCACCGGCAGCCTCTGGATGACGGACATCGCCCATCACCACCTGGCGATCGCGGTGCTGTTCATCGTGGCCGGCCACCAGTACCGCACCAACTGGGGCATCGGCCACAGCCTCAAGGAGATCCTTGAAGGTCAGAAGGGTGATCCCCTGCTGTTTCCGGCTCCGAAGGGTCACGACGGCCTGTTCGAGTTCATGACCACCTCCTGGCATGCCCAGTTGGCCGTGAACCTGGCCCTGCTCGGTTCCCTGAGCATCATCGTGGCTCACCACATGTATGCGATGCCTCCGTATCCCTATATCGGCATCGACTACCCGACCCAGTTGTCGATCTTCACCCACCACATGTGGATCGGCGGCTTCATCATCGTCGGGGCAGGGGCCCACGCCGCCATCGCGCTCATCCGTGATTACGATCCCGCCCTGCATGTCGACAATGTGCTGGACCGGGTGCTGAAGGCCCGTGATGCCCTGATCAGTCACCTCAACTGGGTGTGCATCTGGCTCGGCTTCCACAGCTTCGGCCTCTACATCCACAACGACACCATGCGTGCCCTGGGTCGTCCCCAGGACATGTTCAGTGACACCGCCATTCAGCTGAAGCCCGTCTTCGCCCAGTGGGTCCAGGGTCTGCACGCCGCCGCCGCCGGCTCCACCGCTCCCAACGCGTTGGCCGGAGTCAGCGAGGTGTTCAACGGTGCCGTCGTCGCCGTGGGTGGCAAGGTGGCCGCCGGCCCGATCCCCCTGGGAACGGCCGACTTCATGGTCCACCACATCCACGCCTTCACGATCCACGTCACCGTGCTGATTCTGCTGAAGGGTGTGCTCTACAGCCGCAGCTCCAGGCTCATCCCCGACAAGGCGAACCTGGGCTTCCGCTTCCCCTGCGACGGCCCCGGCCGTGGCGGGACCTGCCAGGTGTCGGCCTGGGACCACGTGTTCCTTGGCCTCTTCTGGATGTACAACTCCCTGTCCATCGTGATCTTCCACTTCAGCTGGAAGATGCAGAGCGATGTGTGGGGCACCGTGAATGCGGACGGCAGCGTTCAGCACATCACAAACGGGAACTTCGCCCAGAGCGCCATCACCATCAATGGCTGGCTGCGCGATTTCCTCTGGGCTCAGGCCGCACAGGTGATCAACAGCTACGGCTCTTCCTCCAGTGCTTACGGCCTGATGTTCCTCGGCGCCCACTTCGTCTGGGCCTTCAGCCTCATGTTCCTGTTCAGCGGCCGCGGCTACTGGCAGGAGCTGATCGAGTCCATCGTCTGGGCTCACAACAAGCTGAAGGTGGCTCCCGCCATCCAGCCCCGTGCGCTGAGCATCACCCAGGGCCGTGCCGTTGGCGTCGCCCACTATCTTCTGGGCGGCATCGCGACCACCTGGTCCTTCTTCCTGGCCCGACTCATCGCGGTCGGCTGACCTCCACCTGACCTTTCCCAATGGCAACGAAATTTCCTTCGTTCAGCCAGGGTCTGGCACAGGACCCGACAACCCGCCGTATCTGGTACGGCATCGCCACGGCTCACGACTTCGAGAGCCATGACGGAATGACCGAGGAGAAGCTTTACCAAAAGCTCTTCTCCACCCACTTCGGTCACCTGGCCATCATCGGCCTCTGGGTTTCGGGCAACCTGTTCCATATCGCCTGGCAGGGCAACTTCGAGCAGTGGGTCGCCGATCCTCTGCATGTCCGTCCCATCGCTCACGCGATCTGGGATCCCCACTTCGGCGAGGGCGCCATCACCGCCTTCACCCAGGCGGGCGCCACCTCACCGGTGAACATCGCCTATTCCGGTTTGTACCACTGGTGGTACACGATCGGGATGACCACCAACGCCGAGCTCTACCAGGGATCCATCTTCATGATGATCCTCTCGGCCTGGGCCCTCTTCGCCGGCTGGCTTCACCTTCAACCCAAGTTCCGGCCGTCCCTGGCCTGGTTCAAGAACGCTGAATCCCGTCTCAACCACCACCTGGCGGTTCTGTTCGGCTTCAGTTCGATCGCCTGGACCGGCCACCTGGTCCACGTGGCCATCCCCGAGTCCCGGGGTCAGCACGTCGGTTGGGACAACTTCCTGAACGTGCTGCCTCACCCGGCCGGACTGGCTCCGTTCTTCACTGGCAACTGGGGCGTCTACGCCCAGAACCCCGACACCGTCAACCAGGTGTTCGGCACCTCCGAGGGGTCCGGTACCGCGATCCTCACCTTCCTGGGTGGCTTCCACCCCCAGACCGAGGCGCTCTGGCTCACCGACATCGCCCATCACCACCTGGCGATCGGGGTGATCTTCGTGATCGCCGGCCACATGTACCGCACCAACTTCGGGATCGGTCACTCGATCCGGGAGATCCTCGAGGCCCACAATCCCCCCAAGGGCACCCCTGGTGACCTCGGCGCGGGCCATAAGGGTCTGTACGACACCATCAACAACTCGCTCCACTTCCAGCTCGGTCTGGCCCTAGCTGCGCTGGGGGTGGTGACGAGCCTGGTGGCGCAGCACATGTATGCCATGCCGTCCTACGCGTTCATCGCGAAGGACTACACGACGCAGGCTGCGCTGTACACGCACCACCAGTACATCGCCATCTTCCTGATGTGCGGTGCGTTCGCCCACGGTGCGATCTTCTTCATCCGCGATTACGACCCCGAGGCCAACAAGGACAACGTCCTGGCCCGGATGCTTGAGCACAAGGAAGCGCTGATCAGCCATCTGAGCTGGGTTTCCCTGTTCCTCGGTTTCCACACCCTCGGTCTCTACGTCCACAACGACGTGGTGGTCGCCTTCGGCACCCCCGAGAAGCAGATCCTCGTGGAGCCGGTCTTCGCCCAGTTCATCCAGGCCGCCAGCGGCAAAGCCATCTATGGCTTTGATGTGCTGCTCTCGAATCCGGCCAGTGCCGCCAGCCTGGCTTCGGCCAACATCCCTGGCGACCACTACTGGCTGGATGCGATCAACGGCAACACCGATGTGTTCCTCCAGATCGGTCCTGGTGACTTCCTGGTGCACCACGCCATCGCGCTGGGACTGCACACCACCACGCTGATCCTGGTGAAGGGTGCCCTGGATGCCCGGGGTTCCAAGCTGATGCCCGATAAAAAGGACTTTGGCTACTCCTTCCCCTGCGACGGCCCTGGCCGTGGCGGCACCTGCGACATCTCGGCCTGGGACGCCTTCTACCTGGCTGTCTTCTGGGCCCTGAACACCGTGGGCTGGCTGACCTTCTACTGGCACTGGAAGCACCTGGCCATCTGGCAGGGCAACGTGGCCCAGTTCAACGAATCCAGCACCTATCTGATGGGCTGGTTCCGCGATTACCTCTGGCTGAACAGCTCCCAGTTGATCAACGGCTACAACCCGTTCGGCTCGAACAACCTGGCTGTCTGGGCCTGGATGTTCCTGTTCGGTCATCTGGTCTGGGCCACCGGCTTCATGTTCCTCATCTCCTGGAGGGGGTACTGGCAGGAGCTGATCGAAACCATCGTCTGGGCCCACCAGCGCACGCCGCTGGCCAACCTGGTTGGCTGGCGCGACAAGCCGGTGGCCCTCTCGATCGTTCAGGCTCGTGTGGTGGGTCTCGCCCACTTCACGATCGGCTACATCCTCACGTATGCAGCCTTCCTGATCGCCTCGACCTCCGGCAAGTTCGGCTGATCCCTCGGATCAGTCACCTCGAGGGACGCACCTCCGATCTCCGCCCCCGGTTCCGGCCGGGGGTTTTTTCATGGCTGCTCCGCTCGCGGCCACCAGCGGCGTCCCTCCAGCAGTTTCATCTCCAGATACACCACGGGGACCACGAACAGGGTCAACCCGGTTGAGACCAGCAGACCGAAGAACACCACGGTTCCGATGCTGACCCGGCTGGCGGCCCCGGCGCCGCTGGCCAGCAGCAGGGGCAGGAAGCCGGCCAGCGATGAGATCGCCGTCAGCAGGATGGGCCGGAGTCGGTTCAGAGCCGCCTCCTCCACCGCCTCCCGCAGCGCCAGCCCCTCCCGGAGCCGCTGGTTGGCGAATTCCACAATCAGGATGCCGTTCTTGGCCGACAGACTCACCAGCACCAGCAGCCCCACCTGGCCGTAGACGTCGAGGAAGAGGCCCCGGCCGGCCAGGCCGAGCAGGGCCCCGAGCAGGGCCAGGGGAACGGAGATCAGAATGATCAGCGGGTCCAGGAAGCTTTCGTACAGCCCCGCCAGCACCAGGACCACCACCAGAATCCCGAGAGCGAACAGTTGCTGGGTCTTGCCGCCGGACTGGCGCTCTTCCCGGGCCAGACCGACCCACTCCAGCGCGGTGACCGGGCTGTTGCGCTGGCCCTGCACCTTCTCCAGCGTGGCGATCGCCTGACCGGTGCTGACTCCGCTGGCCGGGATCGCCTGCACCGTGATCGAGCGGGCCAGGCGGCTGTGACTGATGGAGGTGGGACCACTGGACTGTTCGATCTGCAGCAGTTCCCGCAGGGGAATCAGATCGCCGTCCGCGTTGCGCACCCGCAGCGCCTCCACATCGGCGGCGCTGCGGCGGCTGGCCCCGTCGAGCTGCACCACCACCCGCCGCACCCGGTCTCCCTCGAAGCTGTCGTTGACGTAGAGGCTGCCGAAGCTCGCCCCGAGTGTGTCCACGATGGTGTCGAGCTCGACTCCGAGCGAGGCCATCCGCAGCCGGTCGGGGTTCAGTCGCAGCACAGGTGAGTCGGCGCTGAAGCGGGTGCTCACCCGCTCGAACTGACCGGTCGCCTCCGCCTCGGCGATGAAGGCGCGGACCTCCTGCTCGAAGGCCTGGAGGCTGAGGCGTCCGCTGCTCTGATCGAGCAGCTCCAGTTCCAGCCCCCCCTCTCCGCTGAAGCCCCGCACGGTCGGCGGCACGCTGAGTTGAACACTGGCTTCCGGGATCGCCCTGCGCAGCTCCCGGTTCAGCCGACGGGCCACGGCGGTGCTGCTGTTCGTTCGGGCGGGCCCCCGTTCGCTCAGGGGCTTCAGGCGCAGGAAGAACTGACCGCGGTTGGGGCCGCTGTCGCCGAAGGAGCGGCCGGCATAGAAGTTGCCGATGCTCACCAGTTCGTCCTGCTCCACCACCTGGCGGACCCGATCGATCACCTGTTCGGTGGCCTGGATCGAGGATCCGCCGGGCAGCACCACCACCCCCCGCACCTGGCTGTCGTCCTCCTGGGGGATGAAGCCCGTCGGCAGTTGCCCCAGGCCCCAGCCGGTCAGAATCAGGCCGGCCAGCACGGCCAGCAGGATGAGTCGCCGCCGCCGGAAGCTGTGCTCCAGCGCCTGGCCGTAGCGGCGGCGGAGCCACTCCAGCCAGCGCTGTGGTGCGGCCAGGCTCCGGAGCAACCAGCGGGGCTCCTGCCAGCCCTTGCGCAGCAACCAGCTGGCTGCCACCGGTGTGAAGGTCAGTGCATTGATGGTGGAGAAGAGGATCGTGGCGCTGATCGTGATGGCGATCGGCTGATACAGCCGCCCGATGCTGCCGGGCATGGCCAGGACGGGCAGGAACACCACCACGAGCACCAGGGAGGTGGCGATCACGGCGCCGCCCAGTTCGTTCATGGCCTGGCGGGCTGCCAGCAGGGGCGATTCGCCACTCTCCAGGCGCCGTCCAATGTCTTCGCTGACCACGATCGCGTCATCCACCACCAGGCCGGTGGCCAGCACCATGCCGAAGAGGGTGAGCGTGTTGATCGAGCCGCCGCTCAGCCGCAGCACCGTGAAGCTGCCCACCAGCGCCACCGGCACGGCGACGGCCGATACCAGCGCCAGCCGGCTGTTGCCGAGGGTCACCAGCAGCACCAGCAGCACCAGCAGCACCGCATCGCGCAGGCTGGTCCAGGTGAGCTGGATGCTCTCCCGCACGGTATCGGCCACATCCACGATCCGCTGCAGTTCCACCCCCGGAGGGAAGTCGGGCTCCAGCTCCCCCAGGGCCCGGTTCACCGCATCACTCACCGCCAGGGCGTTGCTGCCGTCGCGCTGGAAGATCAGCACCGCCAGGGTGGGATCGCCCGCCAGATTCATGGCCGAGCTCTCGAAACTCTCGGCGTCAAGGCTCACCCGGCCCACATCCCGCAGCAGCACCACACCACCCTCGGGCGTGCGGCTCACCACCAGCCGCTCCAGTTCCGGCACGCTGCGCAGCCGGCCCTCCATCTCCAGCGGCAGAGTGGTGGCCTGACCATCCGGACTGGGGGCGTCACCGACCTGGCCGAGGGCGGCCAGCACGTTCTGTTCCTCCAGCGCCTCCTCCACGTCGGTGATCGTGAGCTGGCGCTTCTCCAGGGCCAGGGGATCGAGCCAGAGTCGGAAGGCCAGCTGCCCCCCGCCGGCCAGATTGACGTTCCCCACCCCCGGCACCCGCTGCAGGGTGTCGCGCAGCCGCTGATCCACCCAACCGCTCAGAAACGCCGGGGTATACAGCCCCTTCGGCGCGCTGAAGCTGATCACCATCAGCAGGTCATCCGAACTGCGCCGCACCTGAACTCCCAGCCGGGCCACCTGGGGGGGCAGCTGGCGGTTCACCAGGGCCGCCTCGTTCTGGGCGTTGATCTGGTTGAGTTCGGGGTTGCCCCCTTCGAAGGTGAGCGTGATCGAGCTGCCGTTGGCCGTGCTGTTGGAGCGGATGCTCTCCAGCCGCTCCAACCCGTTCAGCTGCCGCTCCAGGGGCGTGGTCACCCCCTGCTCCACGGCCAGGGCTCCGCCGCCGGGATAGCTGGCCCGGACAGTCACCCGTACCGGCGCGATCGGGGGGAGGTTCTCGACCTGCAGCCCCGGCAGGCTCACCAGACCGGCGATCACGATCAGCAGGCTCACCACCAGGGTGAAGACCGGTCGCCGCAGGAACGGATCTGAAACCGACATTGAGGGGCGCCTGGCAGGAGAGGTCCTGGACTCCACAGATCTTTACAGGGATCGGAGCGGACCTCGCCCCCTGGGGGAGTGCCCGAGCCGGGTGCCCATGAAAAAACCCCGCCGAAGCGGGGCTGGGGTCATTCGACGGTGGGGTCGCCGGGACGGGCAGCCCGACTCAGCTGACGCTCCAGACACCGCCGGCGATATTGACCATCGGGGACACCAGGGCCGTGCCGGCCAGGAACCAGGCGAAGGCGGCACCACCACAGCCACCGAGCCAGAAGCCGCTGGCGAACTCAGCCCAGCCGGCCTTCGTGAACAGATCGGCGGGGGGGTTGTCAATCGTGGCGTCGGGCGGCTGCACGTTCGGCCCATTCCCCGCGGTGCCGTAGATCGACAGGCACACGGTGAGGATGGAGACCAGACCGATGGTGGCCAGCAACCCGGAGGTGTTGGCGTACTCGGTGAGCCGCAGCGGACCGGTTAGGGCGAAGGGGCCGTAGAGGAAGAAGCCGTGGGCCATGCCCACCTCGAGGCCGCGTCGGTTGGGCGAGAGGGCGGGGCGGTAGGCCGGCAGGGCGTTGAGAAAGGCCTTGGTGAAGTAACTGCTGTTGACGGGGGTGGCCAGGTTGCCGACGGTGGGATCGGCCACGGGATGCACGGTCATGGACAGGCTCGTGGTGGTGGAGGGACGGCAGGGGACGGGAGCGGGGCGCTTCAGTCGCGCGCCTCGATCACGTTGAACAGCAGGGCCATGGCCACGGCTGGACCGAGGATCCCCACAAGGGGTACGAACATCGAGGGCAGCCAGGCGGCGGCGAATTCTCCAGTCATGGCGCGGGCCAATACAGCAACCGCCGGTACTGTAAAGATCAGGTTCGAGCGGGCTTCCTCCGGCCGGGGCTGACGACATAAAAGTTCAATCCGATGCAGCAGGTTCTTCCGCTCGCCGCGCTCGTCGCCCTGGTCCTCTGGCTGCTGATGCGACGCCCCGCCGCTTCCCTGGTGCCGGAGGCGGATGGTCGTGCGGTGGCGGCCCTCAACCAGGCCCGGATCGGCAGGCTGCTTGTCAGCGGGACGGTGGACCCTGGCGCCGACTCAGTTCCCGCTCCCTCCCCCACCCTCCCCCTGACCGTCACCAGCTCCGGGACCGCCCCTGGCGAAGGAGTGGACGAGGGGTCCCGCTCGCGACGTCAGCGGCTCCGGGCCCTCGAGGGGGCCCTCCGGGACGCCGGCGCCGAGGAGCGCCTGGACGCCTTGGCGCGCTGCCTGCTCTGGGGCGACCGGGCCACGCTTCCCTTGCTGCAACGGGCGCGGTGGGACCCGCACCTGCCGGTGGCGGAGCTGGCGGCCCGCGGCCTGGAGCGGTTCCGCGGCCGTCCCACCCTCCAGGTGGCCCCCCGGCCCGGGGCGGCTCAGCGGCCCGGGCTGCCCCGCAATGTGGCCCGCACCCGATAGATGGGTCGCCCCTGGCTTTCGTGATAGGTGCGCATCTGCAACTCGGCCAGCAGGCCGAAGCAGAAGAGCTGGATCCCCGCCACGATCGCCAGCACGGCCACCAGCAGCAGGGGCCGGTCGCCCACATCGGCGTTCAGCAGAATCTTCTCCCCCAGCAGGATGAGGCTCAGCAGCAGGCCGATCGCCAGACAGCCCAGACCCACGAAGCCGAACCCATGCATCGGGCGCGTGAGAAACCGCTTCATGAACCAGACGGTCAGCAGATCCATCAGCACCCGGAAGGTGCGGTCGATGCCGTATTTGCTCTGGCCGAAACGCCGGGGGTGATGGTTCACCTTCACCTCGGTGATGCGGGCCCCCTCGATGAAGGCCAGGGCCGGAAGAAAGCGGTGGAGTTCACCATAGAGATTCATGTCTTCCACCACTTCCCGGCGGTACGCCTTGAGCGAGCAGCCGTAATCGTGCAGGCGCACCCCGGTCACCCGGGCGATCAGGCGGTTGGCGATCTTGGAGGGCAGCAGGCGCTGCAGGGCCGCGTCCTGACGCTGGTACCGCCAGCCGCTGACCAGATCGAAGCCCTCCTCGAGCCGTTCGATCAGCAGCGGGATGTCGCCTGGATCGTTCTGCAGGTCACCGTCGAGGGTCACGATCAGGGCGCCGCCGCTGGCGTCGAAGCCGGCGGCCATCGCCGCCGTCTGGCCGTAGTTCCGGCGCAGCAGCACCACCACCAGCTCCGGGGTCCTGCCGGCCAGCGCCTCAAGAGCGGCGGCGGTGCCGTCCCCGGAGCCGTCGTCCACCAGCACCAGTTCGAAGCGCCGGCCGAGGGGACGGAGGCTGGCGAGGACCTGGGCCACGAGGGTCTCGAGGCTCTCCTCCTCGTTGAACAGGGGAATCACCACCGAGAGCTCGGGTCCGGGCGACTCGCTCATGGCGGAGGAAGGGACGCAGACGGGGATGGGGAGCAACCTAGGGGAGCCCCTGCGCCGTCCCTTCAGGCCAGGGTGGTGCCGTCATGGCAGCGCATTACCCGGCCGGCCCCGCGCAGTTCGGCGCGGTAGTGCCGGGCGACGGGGTGATCGTCATGGGGGCAGAGCTGGTCGAGGCCCAGCCCATTGCGGCCATGCTCCCGGCCCGAGCTGTGCCAGTAGCGTCCATCGCCCAGGTGCAGACCCACGTGGGTGCAGCGCCGCGGTGACCCGAAGAAGATCAGGTCTCCCGGCTTCAGCAGGCAGAACGTGTCGGCCCGCACGGCCACCGGCTGGGTGAACCGCTCCTGCTGGTAGGCGTCCCTCGGGATCCAGATCCCGGCGCTGGCGAAGGCGCTCTGCACGAACCCCGAACAGTCGTAGTTCGGGCCGGTGCAGCCTCCCCAGAGATAGCGGTTCGGGACGCCGGCGGCCCGCTCGGCGAATCCGAGCACGGCCGGCAACCGCCCGGCGATGGCCGGCCGGTTGAGCAGCCGCGGCCGGGGAGGCGCGTCCAGCACCGCCTGGCCGAGGAGATCGGCGGGGTCCAGCCAGCAGGGGTAGCCGTCCTCGAGCAGGCGGACCCGCAGGCGTCCGCCCGCCGTCGCGCCCGGCTGCAGCACCTCGAGGCGTCGGCCCGCTCCGGCCTGGGTGGCCAGGGAGGAACCGCTCGAGCGGGCATAGCCATCGATGGACGCCAGCAGCCGCCAGCAGGAACCGCTCCGCAGCAGTTCGGGCGCCACCGGGGTCCCTAATCTCGCCATGGCAGCCGCAGGAACTGATGGCGTTGTACCGCCCCGACGCGGCGATGGGAGCGATCCTCGACGATCGGATCCGTCATCTGGGCTTGCAGGGCCGTCCCGGTCTCGCCTCCCAGCTGTCGGTCACCTGGATGCGCTACCCCCATCCCCCGGGGCAAGACGCCGATGGAGCCAGCTGGTCGGGGGGGCGCCCCCGCTACCCCGCCAGTGTGGTGAAGCTCGTCTACCTGGCGGCGGTGGAGGCCTGGCTGCAACGGCAGGTGCTGGAGGACGGACCGGAGCTCCGGCGGGCGATGGCCGACATGATTCGGGATTCGAGCAACGACGCCACCAGCCTGCTCGTGGATCTGCTCAGCGGCACCACCAGTGGACCCGACCTGCCCCCGGAGCAGCTGGGACCCTGGCAGAACCAGCGCCAGCTGGTGAACCGCTGGCTGGCGAGCCTGGGGTGGCCGGAGCTGGAGGGCTGCAACGTCTGCCAGAAGACCTGGGGAGATGGCCCCTATGGCCGGGAGCGTCAGTTCTACGGGCCGGAGCTGGAGAACCGGAATCGCCTCAGCACCGACGCCACGGCCCGGATGCTGGACGCCATCGTGACGGGGGGGCTGGTGTCCCCTCCGGCCTGTGTCCGGATGCGGGAGCTGCTGGCCCGGTCCCTGGATCCGCAGCGGCGGGCGGCGGATCCGGAGAACCAGGTGGATGGCTTCATCGGAGCCGGCCTGCCGGAGAGCGCCCGCCTCTGGAGCAAGGCCGGCTGGATGAGCCAGGCGCGCCATGACGCCGCCTATGTGGAACTCGACGGACTTCGGCCGTTTCTGCTGGTCATCTTCATGGAGGGAACGGAGCGCTCCGCCGATGACCAGCTGATGCCCGAACTCACCCGGCTGTTGCTCGAGGCCTGTCGCAAGGAACTCGGCGAGGCGGACTGAGCCGGGCCCGGCAGGGGGTGGTGCGGACGGGAAACGGAGAGGGAGGGATTCGAACCCTCGACAGAAGTTGCCTCCTGTAACTCCTTAGCAGGGAGCCGCTTTCAACCACTCAGCCACCTCTCCAGGGGGCCAGCCGAGCTTATCAGCGCTGGGGGTCGACCTCGCCGCTCGCCAGGCGGGGCAGGCGATGCTTGAAGCCACAGAGAATCTCCCAGGGGATGGTGCCGCAGGCCTCGGCCCAGTCCTGGGGCCCGATCCGCTCGGAGCCGTCCTCGCCGAGCAGTGTCACCACCGAGCCCACTTCCAGATCGGAGGTGTCGGTGGCGTCCACCAGGAGCTGATCCATGGTGATGGCTCCCACCTGCTCCAGGCGACGGCCGCCGAACAGGACCTGGAGCCGGTTGGAGAGCAGCCGGGGCACCCCGTCGGCGTAGCCGATCGTGACCACGGCCAGGCGACTGGGGCGCCGGGTGCGATAGCGGTGGCCGTAACTCACCCCGACCCCGGCGGCCACCTCCCGGATCAGACCGACCCGGGCCCGCACCGCCATGGCCGGCTCCAGCCGCACGACACCGGCCAGGTGGGGGGCGGGAGCCTGGCCGTACAGGGCCAGACCGACCCGCACCAGGTCGTAGTGGAGGCTGGCTGCCCGCAGGGCTCCGGCGGAGTTGGCCAGATGGCGGCATCCGGTGGCCAGACCCAGCGCCGCCGCGCCGGCCAGGACGGCCTCAAAGCGCTGCCGCTGCACGGCGGTGAGATCCCCGTTGGCGGGATCGGGATTGTCCGCATCGGCCAGGTGGGAGTAGACGCCGGCGAGGCGAACCGCCCTCAGCCCGTGCAGGGCCTCCAGCAGGCGGACGCCCTCCTGCCAGTCGACGCCGAGCCTGGCCATGCCCGTGTCCAGTTTCAGATGGAGGGCCATGGGACGTCCGCTGCCGCTGGCGAGGTTCTGGCAGAGCAGCGCTTCGCGTCTGCCGCTGATCGTGGGCATCAGTTGCCAGTCGAGACAGCTGCGCAGTTCCTCGACCTGGATCAGGCTTCCCATCACCAGCACCGGGTCCTGGATGCCGGCCTGCCGCAGCTCCACCCCTTCCTGCAAGGTGGCCACCCCCAGCGCCGTGGCCCCCCCCGCCAGGGCGGCCCGGGCTACCGGCAGGGCGCCATGGCCGTACCCATCGGCCTTGACCACGGCCATCAACTCCGTTCCCGGCGACAGAAACCGCTTCACACGGCGGGCATTGCCGGTGATCGCCGCCTCGTCGACCTCCACCCAGGCCCGCTGCCGCGGATGGAGGCCGGCGGCCGGTGGCGTCAGCGGGGCTCGACGGGGGGGCTCCCGCCGGGGGGGCACCGAGCTGATCGAGGAGGTGATGGGCCTGGTCTCGGGCATCGCGGCGCTCCCACGCGCGAGAACGCTGAAGGGGGATCGGCCCAACCGTAGAACGTAGCGCCGATCCGGCGCGCTCTGCCTAGTAACATGCCGCTGAACCGGGGAGCTGGCACGTCTCCGCTGGTCAGCGCGCCATGAGTCAGGTTCTGGTCCTGAATGCCTCCTACGAACCGCTGAACATCACCAGTTGGCGCCGGGCCACGGTGATGGTGCTGAAAGGCAAAGCGGAAGGCCTCGAGCATGATTCCGATCACATCCTGCGCGGCGAGTTCCTCCAACCCTCGGTGATCCGCCTCCGCCAGTTCGTGCGGGTGCCGTTCAAGCAGTTGCCTCTCACCCGTCGCAACATCTTTCAACGGGACGGCCACAGTTGTCAGTACTGCGGGTATCAGGGGGACCAGCTCTCGATCGACCATGTGATCCCCCGCAGCCGGGGTGGCACCGACAGCTGGGAGAATGTGACCACGGCCTGTCTGCGCTGCAATGTGCGCAAGGGAAGCCGCACGCCACGGGAGGCCTCGATGCCCCTGGCCCGGGTGCCCCGTCGCCCGGTCAGCACCCTCTACTTCGAGGCCACCCGTCACATCCGCTCGGGGCGACGGGAGTGGGCCAAGTACGTGATCGGAGCCTGAGCAACTCTGGAGAGCCGTCTCAGCCGCCGCCCGCGTCGAGGGCGAGCTGCTCGAGCCGGCGGCGCTGGTCGGCGGAGACGCAGGCCCCGATCAGTTCGCTCAGCTGGCCCTGCAGCACGGGCTCAAGGGCGAAGTTCCGTCCGAGTCGGTGGTCGGTGACCCGGTTGTCCTTGGCGTTGTAGGTGCGGATCTTCTCACTGCGATCGCCGCTGCCCACCTGGGCCCGCCGGGCGGAACTCTCGACCAGGGCGGCGGCCGCCAGCTCCCGTTCCAGCAGTTTGGCCCGCAGGATCTCCAGGGCCCGCTCCCGGTTCTGGAGCTGGGAGCGTTGCTGGGTGCAGAAGACGCGGATGCCGCTGGGCTTGTGGAGCAGGTCCACGGCGGTTTCCACCTTGTTGACGTTCTGGCCCCCGGCGCCGCCGGAGCGGGCGGTGCTGATCTCCAGATCGGCGGGATCGAGCTGCACTTCGACCGGATCGGCCTCCGGCATCACTGCCACGGTGGCTGTGGATGTGTGGACCCGCCCCTGGGATTCCGTGGCCGGAACCCGCTGAACCCGGTGCACGCCCGCCTCGTACTTCAGCCGGCTGTAGACGCCCTCTCCCCGGATCGAGAGGATCAGCTCCTTGTAGCCGCCGAGATCGGCCTCGGAGGCACTCAGGGGTTCCACTCTCCAGCCGGTGGCCTGGGAGAACCGTTCGTACATCCGGGCCAGATCGCCCGCCCAGAGCGAGGCTTCGTCGCCGCCGGCGCCGGCTCGGATCTCCAGCATCACGCTGCGCCCATCCCTCGGGTCGCTGGGGAGCAGGGCCAGGGTCAGGCTGGCCTCGATGGCCTCGATGCGATCCCCGAGCCGGCCGATCTCCTCCTGGGCCAGGGCCTCCATCTCCGGGTCGGTCCGGCTTTCACGCAGCAGCCGTCGGGCATCGGCCAGATCCTCCCGCAGGGATCGAAGCTCCTCGTAGCCATGCACGAGCGGCTCTAGCCGGGCCCGTTCCCGGGTGATCCGCAGCCGCAGGGACGGATTGCCCGCCAGGTTGGGATCGGCCAGCTGGCGCTCGAGGGTGTGAAACGTGCGGCTGGCGGCCTCGAGGCGCTCGCTCAGAAAGGAGACATCCATCGGCGGGGGGCATCCGGGAGGGGCATCGGCTCAGGACCTCCGGCCAGAGCAAAGCCGGATGCCCACGGGCATCCGGCTTTGGGAACGGTCCGGAGAGTGTTCAGGCAGAGGCGGCGCGGCAGGACGCGGCGGTGTTCAGACTGGAGCGGTGCCGGCGGAGGTGGCGGCCACGGGCGCCTCGGCGGTGGAGGATTCCCCATTGCCCTGGGGGCGCACCGCTGCGGCGGTGGCGCTGTCGGCGCTGCCCATGCCGTATTTCCGCATGAAGCGATCCACCCGACCTTCGGTGTCGAGGATCTTCTGGGTTCCGGTGTAGAAGGGGTGGTTGCCGCTCCAGACGTCGACGTGGAGCTCGGGCTGGGTGGAGCCTGTGGTCATCACCACTTCCCCATTGCAGATCACCTTGGCGTCGGGATACCAGGTGGGATGGATGTTGGGTTTGGGCATGGCTGGGGTGGCGGGATCAGCGCTTGGAGAACTGGGGAGCCTTGCGGGCTTTCTTCAGGCCGTACTTGCGGCGCTCCTTGGCGCGGGGGTCGCGGCTGAGGTGCCCTTCGGTCTTGAGCGGTTTGCGGTTGTCGGTCGAGAGGTCGCAGAGGGCCCGGGCGGCCCCCTGCTTGATCGCGTCGGCCTGGCCGGTGAGGCCACCGCCCTTGACGTTGACCAGCAGGTCGTACTCGGTGCCGAGACCCAGGGTTTCCAGGGGGGCCTTCACCGCCGAGAGATAGCTGGGGTTGTAGTTGAGGTAGTTGTCGCCGGGGCGGCCATTGATCGTGATCGCTCCTGTGCCAGGCACGACCCGGACGCGGGCCACGGCCGTTTTGCGGCGGCCCGTGCCCCAGTAGACGACGCGGTTGGAAACGGTGCTCATTGGGCGGCGGCGGAAGGATCGAGGGCCAGAGCCTGGGGCTGCTGGGCGGCATGGGGATGGGCAGCGCCCTTGTAGACCTTGAGCTTGCGGAACAGCTGACGTCCGAGCGCGTTATGGGGCAGCATCCCCTTGATCGCCTTCTCGACGATCCGCTCGGGGAGCCGGGCCTGGAGGGCGGCGAAGGTTTCGGTCTTCATGGCGCCGGGGCGGCCGGAGTGGCGCCGGTAGATCTTCTGGGTGGACTTGTTGCCGCTGATCCTCACCTTCTCGGCATTGACGACGATGACGAAATCGCCCGTGTCGAGGTGGGGGGTGAAGGTGGGCTTGTTCTTGCCCCGCAGCACGCTGGCCACTTCAGTGGCGAGGCGGCCGAGGGTCTGATTCTCGGCGTCCACCAGATACCACTGGCGGACGAGGGAATCAGCGGAGGGAACGGGGGTCTTGTTCATCGCACCGGCAGGCCGGATCGGAATAGGGCGCCATCCCGGTGGATGGGGCTGGACAGGGAACGGCACGGCCACGGACGCATCCGTGCTCCGAAGCCCGTTGGTGGAGCCTAGACCTTGGACCGCCTCACCCCTCGAGAGGGCCGCCGGGGGGACCCGGTGGCCAGTGCTCGTGAGCCCCGAAAAACCCAGGGGTGCTTCGATCAGGTTGCTCCGGCGGATCCTGGCATTCCAGCTGGAACCGCGGTTGGCCATCATACCAGGCCGAGCTGGGGAACACCGGGCTCGGGTAGCCCACCCGCAGCAGGCAGAGTCCCTGCGGCGGGGCCGCCTCCCGGATCTCCTCGCGGGCGCCGCTGCGCCAGCGATGGGTGAACGCGTCCCGGTTGAGGCGGCCCTCCCCGACGGCCACCAGCTGGCCCATCAGCAGCCGCACCATGCCGTAGAGGAAGCCGCTGGCCTGGATTTCGGTCACGATCAGGTCCCCGCAGCGCTCCAGGCTCACGGCCTGCACCTGGGTGGAGGAGTGGGCGCGGTGGCTGCCGGCGCGTCGGAAGGCCCGGAAGTCGTGGCGGCCGAGCAGACCCCCCAGGGCCTCGGCCATCGCCCTCTCGTCGAGCCGATGCCGATAGCGATGCCAGCTCCAGGGGGCCAGAAACAGGTTGGGCCGGCGGCCGTTGTACAGCGTGTACCGGTAGCGGCGGTAGATCGCCGAAAAGCAGGCGTGCCAGCCGTGGTGCACCGTGGCCGCGGCCCGCACCCGGATGCTGGCCGGCAGGCGACCGTTGAGGGCGGCGGGCCAGCGCTGGGGAGGGATGGGCCCGCTTGTGTCGACATGGACCACCTGGCCGGCGGCGTGCACACCCCTGTCGGTGCGACCGGCGGCGATGGTACGGATCGGGCGATGGGGATCAAGGGCCTCGAGCGCCTGCTCCAGGGTGGCCTGAACGCTGGCCTGGCCCCGTTGCCGCTGCCAGCCGCAGAAGGGGCCGCCGTCGTACTGGAGACAGAGTGCGATCCGGTGCCGGCCGTCCTGGGCGCCGCCGGCGACGGGATCAGACCAGCTCGATGATCGCCATCTGGGCGTTGTCACCACGACGGGGGACGGTGCGGATGATGCGGGTGTAGCCGCCGTTGCGGTCGCCGTAGCGCTCCTGGGCCTTGTCGAACAGGGAGTGGACCAGCTGCTTGTCGAAGATGTAGCCGATGGCGCGGCGCCGGGCCGCCAGGCTGCCGTCCTTCGCCAGGGTGATCATGCGCTCGGCTTCCTCGCGCAGGGCCTTGGCGCGGGCCTTGGTGGTGGTGACACGACCTTCCCGTATCAGCTGGGTGGTGAGGCCGCGAAGCAGGGCCTTCCGTTGGTCGGCGGGGCGTCCGAGCAGGGGGACGCGGCACTGGTGGCGCATGGTTCCGGAGAGGGGTGTGGAAGAAGGAGAGCGGGACTGCTCAGGCCGTGGTGCGGCTCTGGGGCAGGGAGATGCCGATGCGCTCCAGGGCTTCGATCACCTCATCGGCCGATTTGGAGCCGAAATTCTTGATCTCGAGCAGGTCTTCGTAGCTGAAGCCCATCAGATCGGAGACCGAGTTGACCTGGGCGCGCTTGAGGCAGTTGTAGGCCCTCACCGAGAGGTTCAGTTCCTCGAGGGGAATCTGGCTTTCAGCCGAAGGTTCGGGCTCCAGGCCCGGCTCATCGGCCATGGTCAGGCTGGCCAGGGGCTGGAACAGGGCGATCAGCTGATTGGCCGCCTGGGCCATGGCGTCGTCGGGGGTGATCGAGCCGCTGGTGAGGATCTCGAGCCGCAGCCGCTCCCGGGCCGACCCCCCTTCGCCCACGGCGGTTTCGTCGACGGTGTAGTTCACCCGTCGGACCGGCATGAACACGGCGTCGATCTGGAGGAGATCGATGGCGCTGGTGTCCTCATGATGGCGGTCCACCGGCCGGTAGCCGACGCCGCGCTCCACGTGCACTTCCAGTTCCAGGGAATGGCCTTCGGCCACGGTGGCGATCGGACGGTCCAGATCGACCACCTGCACCTGGGAGGAGAACTGCAGATCGGCGGCGGTGACGGTGGCGGGGCCGTTGACGATCAGTCGCCCGATCTCCTGTTCACGGCTGCGGCTGTTGACGACCACTTCCTTGCAGTTGAGCAGGATGTCGAGCACGTCTTCGCGGACGCCGGGCACGGTGGCGTACTCATGGTTGACGCCGGCGATCCGAACGGCCGTGATGGCACTGCCTTCCATGCCCCCCATCAGGACACGGCGGAGGGCGTTGCCCAGGGTGATGGCCTGACCGCGGTCGAGGGGACCGATCACAAACACTCCGGTCTGGGAGCGGTCGTCGGCGACCTGATGTTCGACCCGGTCGATCTGATACTGATGCACGGCCTGAAGGTGGTGAAGAGGAACGCCCGGAGGCTGGAGAACTGGCGCCTGGCGACTCAGACCCGGCGTCGCTTGGAGCGGCGGCAGCCGTTGTGGGGCAGTGGGGTGACATCGCGGATCAGGGTGATCTCGAGGCCGGCCACCTGGAGGGCCCGAATGGCGGTTTCCCGGCCCGAACCAGGGCCGCGCACCAGCACTTCGATCTGCCGCATGCCCTGCTCGAGGGCCCGTCGGCCGGCGGCTTCGGCGGCGGTCTGGGCGGCGAAGGGGGTGCCCTTGCGGGCGCCCTTGAAGCCGCTGGCGCCAGCCGAGGACCAGGAGATCACCTCACCGGCCGTGTCGGTGATCGACACGATGGTGTTGTTGAACGTGCTCTGGATGTGTGCCACGCCGTTGGGCACATTGCGCTTGGTTTTCTTGGCGCCGGTTTTCTTGGCTGGCTTCGCCATGGACGGGGGGCCTGATGGGAATGGGGTGGGAGGACCGGGGAGAGGCGGTCGGTTGGACGCGGGGAGGAGGGCTTACTTCTTCTTGCCGGCCACGGTCTTGCGGGCGCCGCGGCGGGTGCGGGCGTTGGTGCGGGTGCGCTGGCCCCGCACGGGAAGCCCCATGCGGTGGCGGCGGCCCCGCAGGCAGCCGATGTCCTGCAGGCGCTTGAGGGCCATGCCCTCCTGCCGGCGCAGATCCCCCTCGAGGGTGAAGCTCTCGGCAGCCGCCCGCAGTTTCTGCACGTCGACATCCTCGAGATCCTTGACCCGGATGTCCGGGTTGACACCCGTTTTGGCCAGGATCTTCTGGGCACGGGTCAACCCGATGCCATACACGTAGGTGAGAGCAATCTCGACCCTCTTGTCACGAGGGATGTCGACACCGGAAATCCGAGCCACGAAGGAAAACGATCAGGAGGGTAAGGAAGGGTTGGCCCTGGGGCCGGAGCGCGCCCCGGGGGGCGCGGCTGGGGACGCGAAGACGGGGCGCTCGGGTCAGCCCTGGCGCTGCTTGTGCTTGGGGTTGGTGCAGATCACCATGACCCGGCCGTGCCGGCGAATCACCCGGCACTTCTCGCACATCTTCTTGACTGAGGCACGCACCTTCATGGGCGGCGACTCTCCATTCTTTGCAAACAGCTAACGTATCACAGCGCTCAAGCCCCTTCAGGGCTTCAGACCAGAATCCCGGCGATGCGGCTGGCGATGGCCTCAATCGTGCCGCTCGCTTCCACTTCGCGGAGCAACCCGTGCTCGCGGTAGAGGGCGATCAGGGGGGCGGTCTGCTGGCGATACACCTGAAGGCGGTTGCGGATCACCGCCTCGTTGTCGTCCTGTCGACCGCGGGCGAGCAGTCTCTGGAGCAGGGTCTCGTCGTCGAGTTGCAGCAGGATCACATGCTGAATCGGCTGCTCCAGCGTCTTGAGCAGCTCGCTCAGGGCTTCGGCCTGGGCGAGGTTGCGGGGGAAGCCATCGAGCAGCCAGCCTCCGTCATGGCTGTCCAGGCGAGCTTTCACGATCGCCAGCACCAGGGCATCGCCCACCAGCTCGCCCCGGGCCATCACGGCCTCGGCCTGCTTCCCCAGGGGGCTGCCGGCCTGGACTTCGGCCCGCAGCAGATCGCCGGTGGAGAGGTGCAGGAGATTCCGGTGGCCGGCCAGCTGCTGGGCCTGGGTGCCCTTGCCCACACCAGGGGGGCCGAGGAAGAGGAGACGATCGTTCATGGCGGGGGTCGGCGGGGGCCGGAGAGTGGCCGGAAGCCGGCGGTGCGGGCTGGGGAGTGGGTAGGCAAGCGTGACGCTACTGGCGCACCATCCCCTCGTAGCGCTGGGAGATCACGTAGGTCTGCACCTGTTTGGCGGTGTCGATGGCGACGCCGACGAGGATCAGCAGGGAGGTCGCCCCAAGCCCCTGGAAGGTGCGGACCTGGGTGGCGCCTTCGATCGCCGAGGGGATGATCGCCACGGCTCCGAGGAAGAGGCCCCCCAGCAGGGTGAGCCGGTTCTGAACGCCGCTCAGGTAGGCGGCCGTGGCCGAGCCTGGCCGGATGCCGGGGATGGCGACACCTCCCCGCTTCAGGTTGGTGGCAATGTCGACCGGGTTGACCGTCAGCGAGGCATAGAAGAGCGAGAAACCGATGATCAGGGCGAAGAACACCACGGCATAGAGCCAGGGGGTGCTGCTGTTGGGGTTCAGATAGCCGGCCAGCTGGATCAGCCAGGGGGCCCGGGTGATGTTGGCGATGGTCAGTGGCAGGAAGACCACCGCCGACGCGAAGATGATCGGCATCACACCGCCGGCGTTGAGCTTCAGGGGCAGGTAGCTCTGGCGTGCCGCCAGATTGGCCTGGCCCACCTGGCGCTTGGCGCTGACGATCGGAATCCTGCGGCTGCCTTCCTGCACGAAGATGATCCCGACAATGGTGACCAGGAAGATCAGCACCAGCACAATGATGCCGCCGATGGTGGCGCGGTCGCCGCTTTCGGCCAGTCGCACGGTGGAGCCCAGGGCCCGGGGCAGGGTGGCCACGATGTTCACGAAGATCACCAGCGACGCCCCCTGGCCGATGCCCCGCTCGGTGATCACCTCGCTGATCCACATCACCACCATCGAGCCCGTGACGAGGGCCAGGGTGGTCTGGATCACGAACACCGGCTCGGACAGGCCGGGCAGGGCGTATTGCCGCAGGATCAGCGCGAAGACCGTGCTCTGGAGCAGGCCCCACCCGAGGGCCACATAGCGGGTGATCTGGGCGATCTTGCGCCGTCCGGCCTCGCCTTCGTTCTTCTGGAGGTCCTCCAGCTGGGGCAGGGCCGCCGTGAGTAACTGCAGGATGATCGAAGCGTTGATGAACGGCAGGATGCCGAGGGCGAATACGCCGAGCGTGGAGATGCCGCCGCCGGTGAAGATGTCGAGAAAGCCGATCAGTTGCCCCCCCTGCTGGATGAACTGCTGGAAGGCCACCCGGTCGATGCCGGGCACCGGGATGTAGATCCCGAGGCGGATCAGCAGCAGCAGGCCGAGGGTGGTGAGCACCCGGTCGCGCAATCCCTTGGACTGGACGAGCTGGGTGAGGATTTCACCGGCACTGGGGTTGCGCCCCCGGCTGACGAGCATGGTGAGAACGGACGAGTAGGGCTGGCCGCAGGGCCGTTGGCAATCAGTCGATCAGCTCGCAGCTGCCACCGGCCGCCTCGATCTTGGCCCGGGCCGAGGCCGTGAAGGCCGAGGCCGTCACGCGCAGGGCCACGCTGAGCTCACCTTGGCCGAGGATCTTCAGGGGGTGCTTGGGGCTGGTCACGATCCCGGCGGCGACCAGGGACTCCAGGGTCACGCTGCTGCCGGCCTCAAGGTCGGCCAGCCTGGAGATGTTGAGCACCGTGAAGTGCCTCGGGTTGACCAGCGGGAAGTGCTTGAGCTTGGGAACCCGCCGGTAGAGGGGCATCTGTCCCCCCTCGAAGCCGGGCCGGGTGGGTCGGCCGGAGCGGGACTTCTGGCCGCGCATGCCGAAGCCGCAGCTGGCGCCCTGACCGGCCGCGATGCCCCGGCCCTTGCGCAGCTTCCGCTGCCGGGATCCGGCCTGGGGCTTGAGGGTGCTGAGTGAGAGGGTCATGGGGAGGCTCAGGAGTAGATCTGCTCAAGGGAGATGCCCCGCTCCTTGGCGGTCTCCTTGTGGGTGCGGAGGTCCTGGAGCGCCTGGATGGCGGCCCGGGCGTTGTTGAGGGGGGTCTTGCTCCCCAGGCGCTTGGCCAGCACGTTCTTGATGCCGGCCAGTTCGAGCACGGTGCGGATCGAACCGCCGGCGATCACACCCGTTCCCGGAGCTGCCGGACGCATCAGCACGCTGGCGGCCCCGTCGGCGCCGGTGCTGATGGTGGGAATGGAGCTGGTGCGGGTGAGGGGCACCTTGACCAGGTGCTTCTTGCCATCGGCGACACCCTTGCGGACCGCGCCGATCACATCGCCGGCCTTGCCGACCCCAACGCCCACCTGGCCCCGCTCATTGCCGACCACCACGATGGCCCGGAAGCTCATCTTCTTGCCGCCCTTGACGGTCTTGGAGACACGGCGGATCTGCACCACCCGCTCCTGCCATTCGGAGTCGCGCTCCTGGCCGCGCCGATCGCCGCCGCGGCGGCCGCCTCCACCGCGGCGGTCACCCCCTCCCTTGCTGTCTCCACGGCCGCCGCCGCCGCGCCGTTCCTGCTGGCCTTCGGCCGCCGCAGGAACGTCGGCCGCCGCCGGGATGACGCTGGTCTGAATCTGGTCGTTGGTTTCGATCATGGTTGAAGCCGGTTCAGAACTGAAGGCCCGCATCCCGGGCGGCATCGGCAAGGGCCTTCACCCGGCCGTGATAGAGCTTGCCACCGCGATCGAACACCACCTGCTGGATGCCCTTGGCGATGGCCCGCTGGGCAACCAGCTGTCCCACCGCCACGGAGGCGTCGCAACTGGCGCTCGACTCGAGGCTGGTGCGCAGGTCCTTGTCCAGGGTGGACGCGGCGCAGAGGGTGGTCTGGGCGTCGTCGTCGATGAGCTGGGCGTAGATGTGATTGTTGGAGCGGAACACGGCCAGGCGGGGACGCTCGGTGGTGCCGTTGAGATGGCGACGCAGGCGGCGGTGCCGTTTCTGGGTCTGCTGCTTGCGGGGAAGGGAGGACATGGCGGTACGGGTGGGAGACGCTCAGGCGGGCCTCATTTCTTGCCGGTCTTGCCGGCCTTGCGCAGGATGCGCTCGTCCTGATACTTGATGCCCTTGCCCTTGTAGGGCTCGGGAGGACGGATGGCGCGGATCTTGGCGGCCTCGTTGCCCACCAGTTCCTTGTCCGCTCCGGAGACCAGCACCTGGGTGTTGCTCTCCACCGAGAAGCTGATCCCTTCGGGAGGATTGACCTCCACCGGATGGCTGTAGCCGGCGCTGACCACCAGCTTCCGGCCCTGGACCTGGGCCCTGTAGCCCACGCCGATGATCTCGAGCTTGCGGGTGAAGCCCGTGCTGACGCCCTCAACCATGTTGGCCACGAGCGTGCGGCAGAGGCCGTGCCGCTCGCGGGAGCGGCGGCTGCCGCTCACTGGGGCCACCACGATGGTGCCCTCGGCCTGGCTCACCACCACTCCGTCGGGGAGGGTGCGGCTGAGCTCGCCCCTGGGACCCTTCACCGTGACCGCCAGACCGTCCAGGGTGATGCTCACCTTGTCGGGGATGGGGATCGGCGCTTTACCAATACGAGACATGGATCGACTCCCTGATCAGTAGATGTAGCAGAGCACTTCGCCGCCCACGCCCTGCTTGCGGGCGTCACGGTCGCTCATCACACCCCGGGAGGTGGAGATGATCGCCACGCCGAGGCCACCGAGGACCTTGGGGAGCTGGCGGGTGTTCTTGTAGATGCGCAGACCCGGCTTGCTCACCCGCTGGACGGAGCGGATGGTCGGCTGGCGGTGCTTGCCGCTGTATTTCAGCTCGAGGACCAGGTGTCGCTGCACCCCCTCGCCCTCTTCGCTGATCTCAGCGATGAAGCCCTCCCGCTGCAACACCTTGGCGATGCTGTGGGAGAGACGGGACGCGGGCACCCTGGTGGTCTGGTGCTTCTTCTCACTCGCATTGCGGATGCGGGTGAGCATGTCGGAAATGGGGTCGTGGTTGGCCATGGTTGGGTCCGAGGAGGGCTCAGTTGCTGCGGAACGGCATTCCCATCTCGCGGAGGAGGGCCCGGCCCTCTTCGTCGTTGCGGGCGCTGGTCACGATGGTGATGTCCATGCCACGAATGGCGTCGATCTTGTCGTAGGAGATCTCGGGGAAGATGATCTGCTCCCTCACCCCCAGGGTGTAGTTGCCCCGTCCATCGAAGCTCTTGGGGCTGACCCCCCTGAAGTCGCGGATGCGGGGCAGGGCCAGGTTGATCAGACGCTCGAGAAACGCGTACATCCGTTCACCGCGCAGCGTGACCGCCACCCCGATCGGCATGCCCTGGCGGATCTTGAAGCCGGCGATGGCCTTCTTCGCACGGGTCACCACCACCTTCTGGCCGGTGATCGTGGCCAGTTCGGCGATCGAGGCCTCAAGGGCCTTGGCGTTCTGGGCGGCTTCACCGAGCCCCCGGTTGAGGGTGACTTTCACCACCTTGGGGACTTCATGGACGTTCGAGAGACTGAGATCCTTGAGCAGCTTGGGCTGGATCGTCTCCCGGTAGCGCTGTTTGAGTGACATGGCGGAGGAGGGGGTGTGCGCTTCTGGGCGTGGTCAGAAGGCGGACGGGAGGAAGGGGGACAGAGAGGACGGGGGAGGGGTGCTCAGTCGAGCAGTTCGCCGGTCTTCTTGAGGCGGCGCCGCTTGGTGCCGTCGTCCTGGACGACCAGCTCCACCCGGCTGGCCACGTTCTGGGCCGAGGAGTACACCATCACGTTGGAGGCGTGGACGGAGGCCTCCTCGGTGACGATGCGGCCACTTTCTCCCTCCTGGGTGGGCTTGACGTGGCGGGTGCGGAGGTTGATCCCCTGCACGATCACCCGGTTGAGCTCGGGAAGCGTGCGCAGGACCTCGCCGGTCTTGCCCTTGTCCTTGCCGGCGATCACCCGGACGGTGTCTCCTTTGCGGACGCGCATCTTGACGCGCTGGGTGGTCTTGGCCTTGGCGGTGGCAGTGGCCATGTCAGATCACCTCCGGAGCGAGGGACACGATTTTGGTGAAGTTGCGCTCCCGCAGTTCGCGGGCCACCGGACCGAACACCCGGGTGCCCTTCGGGTTGTTGTCGGCACCCAGGATCACCGCGGCGTTGTCGTCGAAGCGGATCGCGTTGCCGGTGTTGCGGCGCAGGGTGGCCCGGGTGCGAACCACCACCGCCTTGACCACATCCGATTTCTTCACGCCCATGTTGGGCATCGCGTCCTTGACGGCGGCGACGATCACATCGCCGACGTGGGCGTAGCGACGGTTGGTTCCCAGCACCCGGATGCACTGGATGCGCTTGGCGCCGCTGTTGTCAGCGACGTTCAGGAAGGTTTCCTGCTGAATCATGGGGGGATCTCCTCAGCTCGCGCCGGATGGGTTGAAAACCTCGGCCACGGCCCAGCGCTTGGTGCGGCTGAGCGGGCGGGTTTCGGTGATGCGGACCCGATCGCCCACGCGGCAACGGTTGTCTTCGTCGTGGGCTTTGTAGCGGGTGGTGCGGCTGACGGTCTTCTGATAGATGGGATGGGGGAAGCGGTTCTCCACCGCCACCACCACCGTTTTGTCCATCTTGTCGCTGACGACGGTGCCGACCCTTTCCTTGAGTGCCATGGATGATGTGGGGGATCAGGAGGCGGTTAGAGCGGAGCGCTGACGCTCCTGCTGCACCGTCTTGAGCTGGGCCAGCTTGGTGCGGTTCAGCCGGAAGCGGTGCGGTTGCTCCAGTCGGCGGGTGGCCTGCTGGAAGCGGAGATCGAACAGATCCCGGCGCAGGCCGTCGATCTGTTCGGTGAGTTCGGCGTCGGTGAGCTTGCGCACCTCGGCGATGTTGGGACGGGCCATGGTCAGGACTCCACAGGAACGGCGAGTTCGGGGCTGACCTCGATCTCCTGGTCGGGAAGGGCCAGAAACTTGGTCTTGAGCGGCAGCTTGTACTGGGCCAGCCGCATCGCCTCCTTGGCGATGGTCTCGGTGATCTCAGCCCCACCCATCTCGAAGAGAATGCGGCCGGGTTTGATCACCGCCACCCAGAACTCGGGGTTGCCCTTGCCGGAGCCCATCCGGGTTTCGGCGGGGCGCATGGTGACGGGCTTGTCGGGGAAGATCCGGATCCAGATCTTCCCGCCCCGCTTGACATAGCGGGTCATGGCCCGGCGGCTGGCCTCGATCTGGCGGGAGGTGATCCAACCGCATTCCTGGGCCTGCAAGGCAAACTGACCGAAGGCGATGGTGTTGCCCCGGGTGGCGACACCGCTCATGCGGCCTCGCTGCTGTTTGCGGAATTTGACGCGTCGTGGACTCAACATGGTTCAGGCCTCCAGATCACTCGTCGTTCGAACGGTCTTCGAACTGTTGGGGCCGCCGGTTGGCGCGGCGCCGCGGGGCACCCCCGACGGGCAGTTGCTCCTTCTGCCCGGGGAGCACCTCTCCCTTGAACACCCACACCTTGATGCCGAGCACGCCGTAGGTGGTGGACGCCACCTTGGTGGCGTAGTCGATGTCGGCGCGCAGGGTGTGCAGGGGCACCCGCCCCTCCCGGGTCCATTCGGTCCGGGCGATCTCGGCGCCGTTGAGGCGTCCGCTCACCTGGATCTTGAGCCCCAGCACCCCGGCCCGCTGGGCGCGCTGCACGGTCATGCGCATGACCCGGCGGAACGCCACCCGCTTCTCCAGTTGCTGGGCGATGTACTCGGCCAGCAGGAAGGCGTCGGCGTCGACACGCTCCACCTCGACCACGTTGATGCGCACCTGGCGGGCGCGATCACGCAGGGTGTTCTGGATGCCGGAGCGGAGCTCCTCAATGCCACTGCCCTGGCGACCGACCAGCACACCGGGGCGGGCGGTCTTGAGTTCCACCTCCAGCTGGTCGGCCTTGCGGGCGATCAGCACGTCGCTGATGCCGGCGGAGGCGTACTTCTTGTGGATGAAGCGGCGGATCCGATCGTCTTCCTGGAGAAGGATCGGGTAGGTCTTGCTGGGGGCGTACCAACGGGAGCGGTGGTCCTGGGTGATCCCCAGGCGCAGGCCGGTTGGATGGATCTTGTGTCCCATCGGGCGGTGTCCTCGGGGGTCAGGCGGTAGGGGCCACAGCGATGCTGATGTGGCAGGTTTGCTTTTTGATGGCGTAGGCACGGCCCTGGGCGCGGGGCCGGAATCGCTTCAGGGACGGACCCATGTCGGCGATGGCGTTGCTGATCACGAGGGTGGCGGGATCGAGGCCCAGGTTGTGCTCAGCGTTCGCCACCGCCGAGCGCAGCACTTTCGTGATGGGGCCTGTGGAGCGGTAAGGCATGAACTCGAGGAGGATCAGGGCCTCGCGGTAGGAACGACCGCGGATCTGATCGAGCACGCGACGGACCTTGGACACGGAACCGCGGATGTAGCGGCCGTGGGCGCGGGCTTCTTGGCTGGGGGGAGAGGTGTTGACCATGGTGATGCGCTCCTTAACGGGAACCTTTCTTGTCCTTGATGTGGCCGCGGAAGGTGCGGGTCGGGGCGAATTCCCCCAGCTTGTGGCCCACCATCTGCTCGGTGACATACACCGGCACGTGGCTCTTGCCGTTGTGAACGGCAATCGTGTGGCCGATCATCATCGGCAGGATGGTGGAGGCCCGTGACCAGGTCTTGATCACGGTCTTGTCGCCGGCGCTGTTCTGCGCTTCGACCTTGCGCAGAAGGTGGTCGGCGACAAAGGGTCCTTTCTTGAGTGAGCGTCCCATGGTGGTTTAAGCAGACAGCAGATCGGTGTGGAACATCAGGAATCCCGTCCTCCGCGACTCCGCTTGGAGGTGCGGCGACGTTTCCGCAGCACAAACCGATTGCTGGGTTTGTTCCGCTTGCGCGTTTTCAGGCCCAGGGCCGGTTTCCCCCAGGGGGTGACCGGTCCGGAGCGGCCGATCGGGGCGCGGCCCTCGCCACCACCATGGGGGTGATCGCAGGGGTTCATCACGCTGCCGCGCACCTGGGGGCGGCGGCCTAGCCAACGCTTGCGGCCGGCCTTGCCCAGGCTGGTGTTGCGCACTTCGGCATTGCCCACCTCACCGAGGGTGGCGTAGCACTCCCGCCGCACCAGGCGCACCTCGGTGGAGGGCAGCTTGAGGGCGACGTAATCACCCTCCTTGGCCATCACCTGGGCACTGCCGCCGGCGGTGCGGACCATCTGGCCACCCCGGCCGGCGTAGAGCTCCACGTTGTGGACGCTGGAACCGAGCGGGATCGAGGAGAGGGGCAGGGCATTGCCCACTTCGATCGGGGCTTCGGGGCCCGAGACGACCGACTGGCCGACGGCGACCCCGGCGGGGGCCAGGATGTAACGCTTCTCACCATCGACATAGAAGAGCAGCGCCAGGCGGGCGTTGCGATGGGGGTCGTAGTGGATGGCGGCCACCTTGGCCACCACGCCGTGCTTGTCGCGGCGAAAGTCGACCAGGCGGTAGCGGCGCTTGTGACCGCCGCCACGGTGGCGGCAGGTGATGACCCCACGGTTGTTGCGGCCCTTCTGGCGGTGCTTGGCGACCACCAGGGACCGTTCCGGCCGCCGCTCGGTGACTTCAGTGAAGTCGCTGGCGACGCGGCCGCGGGTGCCGGGGGTGTAGGGGCGGTAGTTGCGGATTGCCATGACGATTCAGACCCCTCAGGCCTCTGGGAACAACTGGATGGCATCGCCCTCGGCCAGACGCACCACGGCCTTCTTCACCTGGGCGCGCTTACCGGCGAAGCGACCGACGCGCCGGCTGCGGCGCGGCGGGTTCATGGTGCTGACCCCGACGACCCGCACCTCGAAGAGGTGCTCAACCGCGGCCTTGATCTCGGGTTTGGCGGCCCGGGGGTCCACTTCGAAGGTGTACTGGTTGAATTCCAGGGCCCGGGTGGCCTTTTCGGTGATCAACGGCCGGCGGATCACATCCGCGAGCCGTCCAGCAAAACGTTCAGACATCGCCGTAGACCTCCTGAATCCGCGCGAGGGCCTCATCGCTCAGCACCAGGGTGCTGGCGTGGAGCAGATCGAAGACATTGAGCTGATCGGCGGCGATCAGCTTGACCGTCTCGAGGTTGCGCACCGAGCGGCGCACCACCTCGCTGGGCTGATCAAGCACGATCAGCACCTTGCTGCCGGCCGCCACGCCGAGGCGCTGCAGGGCGGCGACGATTTCCCGGGTGCTCGGGGTCTCCAGAGCAGCACCGAAGCCGCTGACCACGACCAGATCGGCCGAGCGGCTGACCAGGGCGGTGCGCAGGGCCAGACGCCGCTCCTTGCGGTTCATGCTCAGGGCGTAGGAGCGGGGCTTGGGCCCGAACACCACACCGCCACCGGGGCGCAGGGGTGTTCGGATCGAACCCTGACGGGCCCGTCCAGTGCCTTTCTGTTTGTAGGGCTTGCGGCCGCCGCCCCGCACCTCGGCCCGGGTGAGGGTGCTGGCGGTGCCCTGACGGGCATGGGCCTGCTGCCGCACCAGGGCGCGGTGCACCAGGGCGGCGGCGGAGGATTCCTTGGCGACCTTCAGGTCAAGGCTGGCGGTGCCGGCCTCGTTCCCCTGCCAATCGCGAACAACACATTGCAGCATGACGGTTCTCCTCAGTTCGCGGCCTTGGCGCCGACCCGCAGGGCGGGACGGATCGAGAGCAGGGCCCCGGGCTTGCCGGGCACCGACCCCTTCACCACCAGCAGGTTGCGCTCCACGTCCACCTTCAAGATGGTGAGCCCGCGGGTGGTGATCTGCTTGCCGCCGTAGCGTCCGGCCATCCGCTTACCGGGGTAGACCCGGCCGGGGGTGGTGCCGGCGCCGGTGGAACCCGGCTCGCGATGGTTCTTGGAACCATGGCTCATCGGGCCGCGGCTGAAGCCGTGGCGCTTCTGGTAGCCGGAGAACCCCCGGCCGATCGTGTCGCCGCTCACGTCGATCTTCTGGCCGGCCTCGAAGGCTTCGACCGTGATGGCGCCACCGAGTTCGAGGCCGTCGAGGGACTCGAGGCGGTACTCGTGGAGATGACGGAGAAGCTCTTCGCCGGACCGGGCCAGGTGGCCGGCGGCCGGCCGGTTGACGAGTTTCTGGCGAATCTCGCCGAAACCGATCTGGGCGGCGGTGTAGCCGTCGGTGGCGGGGGTCTTCAGTTGGGTGATGCGGCAGGGGCCCGCCTCGATCACAGTGACCGGGATGGACTTGCCGGCCGGGTCGAAGAACTGGGACATGCCCAGTTTCGTCCCGAGGATGCCGAAAGACATGGGGGGAAGAAACGCCAGCAGGACTACGGCACGGCTCCCGGGGAAGGGGGCACGGGCCGCCTGGGGCTGTATCGATCAGACGCGCTGGGCCAGGGGAGACTCTGGCTTCCCCATCACTCTGAACGGGTCAGGGCGATGGCGGTTGGGCTAGCGGTTGGCGAGACAGCGGGCTGGGACTTGTCCGCTCCGATCCGGGATCGGGCGGCAGTATCCCGGCGGCTTGGCGGCCGTCGTTCAGGGATGGCCCTGAACGACGGCCGGGCCGCACTGGCCTGGAGGAGCCATCGCCAGCGACGACTCCGTGCAGCGCTCTGGAGGCCCGGCTAGCGGACGGGCACACAGCGGTTGCACAAGGGGCAACCATACCCCATGACCTTCACCCATCCCCGGCATCGCCTGCCAGACTTGCCGGACTGAATTCGGAGGCGTCGATGCCCCTGCTGCTCACCGGTCGTCGTTTCCGTCAGGAGCTGGAGCAGGCCGGCGCCCTCGCCCTCTACGCCCCCCTGGAGGGGGGAGCCGAGACCCGGCTGCTGCGCCGGATGCGAGCGGCGGGTTACGGAGCCCAGATCACCTCGGCGCGGGGCCTGGGGGATCCGGAAGCGTTCCTGTTCCAGACCCACGGGGTGCGCCCCCCCCATCTGGGGCACCACAGCATCGGAGGCAGTGGAGCCGCGGTCGGCGAGGTGCAGCGGGTGATGCCCCAGCTGGGTGCCCTCCTGGAGGGAACGCGGCCCATGCTGCTCTGGCTTCTCGAAGCCCAGGTGCTCTCCCTGGCTGAGCTGGGTTCGCTCTGTGCGCTGACCCGCCGGGAGCCCAGGCTTCGGATCGTGGCCGAGATGGGCGGCTCACGCAGCCTGCGTTGGCAACCCCTGGAGGCGCTGATTGGGGGATGAGCCGGCTTCGCCGGATCGGCTGTCGGCCGAGCAGGCCCTGGCCCGGGGTCGCTGGGTCAAACTCATCTGCGGCGCCAGCAACCAGGACCTGGTCGCGATCGAGGATCTGGTTGGCATCTATGCGCTGGCCGGGGTCCATTGCATCGATGTGGCGGCCGATCCCGCCGTGGTGGCGGTGGCGCGGCGGGGCCTCGCCTGGGCTCGAGACCAGGGGGGGGGACGCCGGCCGGCTCCCTGGCTGATGGTGAGCCTCAGCGATGGAGAGGATCCCCATTTCCGCAAGGCCTGGTTCGATCCCCGTGTCTGCCCGCCCGGTTGTTCCCGTCCCTGTGAGCGGGTCTGTCCGGCCCAAGCCATCCCCCCGGACGGGGGCGTGCTGGCCGAGCGCTGCTATGGCTGCGGGCGCTGCCGGCCGGCCTGCCCCCACGGGCTGATCGAGGAGCGGGGGCAGGTGCTGGCCGCCGAGGCCGTGGCCCCGTTGCTGGCTCGCCTCCGACCCGACGCCGTGGAGCTGCACACCCGGGCCGGCCGCGTCGCCGCCTTCGCGCGCCGCCTGGAGCAGGTGGTGGCCTCCGGCGTGCCACTCAAGCGCCTGGCGGTGAGCTGCGGTGAGGACTCGCCGGGGGCGTCCGCCGCCCTGGCCGGCGAACTCCGGCTTCGCCGGGCCCTGGTGCTCCGGGAGGGGTTCCGCCCGATCTGGCAGCTCGATGGGCGGCCGATGAGTGGGGATGTGGGGCCCGGCATGGCCCAGGCGGCGGTGCGTCTGGCCGCCCGGCTGATCCCGCTGGCGCCCCCCGGGCCGTTGCAACTGGCTGGGGGCACCAACGGCAGCACGATCACCCTGCTGGAACGGGATGCCTGGGCTGGGGCCAGGGTGGCGGGGGTGGCGTTCGGGGGTGCCGCACGGCAGTTGCTGGCGCCCCTGCTGGAGCAGGCGGCGGGGCGGGGCCGGCGCCTGCTCGAACTGCCGGATCTGTGGCCGGAAGCCCTCACCCTGGCGGGAACGCTGGTGGGGCCTTGGTTGCGGCGGACACGGCGCACTTCAGCGGGAGGGAGCCTTGACGACTGACTCGACCGGTATCTCGGGCTGGTTGATGAAAAACTCGTCGCGTGGGAACAGATCGGTGAGCACGCTTCCCTGGCGTGGGCTGGAGGGATCCCAGCGCAGGTGGGGCCCGGCGATCGCCTGCTGGGCCTGATCGGCGGTGAACTCCGGCGTTCCCTGGCGGAAATGGGCGACCACCTCCGGCGATTGCAGTCTGCCGAGCAGGCGGCGTTCGTCGAAGACGAGCGGTTCGTTGCTGCCGATCAGGATGTTGGCGGGTTGCAGCATCACCCCATAGGGGAAGACCTCCATGAAGGTGCTCACCACCCGGCCGGTCGGGGCCCACTGCACGAAGAGGCCCCCCGGTTTGAGGCGGGCGCGCACCTGCTCCATGAATTCCCTGCTGTAGAGGAGGCCGGAGTGGGAGGTCATCGGCAGGACCGCGTCGGCCTCGATCACGTCGTACCGCTTCGGGTCCCTGGCCAGCTCGCGGCGGCCGTCGGCGTAGACGAAGCGGAGGCGGGGATCGGCCAGCAGAGCGGCCACGGGGCCATCGGGTTGGGTGGCCCCGAGCTGGTCGAGAACCGAAAGCACCGGCTTGATCAGCTCGATGCCCACCACCTCCTCGGTCCGCTCGGACACCAGGGCCCCCCAGGGGGTGCCTCCGCTGCCCACGCCCACCAGGAGGACCTGCTTCGGATCGGGATGGATCAGGGGTCCCAGGCTGCCGAGCAGGGTGTGCAGCGGGTAGAAGGGCACCGTTCCCTGGGTATGGCCCTGGATGACGAACTTGCCGTAGCCGTCGGTGGGATCGGCGCGGAAGTAGGCCACTCCGCTGCGGTCCTCCGACCAGAGCCCGTCCTGTCCGGGCGCCGGCCGATGCACCCGATCCCAGAACGCCTGGTTGCCTGGAATGAACAGGGCCGCCGCCGCCCCTGCGGCCAGCACCATCTCGGGACGGCGTCCCCGACCACCCCGCCACAGCCAGCCCAGCAGCAGGGCCAGGGAGAGGGCCGCCAGCAACCGCAGGGTGCCGGCCGTTCCGAGCACATGGAGCGTGATCAGGCCCGTGAGGACTGATCCCGCCGCGTTGCCGGCGATGTTGGCCAGCTGCACCCAGCCCACCCGGGCCCCCACATCCCGGAGATCCTGTTGGACCGCCCGCTGGACGAACGGAAAGGTCATGCCGATCAGAAAGGCCGGCGGCCCGACGAGGAGCACCGCCACCACAAAGCGGGGCCAGAGCAGATCGGGGCTGAGGTAGGCGCCGCCTCCGGGCAGGATCACGCTCATGGGCCAGAAGGGGAGGGCCTGCCACAGCAGCAGGATCAAGGCGATGGCCACCAGGAAGCCGGCCCCCTGGGTGATGAAGAAAGCCGGCCTGGGGTCCCGCATCCTCCGGACCAGCCGGGCCGCCACGGCCATGCCGATGCCATCGGCAATCAGGAAGATGCCCAGCACCGTCGGGAAGAGGTAGGCGTGGTACTGCCCGGCGGTGCCCAGCACCCGCAGCCAGACGATCTCCAGGGCCACGATCACGTAACCGGAGAGAAAGACCAGCGCGCACCAGAGCCTGAGACCACCGAAGGGCTCGGCCGGCCCCGCCTCGGGCTGCCGCGCGGGGGACGCGTCTCCCCCGGCCCCGGTGGGTTGCCCGACGCCCCCGGGGCTGAGGCCGGCCGCCTCGGCCCGGCGCAGGCCGGCCCGCAGACTCAGGGCCAGAAGAGCCGCGGCGAGATCCAGGCTCGCCGCCAGAACAAGTGAGGCCACAAACCCGATCCGACCGACGATCAGGAAGCCGCCGAGCAGGGCCCCCAGGCCAGCACCCAGGGTGTTCAGGCCATACAGGAGCGAGATCCGCTCCGCCACCGTCTCCAGGGAACTGGCCACGGCACGGGAGAGCAGCGGCAGTGAGGCGCCCATCAAGGTGGTGGGGATGACCAGGCCGAGGAAGCAGAGGACGAAGATGGCCAGCTGGCTGTCGATCCGGCCGGCCAGGCCCATGGCCAGCCAGTCGTAGAGGAAGGGCTTTGAGAGCAGGGCGCAGACCGCCACACCGATCTCGCAGAGGGCGAACCAGGTGAGGGCCTGGGTGGGACTGACCCGGTCGGCCACCTTGGCGCCCAGGATCGAGCCGACTCCCAGACCGGCCAGGAAGGCTCCCACCACCAGGGCGGCACTGACCGTGTCCGAGCCGGCGAAGATCCCCAGCATGCGTTGCCAGATGATCTGGCAGAGCAGGGACCCGAAGCCTGAGCAGAAGAAGGCCAGCATCAGCCGGCGCAGACCCCTGGACCCCACGGCCTGCCGGAAACCCGGGGAAGAGGGGGCGGAAAGCTCTGTTGTCATCGGGTCCTCGCTGTCCCCCTGGGACCCTGCACCGCGCTGGAAACCATACCCGCGGCTCCCCGGCCCCATGGCCCCGTCGCGCCGGATCGCTCCCTGGTCCGGGCATCCCGGCTAGACCGGATCTGAACCTGCGTCGCCCCCGCCCTGCCCCAGTTCTTCCCCCAGGCTCCACCCCGGTCCCCCGCTCCGGTGCCCTCCGTTCAGCGCGTCACCGATGACCTCCGCCTCCTGCTCGAGGTTCTCCCCGAAGGGGTGCGTCAGGCCCTGGAGGCCATCGAGGCCCGGGACCAGCTGCTGGAGGTGGTGCTCGATCTCGGCCGCCGCCCGGAGGCGCGCTTCCCGGGCCGGACTCTTCTGCTGGCGGAGCGGGTGATCGAGCGCTCCGACCTGGCGGCGGTGTTGACCCGGCTGGGGGCCTTCGGCGGCGACAACCGGGCTGGCATCGAACGGACCCTGCACCGCATCAGCGCCATCCGCAACCGGGCCGGCGAGGTGGTGGGGCTCACCTGCCGGGTGGGGCGGGCCGTGTACGGCACCGTGGCGATGGTGCGGGATCTGCTCGACAGCGGCCGATCCCTGCTGCTGATGGGGCGGCCCGGGGTCGGCAAGACCACCGCCCTGCGCGAGATCGCCCGGGTGCTGGCCGATGAGCTGGAGCGCCGCGTGGTGGTGATCGACACGAGCAACGAGATCGCCGGCGATGGCGACATTCCTCACCCGGCCATCGGCCGGGCCCGGCGCATGCAGGTGGCCAGACCCGAACTGCAGCACCAAGTGATGATCGAGGCGGTGGAAAACCACATGCCCGAAGTCATCGTGATCGATGAGATCGGCACGGAGCTCGAGGCTCTGGCGGCCCGCACCATTGCCGAGCGGGGCGTGCAGCTGGTGGCCACGGCCCACGGCAATGAACTCGCCAACCTGATCAAGAATCCCACTCTGGCCGATCTGGTGGGGGGGATCCAGTCGGTGACCCTCGGCGATGAGGAGGCCCGGCGTCGCGGCTCGCAGAAGTCGGTGCTGGAACGCTGCGCCGAACCCACCTTTTCGGTGGCGGTGGAGATCCACAGCCGCGGCCGCTGGCTGGTCCACAGCGACGTGGCCCGCAGCGTGGATCTGCAGCTGCGGGGACTGCCGGCCCGCCCCCAGGCCCGGGCACTCGACGGGGACGGACGGCTGCGGCTCGAGGACCCCTCGCCCATCCCGCCGGTCTCCCGACCCAGGCCAGGCCATCCTGTCCACCCGCCGCCGCCGCGAGCCGCTCCGCCCCCACCCGATTCCGGGAACCTGGCGCCGGTGCCCCCGCTCGACCCTGCCCAGCCGTCTCCCCACCGGGAGCGGCCGAGCCCTGAGGTCGAGGCTCCGGTGCCGCCGCTGCGTCTGTTCTGCTGCGGCGTCAAGGCCCAGCTGCTCGAGCAGGTGATCCGCGGCCGCCAGCTGCCGGTGGAGCGGGTGATGGCAGTGGCCGAGGCCGATGCGGTGCTCAGCCTGCGCCGTCAGCTGGGCCGTGACCCTGAACTGAGGCGACTGGCCCGGGATCACCGGGTGCCCATCCTCGTGATCAAGGCCGACACCCTTCCCCAGATCCAGCGGGGGGTGGAGCGTCTGCTGCGCCGGAGCCGTGAGCAGGCGGGGCCGGTGCCGCCGGTCTCCCCCGATGACGCCCATGGAGCGATGGAGGAATGTCGGCTGGCGGTGGAGCAGGTGGTGTTGCCGAGGGGGCAGCCGGTGGAGCTGCTTCCCCGCAGCGGCAGGGTGCGTCGCATCCAGGCGGAGCAGGTGAGCCGGTATGGCCTCAGCAGCGCCGAGTTCGGCAGCGGCGAGCACCAGCGGCTGCGTGTCTTTCCCCGCTGAGCCCCGCCGCCGGAGAGATTGACGAAGGACGGCCCGCTGTGGGTAACTATCAGGGCACCCGGCCCCGTGCCGTCCCGGCCGAGATCCAGTCCCTGGATCGCTGATCCAGTCCCTGGATCAGCCCCTCGCCTGACGGTCACCGCTGGAGCGTTGGGCCGTCGCCAAGTGGTAAGGCAGCGGGTTTTGGTCCCGCCATTCCTAGGTTCGAATCCTAGCGGCCCAGTTCTGATCTCCTCTTGTGCCACCGGGCCCCCTGCTGGTCTTCGATTTCGACGGCGTGCTGGTGGACGGCATGGCCGAGTACTGGTGGTCGGCCCGGCAGACCGCCCTGGGGCTCAGCTCCACCCTCACGCTGCCCGAGCAGGCTCCGCCGGCCTTCGCCCGGCTGAGGCCGTTGATCCACAGGGGCTGGGAGATGGTGCTGCTGGCCGCTGAGCTGGGCCGTGGCGGCTTCGATCCCGCCGCCGCTCTGGATGATTACCCCGCCGCCCTGGTCGGGGCCCTGCGGATCTGGGGCTGGTCGCCCGAGCCGCTTCAGGGGGCGCTGGAGGCGGTGCGCCGCCAGGCCATCGCCACCGACCGAGGGCACTGGCTGGGTCTGCACCGGCCCTACCCGGGTGTGATCCAACGCCTCACGGCGCTGCAGGACGAGGGGGCCGACTGGGTCGTGTTGACCACCAAGGGCGGGGCCTTCGCCGCGGAGCTCCTGGCGGCCCATGGGCTCATCCCCCTGGATCTGTTCGGCCACGAGCGGGGCAGCAAACCGGAGGTGCTGCTGCAGTTGGGGGAGCTGGGGCGTCCGCTCCGGTTCATCGAGGACAGGCGGGCCACCCTTGAGGCGGTGCGCGCCACGCCGGGACTGGAGGCCGTTCGCTGCTTCCTGGTGTCCTGGGGCTACCTGGGGCCCCACGACGCGGTGGCCCTGCCGGAGGGCATCACCCTGCTGGATCGCCCCCACTTCGAGGCCCCCTTGGCGGACTGGCCCTGATCCGCTAGCGTACGCCTGTACTAATTCCCAGCCGCCATCCGGTCACCGGCCGGCCGCCACTGGTATGCCGGCCGCCACTGGTATGCCGGCCGCCACTGGTACGCCGGCCGCCACTGGTACGCCGGCCGGCTTTGGTGGCATCTGATCCGTGAGGCCGCCGCCGGTCCCGTCCGGGGCCCGTTCGTCCCCGGTCCATTCTTTCGCCATCCCCTGACCCATGCCCGCCGATCACAAGAGCACCGACCTCAGGACCACCCACCCCCGCTCCTCCACCAACGGTGCAGCGGGTGGTGCGGGTGCCGCCGGAGCCGCCGAGCGCGACAAGGCTCTGAATCTGGTGCTCGGCCAGATCGAGCGCAACTTCGGCAAGGGCTCGATCATGCGCCTCGGTGACGCGTCCCGCATGCGGGTCGAAACCGTTTCCACCGGTGCCCTCACCCTCGATCTGGCCCTCGGTGGCGGCTATCCCAAGGGCCGGGTGGTGGAGGTCTACGGCCCGGAGAGCTCCGGCAAGACCACCCTCACTCTCCATGCCATCGCCGAGGCGCAGCGCCGCGGCGGTGTGGCCGCCTTCGTGGACGCCGAGCATGCCCTCGATCCCGTCTATGCCGCGGCCCTGGGGGTCGACGTCGAAAACCTGCTGGTGTCCCAGCCGGACACCGGCGAAATGGCCCTGGAGATCGTGGATCAGCTCGTGCGCTCCGCCGCCGTCGACATCGTCGTGGTCGACTCGGTGGCGGCTCTCACACCCCGCGCTGAGATCGAAGGAGAGATGGGGGATCTGGCCGTGGGCAGCCAGGCCCGGCTGATGAGCCAGGCGATGCGCAAGATCACCGGCAACATCGGCAAGTCGGGCTGCACGGTGATCTTCCTCAACCAGCTGCGCCAGAAGATCGGGGTCACCTACGGCAGCCCGGAAACCACCACCGGTGGTAACGCGCTCAAGTTCTATGCCTCGGTGCGGCTCGACATCCGTCGCATCCAGACCCTCAAGCGCGGCACGGAGGAATACGGCATCCGGGCCAAGGTGAAAGTGGCGAAGAACAAGGTGGCGCCTCCCTTCCGCATCGCTGAGTTCGACATCCTCTTCGGTCGCGGCATCAGCACCCTCGGCTGTGTGCTCGATTTGGCCGAGGAGACGGGCGTGGTGATCCGCAAGGGAGCCTGGTACAGCTACGAGGGCGACAACATCGGCCAGGGCCGCGACAACACGATCACCTGGCTGGAGCAGAACCCCGAGCGCAAGGAGCTGATCGAGGCCGAGGTGCGTCGCAAGCTCACCGAAGGGGCCGATGTGACGGCCAATTCGATGAAGCCGCTCACTGCCGCAGCTGCCCGGTTGGCTGCCGTGTCGGCTGAACCGTCAGATGGAGCAGACCCGGAGGTCATGGCCGAGCTGGGCTGAGTGGCCTTGGCTGGCGTGGTGGAACTGGGCTGCGCAACTACTCACTGGCCAGGCGTCCCTGCTCCCGCTCAGGCGGCGGGAGCCTCCAGCCGGCTGGAGGTGGTCCCATTCCGTTCCGGCGACAGCGGCCTGGGTTGCTGCAGGAACAGGGCGACACGCTGGAGCTCCTGGATCGCATCGGCGCCCTCGAGCTTCACCAGTTCGTGGCCATTGCGGGATTCGACCCAGCTGATGCCGAAGTCGGAGACCAGAAACCGCACCATGTGCCCGTCGCCCAGGTCGGCTACGAAGGAGGCCCCATGACCATCGCGACCATCGCCGCAGACATAGCAGGTGGCCACGAGCCCCTTGCGCTGAAGACTGCTGGCCAGGGCCTGCAGGCTCATGACCAGATCCTGCACCACGGAGCGGTAGTGCTCGGCGAGGCGTGGAAACATGGGACGGCTCGATGGTTGCCGCAATCCTAAGCTTTTCTTTCGATTGTTGTGAGTAGAAAGACTCAGCTCCGGTCCAGGCCGGGGTCTGGGGACGGCCAGGTCCCAGGGGCGTCGGGTGGGATCCAGGGGCCGTCGGCCAGGGTCCACCAGCCGAGAGCGGGGCCGATGAACCGCACTGTCACCCAGAAGAGCACCAGGGCCCCGATCCCGAACCAGGCTCCGCGCGTCGTGAGCGACACGAAGCGATCGGCCTGACGGCGGGTGATCGGCAGCCAGGGCGCCAGCCTCCCGGAGGTGTCCGTTGCCACCGGCCGGATGCTCGTCTTCTCGCGGGGCGGCAGACCCTGTTCCGCTCGGCGCCGTGCCTCTCCCATCGTCTTCACTTAGCCGGGGTCAACCCAGGCTAGAAGTTCGGATCGAGTTCCTCAGCCCGGAAGCAGTCGCTTCAGGGCCACCCAGGGCTCAAGGGCCTGCAGCACCTGGCGACCCCAGCTGCGGCCATGCAGCCGGCCGTCCAGCACCGCCGCCCGCCCGCCGCTGCGCCGCAGCCCGGCCAGACCGTGCTGGAGCCGGAACAGGGCTTCGGGCAGCAGCAGCTCCCGGAACCAGTCCCGACCCTCTCGCCGCAGCCGACCGACCCGAGCGGCCGTCAGCGGATCCTCCAGGCTGGCGATGGGCAGCGGTCCGAGGATCACCTGGCAGGGAAGTGGCAGGCGCTCCTGGTGTGCCAGCCACCAGGACCAGCCACAGCAGATCACCCCGTTGCTCTCGGGCGCCGTGATCTGGTGACCGACCCGACTGCCGAATTCAGCCGCCAGGGCACTGACGAGGGGCAGGCGCAGGGCCGGATCGTCCACCAGCACCACGCTGAGACCCGCCTGCCCCAACACCAGGCGGCGGCCGTGATCGAGCAGGTGATCGCCGTAGTGGGGGCTGTTGGGGAGCGGCTGTCGCAGGGGGGCATACAGGGGCAGGGGATCGGCCAGGGGGGGATCGGCCAGGTTCACCGTCACCTGGGGCGCCAGCCCGGCGACCCCGTCTTCGGGGCCCAGTTGTCCCACCAGCACCGCCCCGCGTCCCTCCAGCAGCCCGCCCATCACCTTGAGCGGTTCCAGGGGCTGCCGGTGCAGGGTCCAGTGGAGCAGCTGACGGTCCACGGCCGCCCAGCTGGTCCAGTTCTGGCCCTGGGCCGCCAGCCACTGGTCCCAGGGCTCCGGCAGCGGCGCGATCAACGCCAGCAGCTGGCGCAGAGGGGCCTCTTCCTCCGGCTCGACCGGTACCAGGCCGGAGGGGCTGGGGGGGTGGCCGAGGATCCGCTGACTGAGCCGGTGATGCAGGGCCAGCAGGCTGGGGTCGGCGCTGGGGAGGCTGCGGCGCAACTGTTCCCAGTGACGGCCGGCAAGCGGCCGGTCGAGGGCCAGGCGCAGCATCGGCTCCAGCTGCTCCGCTTCCGGTACCACGAGCTGGCGAGCGCCCAGCTGCCCGGCACGCCAGGCCTCCGCCAGCTCCCGGTGGTTGAGCAACCAGAGGCGGGCCTCGGCCGGAGCGATCGATCCCTCCCAGCAGGGCAGGTGGAGGCCCACCGTCCGCAACCGGGGCAGCTCCACCCGCTGCAACCGCTGTCTCAGGGCATCGCTCACCACCAGGGCCAGCGGGGCGTCGCTGAGGGCCAGGGGCACCAACATGCCCACGAGCCAGTCGGGATCACTGCCGGGGGCGAGCCGGATGAGGGTGTGGTCGGCCCGGCGAAGGCTGCGGGCCACCAGACGGCTCAGGGTCAGGTGATGGGGCCAGCGGATTCCACCCTCCTGACGCAGGAGCTGTTTGAGCTGCTGGTGGGCGCGGGCTTCCAACATCGCCGAATCGTAGGAAGCTGAGTTGATGCGGCCGTACCAGCGATGACATCCCTCTGGCGTGAACGACCCGTGGGGGTCGTGGGCCTCGGGCTGATCGGCGGCTCCATCGGCCTCGATCTGGGGGCCATGGATCTGGAGGTGCGGGCCCTGGTGCACCGGCAGGGAACCGCCGAGCGTGGCTGCCAGCGGGGGCTGGCCCATCGGGCCAGCACCGACCCCGCGGTGCTGGACGGGTGCGGCCTGGTGGTGCTGGCCCTTCCCCTCGATCGCCTGCTGGATCCGCCGGGTGCCCTGCTGGAGGCCCTGCCGCGGGATGCCGTGGTCACCGATGTGGGCTCGCTCAAGGCGGCGGTCCTGGCCCGGTGGCAGGGCCTCCATCCCCGTTTTGTCGCCAGCCATCCGATGGCGGGGACGGAGGCGGCCGGGGTGGAGGCCGGCCAGCGCCATCTGTTCCGGGGCCGCCCCTGGGTGGTGACCCCCGCGGCGGACACTGATCCGGAGGCCCTGGCGACGGTGCGGAGCCTGGCCGAAGCCCTTGAGGCCCGCTGGCTGCAATGTGACCCGAGCGCCCATGACCGGGCGGTGGCCCTGATCTCCCACCTGCCCGTCCTGGTGAGCGCTTCCCTGCTGCTGGCGGTGGACCGGAGTGGTGGGGCGGGGGCCGCGGACCCCACCCTGGTTCGCGCCCTCGCCTCCAGTGGCTTTGCCGACACCACCCGCGTCGGCGGAGGGAACCCGGAGCTCGGCGTCCTGATGGCCCTGCACAACCGGGATGCCCTGCTGCAGGCCCTGGCCTGCTACCGCGCTTCCCTGGGGGAGATCGAGGGCTGCCTGCGGCGCGAGGACGGGCCGGCCCTACAGGCGGAGCTGGAGCGCAGCCGGGAACTGCGGCCGGAGTTTCTCTAAGCCGGCTCAGGGGGGCCCAGACGGGCCGGCTGGGTCCCCCCGGACCAGGCTCAGGGCCTGGCCCCGCCCGGCCAGCAGCTGCCGGCAGGTCATCAGGGCCGAGAGGGTCACCCCGGCCGTGCCCTCCCCGGGATGGATGGCATCCCCACAGAGCCAGAACCCCGGCAGGGGAGTGCGGCTGGCCAGTCCGAACGGCCCGAAGCGGGAGGGATGCTGGCCCAGCCCCCCCACGAATCCGAACGGCCGACCGGTCCAGCGGGCGAAGCCCCGGGGAGTGGCGAGCTCGGCGTGGCGCCAGTCCGCGGCCGTGAGTCCCAGCAGCCGCTCCAGCCCGGCTTCGATGCCGGTTCGCGCCCTCCGTTTCGCCTCGGCGTAGGCGCTCTCCTCCAGGGAACACCAGGCTCGCGCAGGGGTGAACACGCTGGCGATCACCGTGGCCTGACCGGCCGGCGCCCGCCCATCCCCCTCGCGGCTCACCGAGACGAACAGGGAGCCGGGGTCGGGCCAGTCGATCTGGAGATGGGGCGGGCACTCCGGCGGCAGGGCGTGGCGTTCCACCGCGCCATAGAGCACCAGGGCGCCGCTGGGATCGGGCCCGCGCTCGAGCCGGCGGCGGTAGCCCGGCGGCAGGGCCGCCCCCAGCAGCCCCGGCAGGGCCTGCGGCGGCAGGCTGACGATCAGCTCCCGGCAGCTGAGCCGGAAGGGCCCGCCCCCGGGCCCCAGCCCCTCGATCCGCCAGCCGGCCGTCCCGTCCCCGTCCGCCGGGGACAGGCTCACCACCCGGTGCCGCAGGCGAAGCTGCCCGCCGCCGGAGGCAAGGGCCTGCTCCAGACTCTGGCTGAGGGCCTGCATCGATCCCTGGAGGTGCCACAGGCCCAGGGGCTCCTGGGCCATCGCCAGCACGCTGGCGCCGTAGAGAGCCGCGGTGCCGCCGGCTGGCTCCTGGGAGTACAGCCGTAGCTGCAGATCCAGGAAGCGCCGCAGCCGGGGGTCGGCGGCGCAGCCGCAGCACCGCAGCAGGTCGGCCACGCTCGATCCGATCAGCAGGGCTCCCGGCAGATTGGCGGGCCGCAGCGCCCCGATCAGTTGGCCCAGATCCCAGGCGCTGCGTGGCGGCAGCACCGGATCGCGGCCGGCGAAGGCCCAGTTCGCCCGGTGCAGGGCGGCGCAGAGCCGCCAGAACGATTCGCTCCCCGGGAACTGCCGTTGCCGCTCCTCCCGCCAGCGAGCCGGATCGCGCCAGAGCCGGATCGGGGCGGTCCCGTCGTCCAGATCCACCACGCAGCCGGGATCCAGGGGGGTGGCCGGCGGCGGTGGCACGTCGAGCGACCGGAACAGACGGCTGTGGATGCCGCCGGGCTCCAGGCCTGCCACCTGGGTGGCCCCCACGTCGAAGACGTAGGGGCCGCGCCGGAAGGTGCCGGCACAGCCGCCACTCTGGTGGTGGGCCTCGAGCAGCTGGACTCGCAGGCCGTGGCGGGCCAGCAGCGCCGCGGCGCTCAGCCCTGCGATGCCGGCGCCGATCACCGCCACATCACAGGTTGCCGCAGGGTCAGGCAGGGGGTCGGCCACGCAGGGGAGGAACGCCATGGGGCCGGCATGCTGGCAACAACCGCCGGGCCCCGATGCGCAACGCCCTCCAGATCTGGGTGCGACGGAGGCTCGGCACGGACCTGCTGGCCTGCCGGACCGTGGCCGGCGGCTGCATCCACACCGCCTGGGCCCTGGAGCTCGCCGATGGACGGCGCCTCTTCGCCAAGACCAACACCGCCGTGGCCCTGCCGCTGCTTCAGGCGGAGGTGGATGGCCTCGAGGCCCTGCGTCGGGCGGCGGCCGGCGAACTGGTGATTCCGGCGCCATTGCACTGTGACCTGGAGGACGGCACGGCCCTGCTGACGATGGACTGGCTGGATCTGGGCTCCCGCTCCGGCGGCGAAGCCTGGGAGGCAGCCGGCGCCGCCCTGGCCCGCCTGCATCGCCGTAGCCTGGAGTGGTGTCCCGCCGGTCCCGCCTTCGGCTGGAGCCGGGACAATTTCATCGGCTCAGGTCCCCAGCCCAACGGCTGGTCCCAGGACTGGGGGCGGTTCTTCACGGAACAGCGGCTGGAGGTGCAGCTGCGCATCGCGGGCGGCCGTGGACGCCGCTTCAGCGGGGCCGAGAGGCTGCTTGCCCGCACGGCGGACTGGCTGAATGGCCACGGGGCCGATCCCTGCCTCGTGCATGGGGACCTCTGGAGCGGCAACACGGGTCTGCTGGGTCAGGGACCGGTGCGGGCTGCGCTGTTCGATCCGGCCGTGTATCGCGGGGATCGGGAGGTGGATCTGGCCATGGCCCGGCTGTTCGGCGGTCTGCCCCCCGCCCTGTTCCGGGGATATGAGCACACCTGGCCCCTGCCGCAGGGCTGGCGGTTTCGCAGCCACCTCTACAACCTGTATCACCTGCTCAACCATGCCAATCTGTTCGGGGGCGGCTATGGGGATCAGGCCCAGGCCGTCATCGACGGGTTGCTCGCGGGGAAAGGGGCCGCCGCCGAGCGCTAGCCCAGGTACTCCTGGCGGATCGCCTGGAGGCGGTTCATCACGCTGGTGCGCTTCTCACTGGTGGAAAGGTTCTGCCAGCTCCAGTTGCCCACCACCACCAGGCCGAGGAGCTCCAGCAGGCCGGGCACCACGGGCAGGAGGTTGATCGTGTCCAGCACACCCTTGATCAGGACCTGGGCCACGATCACCGCCAGCAGAACGCCGACCCCTTTGCCGATGCGGCTGATCTGCGACCAGTCGACCTGATCGAGGCTCTGGTTCACCTTGGTGAGGATGTCCCCGTAGCGTTCGCTGAAACCGGCGGCGGGCTCGCCGTCGGCCATCGGCGGAACGCTCTCGGGGGCCGTCTGCTCCTGTTCGTGGGTGCTTACGTCGCTCATCTACGAAAGGGCGAAGGTGTGAGAGTCAAGGGCTCAAGGTATCGGTATGGGATCCGGCTGGCCAGAGCGGCTCGAGGTTGATTCGGATCGGCTGACCGTTCTGCGGGCCCTGATGGCGGCGGCGAAGCCGGCCGAGGGCTGCGCGTTGCTGCTGGGGGATGGCGGCTCCCGCCTGCGGATCCGGGCGCTCTGGCCCTGTCTCAATGTCTGGGAGCCGCCGGCCGAGCGGGGCCGGCGCTTCAGCATCGATCCCCGGGAGCAGCTGCTGGCCCAGAAGTGGGGCCGGCGGCGGGGCTGGCAGGTGATCGGCACGGTCCACAGTCATCCGGCCGGGCCGGCGGTGCCCTCGCCCACCGATCGCGACTGGGCGTTCCCACCCACTTTGATGCTGATCCTGGGCGTGGCCGGCGACCTGAGGGCCTGGTGGCTGAGCGAGCCGGGCCCGCCGGACTCCCGCCGGGCTGCCGTCAGGGAGCTGCCGATACGCGTCCCTTCGGTGCCTGGCGGGACTTCGGATCCGGACGGGGCGGCGGACAGCACCGGGGATTTGGGAGAGTAGGAGGGAAGGCCGCATCGATCGGCCCGACCGCGGCCCGAGGCCTGTTGCCATGCTTCCCCCTGATACCACCAGCATCCAGCTCAGCCCCGACGAGGTGGCGCGCTTCTCCCGCCACCTGATCCTGCCGGAGGTGGGCATGGAGGGCCAGAAACGGCTGAAGGCCGCCTCCGTGCTCTGCGTCGGCACCGGAGGTCTGGGTTCGCCTCTGCTGCTCTACCTGGCCGCCGCCGGCGTCGGCCGCATCGGCATCGTCGACTTCGACGTGGTGGACACCAGCAACCTCCAGCGCCAGGTGATCCACGGCACCAGCTGGGTGGGCAAGCCGAAGATCGAATCGGCGAAGCACCGCATTCTCGAGATCAATCCCCATTGCCAGGTGGATCTCTACGAGACCGCGCTCACCAGCGAGAACGCCCTGGCGATCTTCGAGCCCTACGACCTGGTCTGTGACGGCACCGATAACTTCCCCACCCGCTACCTGGTCAATGACGCCTGCGTCCTGCTGGGCAAGCCCAACGTGTACGGCTCGATCTTCCGATTCGAGGGCCAGGCCACGGTGTTCAACCACCTCGACGGGCCGAACTACCGCGACCTGTTCCCCGAGCCGCCGCCGCCGGGCATGGTTCCCTCCTGTGCCGAGGGGGGCGTGGTGGGTGTGCTGCCGGGCATCATCGGGGTGATCCAGGCCACCGAGGCCGTCAAGATCATCACGGGCATCGGCACCACCCTCAGCGGCCGTCTGCTGCTGTTCGATGCCCTGGGGATGCGCTTCCGTGAGCTGAAACTGCGTCCGAGTCTGGAGCGGCCCGTGATCGAGGGGCTGATCGATTACCAGGAGTTCTGCGGCGTCGGTGGGACCGCTCCGGGCCAGGAGGAATCCGGCAGCCTGGCGAGCATCAGCGTGGCAGAACTCAAGGCCCTGATCGATCTCCGCCAGGAGAGTCTCATCCTGCTGGACGTGCGCAATCCTCCCGAAGCCGAGATCGCCACCATCGCCGGTTCGGTACTGGTGCCCCTCGATCGGATTGAGAGTGGTGAGGCCGTCGACGAGATCCGTGAACTCGCCAGTGGCAAGACGCTCTACGTCCATTGCAAGATGGGCGGCCGATCCGCCAAGGCCCTGATCGCCCTGGGCCGCCATGGAATCGAAGGAGTGAACGTGGCGGGAGGCATCAACGCCTGGAGCGAAGAGGTGGATCCTTCCGTGCCCCTCTACTGATCGGCCCCGGTTGATCGATCAGTAATCGACGCCCCGCTTGAGGTCCACACCCCGCTCAGCGTAGTGCTTGTGGCAGACCATCTCGGAGTGGACGCTGGCCAGATCGAAGTAGGCCGGTGGATTCTTGCAGCGCCCGGTGATGATCACCTCCGTTTCGGCCGGCTTGCGCAGCAGGGTCTGAACGATCGGCTCCACCGGAAGCAGTTCCAGATCCACGGTGGGGTTGAGCTCATCGAGAATCACGGTCTTGTAGAGCCCACTGGAGATGGCGGCGCGGGCGATCTCCCAGGCCCGCTCGGCCTCCACATAGTCGATCGGTTGCTGCTGGCCGCGCCAGACGATGGCGTCGCGGCCCGAGCGCAGATGGTCCACCAGGTGGGGGTAGCTCTCCCGCAGGGCGGCAATCGCGGCATCCTCGGTGTAGCCGCTGCCCCCCTTGAGCCACTGCAGGATCAGCACCCGGTGGCTCTTGTCCTGGCTGATGCCGCGACCGATCGCCTGCAGGGCCTTGCCCAGGGCACTGGTGGATTTGCCCTTGCCTTCGCCCGTGTAGATCTCGATGCCCTCGAGACCGCCCGCCTCGGCGCCGGCGCGGCGGTGGGCGCGCATTTCCGAGTGGAGATCGGCCATCTGCACCAGGGAGCGGGGGGCGCCACGGCCGGTGACGATCACCTCCATCCCCTCCGGCCGGTTGGCCAGGCCGCGCACCACCTCGTCGGTGTCGAGCAGGCCCAGGTCCAGCACCGGATTGAGCTCATCGAGCACGACCACCGAGTAAAGGGCGCTGGCGAGTGCCCCCCGGGCGATGTCCCAGCCGCGCTGGGCCTCCTGGCGATCGAAGCGGGTGGCCTCTTCGGCGCTGAAGAACTCGCCCCGGCCGGTGCGCACCTGGTCGATCAGGTGGGGGAAGCCCTGCTGCAGCGCCTCGATCGCCCCGTCTTCGTCGTAGGTGCGGCCGGGACCCTTGAGGAAGCGCAGCAGCAGCACCCGGGTGCGCTTCTGCTCGCAGATCCCCAGCCCGATGGTGCGCAGGACCACGCCCAGGGCCGCCTGACTCTTGCCCTTGCCGTCCCCGTCGTAGACGTGCAGTTGGCCGAGGTTGCGCTCGTTCGCCCCTGCCGCGGTGCGGATGCCGATCGCCCGGGTGGATCCGCTGGAGGCCGAGGTGGAGAGCGCCGCCATGGGGATCCTTCTACGGTTGGATGCTAACGAGCTGCTCGCGAGGCGATGCCCCCCCAGGCCCTGCATCCCCAGGTGGACAGCCTGTCGCCTGCGCTGGCCGGCCAGCTGGCATCCCTGCGCCAGCTCCTGGGTCGGTTCGGTTCGGTCCTGGTGGCCTACTCCGGGGGCGTCGACAGTGCCCTGGTGGCCGCCATCGCCAGCGAGCAACTGGGGGAGGGGGCGGTGGCGGTCACCGGGGTCTCCCCTGCCCTGGCCCCCCATCTGCTGCGGGAAGCACGCCAGCAGGCCGCCTGGATGGGGATCCGGCACCGGGAAGTTCCCACCGGTGAACTGGAGGATCCGGCCTATGCCGCCAACCCGATCGACCGCTGCTACGCCTGCAAGCGGGAGTTGCATCGGCTGCTGGCGGTCCTGTCGCGGGAGGGGACCCCGGAGGCGCTCCGGCCCCCGGTCCAGGTGGTTGATGGGGTCAACCTGGACGATCTGGGGGACCATCGCCCCGGGATCCGGGCGGCCCGGGAACGGGGAGTGCGCTCCCCCCTCGTCGAGCTGAGCATCGACAAGCCGGCGGTCCGCCAGCTCTCGAAGGCCCTGGGCTTCCCCTGGTGGGACAAACCGGCCCAGCCCTGTCTCGCCTCCCGGTTCCCCTACGGCGAACCCGTCACGGCGAGTCGCCTGGAGCGGGTCGCCGCCGCCGAAGACTGGTTACGGCGCCGCGGCGTGCGGGAGCTGCGGGTGCGCAGCCAGGGGGAGACGGCCCGGATCGAGGTTCCTGCCGATCAGGTCGCCTCATGGCTCGAGCGGCTGCCCCGTGAGGAGTTGGTGGCGGTGTTCCGAGGGTTCGGATTCACCGCCGTGAGCCTGGATCTGGAGGGGCTGGTGAGCGGCAAGCTCAACCGGATCTGACCCAGCGCCGGCGGGGTGGGTCAGCGGGACTGGCTGGATCAGGCGGCCAGCCCGATGGGCTCCCGCAGCTGATCGGCCACGGAGGCCGGGGTTTCGCGCCGGAAGCTCTTGAGCTTGCGGTGGCCGGCATCAAGTTCCTCCGCCAGCACCTGGCAGGCCAGCTCCGGCATGGTGTGGTCACCGCAGGTGAAGACATCCACGGCCGCGTAGCCCGATTCGGGCCAGGTGTGGATCGAGATGTGCGATTCAGCCAATAGAGCCAGGCCCGTCACTCCCTGCGGTTCGAACCGGTGGGTGATCAGATTGAGGAGGGTGGCGCCGGCACGCTTCGCTGCGGTCGTGATGGCGTCCCTGAGAAAGGCTTCGTCGTCGAGCTTGAGCGTGTCGCAGTCGTAAAGCTCGAGGATGCAGTGTTTGCCCACCATGGTGTCGGCGGTGGCACTGGGAGGTTGGGGCTTGGGGCTCGGTTGGCTTTGGGCTCCGTTCCATCCGGGGTGGGGATGGAGGCAGGGCAGGCTCTGGGTCATCGAATCCAGGCAAACAGCCTTTCATCCTAAGGCGGCCCTACCCCCTCCGCCTCCATGTGCTCCGGTTCCATCTGTCCCTGCCGGATCCGCACCAGCTGGGAGGCGTCTCCCCGCCACCCTCCCCGGAACGTCTCCACGTGGGTGGCGCTCACGAGACACTGGTATCCCTCCCCCACCGCATCGAGCAGCAGGCCCTGGCGCTGCGGGTCCAGTTCCGCCAGCACGTCGTCCAGAAGGAGCAGGGGCGGCTGGCCCCAGAGCTGCCGCACCAGCTCGAGTTCCGCCAGTTTCAAGGCCAGCACCAGCGTCCGCTGCTGGCCGGCCGATCCATAGCGCCGGGCTGGCTGGTCCCCCAGCAGCAGAGCCACCTCATCCCGATGGGGGCCCACCAGGCACTGGCCCAGCCGCCGTTCCTCGGCCCGTTGCCGGTGCAACTGCTCGGCCAGGGCCTCCCTCCAGGGGCCTTCCTCCTCGTCCCCCTCCAGTTGGGTGCCGGCCCGATAGCGCAGCTCCAGCCGCTCCCGCCCACCGCTCAGCCGCTCCTGCCAGGCCGCCGCCAGGGGCTCCAGGCGGCGCAGGGCTCGGCTGCGACGGCGATGCAGTCGCGTGCCGACCAGGGCCATCTGCTGGTCGAACGCCTCCTGAAGGGCGTCGAGCTGTCCAGGCCCCTGGGCCAGGCCCCGGCGCAGCAGCTGGCTCCGCTGCCGCAGCAGGCGGCCGTAGCGGGCCAGCAGCTCGCCATAGACCGGCTCGAGCTGCAGCACGACCCGGTCCAGCCACTGGCGCCGCAGGGCCGGTTCGCCCCGGACCAGCTCCAGATCGAGGGCGCTGAAGCCGACGCAGCGCAGCGGACCGATCAGATCATGCTGACGTTCCAGGGTCCTCCCGTTCCGCCGGGCCTGCCGGCCGCCCGAGCGGCGCAGCTCCAGCTCCAGCCGGTCGCTGCCGTCCAGCCGATCCCCGGGGTCGTTCGGCCGGCACCAGCCCCGGACGGTCGCCGTGGCGGCCCCATGGCGGATCAGGTCCCGATCGCTGCCGGTGCGATGGGAACGGAGACTGCCAAGCAGTTCCACCGCCTCAAGCAGGTTGGATTTCCCTTCGCCGTTCGCGCCGATCACCAGCAGCCTCGGCGCCTCCAGCTCGAGCACGAGCTGGCCGTAGTTCCGGAAGTCCAGCAGCTCCAGGCGATGAAGCCGAATGGGTCCGGGGCGGCGTGCGGCTAAGCTAAGCGAGCTGGGACAGGGGTTCCCCCCGCCTCACGGGCATGTAGCTCAGTTGGATAGAGCGTCAGATTCCGGTTCTGAATGTCGGGGGTTCGAGTCCCTCCATGCTCGCTTCATCCACCAGTGCCAGGGGCGCCCCAAGGGTCAGACCCATCGCCCGGATCCCGCCCGGATCCACCAGAAACCCGTGCTTCTGGAGGGCTGCCACCGCTTCGGGGGGTGCTGCCACCGAAATGCTGCAGCCGCTGAGTTCCTTGCGCAGCCGGCTCAGGGCTCCGTGAACCAGCACCGTCAGCACCACCTGCTGCTGGGGATCCTCGGGGGCCGCGGCCAGGTCCCAGAGATTGGCGTTGAGGGCCTGGTCGCTCGTGGCCCGCACGAATCCCACCAGGGTCCCGCTGGGATCCCGCACGGACAGCTGCCAGGCGCTGCGTTCCAGCATCAGCCGGATCCGCTGCTCCGGCCGGGCGATGTCCCCGCAGGCCACCAGCAGGCGGTTGAGTTCGCCGGGCTCCGGCGCCAGCGCGCTCTCCAGGCTGTAGCCCTCCGGAAGGCGGGGAGCGGCAGGTTGGACGCGAAAGGGGATCAAGCGCTCCTCAGCCGGTGTTGCGCATCCCGGCAGCGATGCCGTTGATGGTGAGGAGGGCGCCGCGCAGCAGTTCGCTGCGGCTGTAGGTGCGGCCATCGTGTCCGTCGCCGATGGCCTCGCTCATCGGCGGCTGGCGGTTCTGGTCCCGGAGCCGGCGCAGCAGCGCCACCTGCAGGAAGCCCAGCGGCACGATGGTGCGGTTGCGCAGGTCCACCGAGAGTTGCAGGGCCGGATCGCCGTCCAGCAGCCGGGTATGGCCCGAGATCGTCAGCACCAGGTCACGGGTGAGCACGAACTCGGCGGCGATCACCGCGAAGATGCGCTCGAATGCCTCGCGGTGGGATGGCCGTCCCAGGGCCTGCACGTAGTGGTGGGCCAGATCCAGATCCACCTTCGAGAGGGTCATCTCCACCTTGGAGATCAGCATCCGGAAGAAGGGCCAGCGCTGGTAGAGCAGCCTCAGCAGCTCGATCTGATCCGGGTCCTGCTGGAGTTCCTCCTGCAGGGCGGCGCCGACGCCGAACCAGCTGGGCAGCAGGAAACGGCTCTGGGTCCAGCCGAACACCCAGGGGATGGCCCGCAGGCTGGAGAGATCCTTGGCGCCGCTCTTGCGCCGGGCCGGCCGGCTGGAGATCTGCAGCTTGCTGATTTCCTCGATCGGGGTGACCTGCTGAAAGAACTCAACCAGGTCGGGGTTGTCATGCACCAGGGTTCGGTAGTGCTGGCGGGAGCGGGCACCGAGGCGTCCCATCAGTTCGTTCCAGCTGGGGGTGTCGTCGACGCTGGTGCTCACCAGGCTGTTCTGGAGAACCGCGGTGGTGACTGTTTCCAGGTTGTAGAGGGCCAGCTCGGGCAGGGAGTACTTCGAGGCCAGCACTTCCCCCTGCTCGGTGATCTTGATGCGGCCGTTGAGGGTGCCGCTGGGCTGGGCCAGGATCGCCTGATAGGCCGGACCGCCCCCCCGTCCGACCGAGCCGCCCCGCCCGTGGAAAATGCGCAGGGCCACATCGTGGCGGCTGGCCAGGCGCTGCAGGGCGATCTGGGCCTTGTGGATTTCCCAGTTGCTGGAGAGAAAGCCGGAATCCTTGTTGCTGTCGGAATAGCCGAGCATCACCTCCTGCAAAGGCTTCTCGGCATCGCCGCTGCTGGCCAGCAAGGCGAGGTAGAAGGGCTCGGCGAACAGGCGCTCCATCACGGCCGGCGCGCGCTGCAGATCTTCCACGGTTTCGAACAGCGGCACCACCAGGAGCTGGGTCTGCACCGCCTTCGGATCCACCAGGCCCACCTCCTTGGCCAGCAGCATCACCTCGAGCAGGTCGGAGACCGTGTGGGCCATCGAGATGACATAGCTGCGGCAGATGCGTGCACCGAATTCCTCCTGGAGCCGCTGCAGCATGCGGAAGACCGCGAAGGTTTCCGTGGTGGCGGCGCTCCAGCGGGCGGCGGGCGGCAACAGGGGCCGGCGGGTCTGCAGCTCCTGGAGGAGCCACTCCACTCGCTGCTCCTCCTCCATCTCGCCGTAGGGCACCGGCAGCTGCAGATACCGGGTGAGCTCGTCAAGGGCATCACTGTGGCGGGTGCTCTCCTGGCGGATGTCGAGGCTGGCCAGGCAGAAGGCGAAGATGTGCACCTGGCTGAGCAGTTTCAGCAACGGCTCGCAGCTGAGACCGGTGGTGTCGAGGCTGTCGCGCAGCAGCTCCAGGTCTGTGCGCAGTTCACCCACCGAGCCGTAGTGCAGCTCGGGCGGGGCGGCGGCCATCGGGCCGGTGCCGGGGATGAGCACGGCGGGACCGGCGCTTTCGCAGGGGGATTCCCAGCCGGCTTCGGCCAGCTGCTGATTGCGATGGTGGGTGAGCTGCAGGCGCTCCACGATGTAGCTGAGCTTGAGCCGGTAGGGCTCGAGCCGGTAGCGCGCCGCCCGTTCCTCGTAGATCTCCGGGAAGCGCAGCCGGTCCATTTCGAGCGATTCCAGCAGCGGAGCGCTCACCTGGCTCCATTGCATCGAGATGCTGAGCTGGTCGCGCAGGTCCTGCACCGCGGCGATGTAGCGCTCGATCATCAGCTGGCGCTGGAAGCAGGCGGTGCGCCAGGTGATCTCCGGGGTGACGGAGGGGTTGCCATCCCGGTCGGCGCCCACCCAGGAGCCGAAGGTGCAGAAGGCATCACGGGGTGGGGCCACATCCGGATAGCTGCAGCGCAGGGCGGTGTGGATCCGCTGCCGCAGCAGCGGCATGGCATCGAACAGCACCTGCTGGAAATAGTGCAGGGCGTAATCCACCTCATCGAGCACCGAGGGCTTGAACTGGTGCAGCTCATCGGTGCGCCACCAGAGCCGGATCTCCTCCTCCAGCTGGAGCCGAAGGCTGCGCTCGTCCTGCAGTTCGGTGGGGCTGTCCTGCTGGAGGCGGTGAATCAGGGCCGCCACCCGCCGCTGCTTGTGCCGCACGGTGTGCCGCACGATCTCGGTGGGGTGGGCGGTGAACACCAGCCGGATGTCCAGCTCCCTCAGCAGGGTTTCGATCTGGCCCGGGGGGACATTCAGGCCCCGTAGGCGGGTGAACAGTTCGCGGAAGGTGGCCGGGTCGGTCTGGCTGGCCAGCGGTGGGGCGAAGGGATCGGGAGCGGCCGGGGTGGTGCCCTCCTGCAGGCTGGCCAGATAGCTGTCCTCTTCGATGTGCTGCTCGAGGATGTTGACGAGCTGGAAATAGAGCGAGAAGGCCCGGGCGGCCGCGATCGCCTCGGAGAGCTCCATCTCCCGGATCAACGCCACGATCGCCGCGGTGGTGTCCCGCTCCTGAAGAGTCTCGTCGCAGGGATCACTCAGGCGCTTGAGCCGCAGCAGGCGCTCGGTCTGCTCGGGTGGACACTCGCTGCGCAGCACGGTCTGCCAGAGATCCTCGACCAGTTCGAGCCGTTCCCCCAGCAGCCGGGTGACCCGCGGTGCGGGCTGGACCACCTCAAGGCTGGGTTCCAGCTCGGCTGGCGTGGCAGGCAGGGTCTGCCGCATGGGGGCCGGCGCGGTGGAGGAAGGATCCATGATCATCCCAAAGTGTCCACAACGGCTGTGTTGAGCGGTGCCGGATCGCCTTCGCTCGCGCGCATCGCCTCCGCCGCCTCCGCCAGGATCGTGGGGATGGGGACGCCCGCCGCCTGTCCCTCCAGCCAGCGCATGGCCTGGTTCCCCCGTTCCAGCACCGGCCCGAGCGGCGCCAGCCAGGGGGCGAGGCCCTCCTGCTCGGCCAGGGGCATCAGGGCCTCCAGCTCGCGCCGGATCCAGGCCCGTGCCGTCAGCGGTACTCCGCTCCTCCAGTCGTGCAGCACCGCGTCCAGGCTGGAGCGGGCGGCCTCCCGATCGTTGCGGTCGGCCAGTTCGGCCAGCTGCCCGGGATTGAGGCTGCTGGCGCGCAGCGGGTCGTGGGCACCCGGGTCGGCGATCACCTGCCGCAGCCGCAGCTCGGTGAAGGCCGTCACCGCCAGCAGCAGCCTCGGATCACTGATCAGATCGCAGATGCGGATCTCCAGGCGATTGAGATCGTGGGGACGGTCCTGGCCGTTCGGCCGCACCGAGGTCCAGAGGTGGCGCACGTTCCGCATCGTGCCGGCGGTCAGCTGCTGCTCCATCCAGGCGATGTAGTGCCGATGGTCGAGGAAGAGGGGCACCTTCTTCGGGGTCAGGGGGAACTGGAGCCAGCGTTGGGAATGGGCACCCGTGGCCACGCCATCGAGAAACGGGGAGCTGGCGCTCAGGGCCAGCAGCAGGGCGGCCTCGCAGCGGATCAGCCGGCAGCCCGCGAACAGGGGATCCATGGCCGTCAGCCCCAGGTTGATGTGGACGCTGGCGGTGACCACCCGGGTGCCGTAGCTGGCTTCGATGAAGTCGTGGTATGGATTGGATGGATCGGAGCGCTCGAAGCGGTGGCTGTCGCCCAGGCTGAGGGTGCTGCCCGGCAACAGGGTCAGCCCCCGTTCCTCGAGCCAGCGCCGCAGCCGACGCCGGGGTTCGAGCAACAGGTGCAGCTGCCGGTTGTAGTCGGCATCCGGAGGGGTGATGTATTCGAGGTTGCGGTGATCCGGTTCGGTCACGAAGCCATCGAGGGCTGCGGCGGCCTGCTCCGCCACCCCCACCACGCGGCCATCGGCCCTGCCGGTGAACAGTTCCACCTCGAATCCCTTCAGCAGCGAGCCCCTCACGGCTGCTCTCCCTGGAGACAGGCCAGGGCCTTGAGCAGGCCACGGGCCTTGTTGAGGGTTTCCTGGTACTCGGCCGCCGGCTGGGAATCGGCCACCAGCCCGGCGCCGGCCTGCACCTGCACCCGCCAGCCGCCGGCGGGATCGGGCAGCACCACCATGGTGCGGATCGTGATCGCGGTGTTGAGGGCGCCGCCGAGATCCACGGCTCCGTAGACGCCCGAATAGGGGCCGCGGGCCTGGGGTTCGTGGGCGTGGATCAGCTGCATCGCCCTGATCTTCGGTGCTCCGCTGACCGTGCCGGCGGGGAAGGAGGCCTGCAGCAGGTCCCAGACGTCATGGTCCGCATCGAGCAGGCCTTCCACCTGGCTGACGATGTGCATGACGTGCGAGTAGCGCTCGATCACCATCAGCTCCGTGACCGCCACACTGCCCGGCCGGCAGACCCGGCCCAGGTCGTTGCGGCCCAGATCGACCAGCATGACGTGCTCGGCCCGTTCCTTCGGATCGGCGAGCAGGTCCCGCTCCAGGGCCTGATCCTCCGCCCGGGTCTGGCCCCGCGGCCGGGTGCCGGCGATCGGCCGCAGCGAGGCTCGCACGCCCCCCTCGACCGGTTCGGCCTTCACCATCACCTCGGGGCTGGAGCCGATCAGGTACCAGCCGCCGAAATTGAAGAAGGCCATGTAGGGGGACGGGTTCACCATCCGCAGGCTGCGGTAGAGCTCGAACGGATCGCGCGCGATCCGGGTTTCCAAGCGTTGGCTCAGCACCAGTTGGAACACGTCTCCGGCGGCGATGTGCTCCCGAGCCGCCCCGACGGCCGCCTCGAAGTCGTCACGGCTGCGGTTGCTCGTGGTCGGCAGATCCACGGTCGGCTCCGGATCCCAGCGCAGGGGGCTGACCCCCGCCGGCAGGGGGGCCTGCATCCGGCGCTCCAGGCTGTCGATCCGCTCCTGGGCATCGGCGTAGGCCTCCTGGGCATCGCCGCCGCCGCTCAGATCGGCGTAGGCCACGGCCGTGATCTGCCGCTTCACCTGGTCGAACACCAGCAGGCTGTCGGTCAGCATCCAGCAGCCATCTGGGGGGGCGTCGGGGAGGTTGGGGTGGACAGGCACCCGTGGTTCGATCCAGCGGATCAGCTCATAGCCCCAGAAGCCGAACAGCTGCCCCACCGCCGGCAGACCTGGGATCGAGACGGGGCGCAGGCCCTCCAGGCAGCCGCGCAGCAGATCGAAGGGGTTGCCGCGAAGCTCCCGGCGGCGGCCGTCGCGCCAGATCTGCTCGCCCCGGTCAGCTCGGACAGAGAGGGTCCAGAGCGGATCGGTGGCCACGAAGCTCCAGCGACCCAGCTGTTCGCCGCCCTCCACGGACTCCAGCAGAACGCCATGGCTGCCGCCGGCTCCCACCTTCAACCAGGTCGTGAGCGGAGTCTCGAGATCGGCGGGCCAGCGGCGGGTGAGCGGGATGAAGGTGTGGCCGGCCGCCGCCTGTGCCAGGAACGCGTCGCGATCGGGAAAGGGCATCACGGCAACGGCCAGGCATAAAAAACGGGGCTCCCGGCCCCGCCTTTCTACAGGTTGGAGGATCCCGGTCCGAGGGGCTGGCGAGGCAGCGCAGCCGGGGGGATCCTGGAGCGCTCAGGGCTCAGGAATCGTAGGTGTTGCGGCCGGAGAACTTGAGAGTGGAGGGGTCGGGATTCTCGCCGATGCGACGGGGATTGTGCCCCACGATCGGGCGACCCTCGTTCACTTTTTCGGGGAAGACCCCATCCTTGGGATGGAGATATTCCGTGTCACCACCCGGGAAGATCCGGTAAATCTTGAAATCTTCGATCCGGGGCTTGAACTTGGTGCGCAGTTGGGTGCCCAGGGCCAGGCACTGCTCCTTGCGGGCGAAGTACATGATGTTCTCCCCCTCGTTCATCTCGGCCGCGCCACCCGTGGGCAGTTCAAACACCTGGGCCTTGCCGCTGGTCCAGGTGATGGCGTACTTCTCCTCGGTTTCAGCGGAATTGAGCAGACCGCCCGTGCTGCCGATGGACTTGGGAAGTTGACCGCTCAGCGCCGTTGCTGTCATGGCTGTTGGGGGAGGTGAGTCGGCGGACCCATCTCTGAGCCGGCGAACCATTTCGGCTGGAAACTAGCACCGAGATTCGGGGCCGCCCTGGGGCTTCGGCGCTCTCTTCACACCCGTCAACAAACCGGATCGCCCGGCGGCTCCGGGCTCTCCGCCACGGGAAAGAACACCGTCAGGCCACTGCCGTGGCGTTCGGTGAGGCGGCCCCCCAGGCTGTGGAACAGCCGCTGGGTGGCCTGGCGGCTGAGCTGCAGGCTTCCGGTGCGCGGATTCCAGCTCAGCACCGGGCTGAGGACGGCGTCATCGCCAGCCTCTCCGGGCGGGGGGAGCGCTTCGGACGCCTGATCATCGCTGCGGAGCTGCAGCTTCAGACGCGATCCCGCCGGTTGCAGCCGGATCAGCACGGTGCGGCCGGCCGGAAGTGAGCGGATGAAGCGGTCGATCAGGCCGCCAAGCATGCTTTCCAGGCGGTTCGGGTCGCTCAGCACCGGAGGCAGCTGGGGGGCGATCTCCAGGCGCAGTCCCAGGCCGCGGCGGCGCAGCTGCCGTTCCCAGAGGTCCTGGAACTGAAGCAGCAAGTCAGCCAGATCGGTACGGGCGAGCACCTGGACCGGCCGCGGGGAGCGCTGCAGCTCGGCGGCATGGAAGATCAATCCGAACCGGTCGATCTGCTCGCTGCATTCGCTGTCGATCTGCTCGAGCCGCTGCCGCACCAGCACGGGCAGGTCCACCCGTCGCAGCAGGGAGCGGATCAGGGTGCGGATTGTGGCCAGAGGGGTGCGCACCTCATGGGTGAGGGCCTCGAGCAGGGCCAGCTCGTCGTCGCTCTGCTGGTGCGGGTCGCTGCTGTGGACCATGGGCTGGAGGGTGAGGCTCGGAGCCATCGCCGACAGCCGCTCCCCCAGGCGCGGCCAGAAACGAAGCGCTGCCCCCTCCTCGCTGCGCAGCGGCCCGAGATCCCGGAGGGCACGGCGCAGGCGACTGCCCGCGTCCGGGGCCGAGGTCTGCAGCCGCTCATCCACGAGCCGGAGGGCTTCCGAGAGGGTTGCCGGATCGAAGCGCACCAGCAGCCGGCGCTGCTGGGGTGGCCCCTCCAGGGCCAGGGCCAGCTGCAGTCCGGGGGTGATCAGCAGCAGCAGGGGGTCGGTGCCGTCCTCGGGCTCGAGGGGCAGCTGCTCGAATCCCACGGCTTCGCCCATCGCCGGGTCCGGCGTTCGCCCCCGCGTGCCCGGCAACTGGGGTGGAGCGGGGTGGAGCAGGCTCTTGATCTCCGCCGGCGTCCACACCCAGCCCTGCAACGGCCGGAGCACCTCCGGTTCGTAGAGGGCCGGCAGCGGAGAGGCCAGCCAGACCCCACGCAAGGGAGCCAGGGGAGGGAGCAGATCCTCCTGGAGAGTGGCCAGAGCCGCCCACCACAGGCGTCGGACGCTGTCTTCGTCGCTTTGCCCGGGGGGCACATCCCTGGCCAGGCACTGCCGCAGCTCGGCCAGGTTCACCATCGGCGCTGGGGGGAGCGGCCCCGCCGGGCCACCGAAGCGCACAGTCCCAGGGAGATGAAGTTCACCAGCATGGCCGAGCGGCCGTAGCTGAGCCAGGGCAGCGGGATCCCGGTGATCGGTCCCAGGCCGATCGTCATGTTGATGTTCACCACCACCTGGAACATCAGCATCGCGCCGATGCCCACCACCACCAGCGACTCGTAGTCGGTCCGGGCCCGGCCGGCGATCTGCAGCAGGCGCCACATCAGCAGCACGAACCCGAGCACCACCAGCATCGAGCCGACGAATCCGGTCTCCTCGCCCAGGGCGCTGAAGATGAAGTCAGTGTGCTGTTCGGGGATGAAGCGGAGCCTGGTGAGGGCGCCATGCATCAGTCCGGTGCCCCACAGACCACCGGAACCGATGCCCACCGTGCTCTGCAGCAGGTGGTACCCGCCGCCGAGGGGGTCCTGGGAGGGGTCGAGAAACAGGGTGAGCCGCGCCCGCTGGTGGGCCTTGAGGCCGTGCAGCCAGAGCCAGGGGGTGCCCGCGGCGAAACAGCCCTGCACCGCCAGCACCACGGCCAGAGCCACCCCCTTCCAGGGGAGGCACCGCCAGGCCACCAGCCCCATCAGGGGGATCCAGGCCAGCAGCGCCCAGGGCAGGGTGCCGGCAAGGATGGCCGTGACCAGGGGCGAGAGCAGCAGCAGCAGCCAGGCCGCTGGCATCCCCGACCAGAACATCATCACCAGCAGCACCGCTCCGAACACCAGCGAGGTGCCCAGGTCGGGCTGGATGAACACGAGCAGCCACGGCACGCTGATCATGGCCACGGGGCGCACCAGATCCACCGGCCGCTCGACCGGAAACCGGGAGAGCACTCCGGCCAGCAAGAGGATCGCGGCCACCTTGGCGAATTCCGATGGCTGCACGTTGAAGCCGCCGATGTTGATCCAGCTCTGGGCTCCGAGGGCGCTCACCCCCACCAGCCTCACCGCCACCAGGCTGGCCACCATCAGGCCGTAGATCGGCCACTGGAACCGGGCGATCCGCTCCAGCGGCAGCCGGGCCAACAGCAGGGCGATCGCCAGCCCCACCCCGGCCGCCACCCAATGCTGATACCAGTCGGCGTAGTCGGCCTGGCGCTGGGTGCTGGCGATCAGGATGCCGGCGACGCTCACCAGGGCCAGGGGGATGCCCCACAGCACCAGATCGACCTCCTGGAGCCGCCGCCGCCGGGGCGGACGCGTGCCCGAGAAGATGCTGCGCCGGCTGCCCAGCAAGGCCATCCAGATCAGGCCGGCATCAGGCTGGGGCTGACCAGGCGCTCGGCCAGGGCCACGAAGGCCCGGGCCGTGGCCGAGCCCGGCTGGGAGAGCACCACCGGCACGCCGCTATCCCCGCCCTCCACCACGGTGAGCTCGAGCGGCAGCTGGGCCAGCAGGGGGACCCCCGCTTCGGCGGCCAGCGACTGGCCGCCGCCGCTGCCGAAGATCGCGTAGCGGGCCTCGGGCCGGTCGGGCGGAATGAAGACACTCATGTTCTCCACCACCCCCAGCACGGACACCCCCATCTGCAGGAACATCGCCAGGCCGCGGCGGGCATCCTGAAGCGAGACCCGCTGCGGCGTGGTGACGATCACCACGCCGGCGATCGGCACGGCCTGGGCCAGGGTGAGCTGGGCGTCGCCCGTGCCCGGCGGCAGGTCCACCACCAGCACATCCTTCTCCCCCCAGTCGGCCTGGTAAAGGAACTGGCGGATGATGCCGTTGAGCATGGGTCCGCGCCAGGTGACCGGCTGGTTCTCCTGGATCAGCAGGCCCATCGACACCATGGCGACACCGCAGGTGTCGATCGGAACGAGGACCTGCTCGCTGCCGCTGCCGCGCACCTCCGGCGTGCGGTCGGCGACGCCGAGCATGGTGGGGGCGTTGGGGCCGTAGATGTCGGCGTCGAGCAGGCCCACCCGCAGGCCGCTGCGGGCCAGGGCGCAGGCCAGATTCACCGCCACGGTGCTCTTGCCGACGCCGCCCTTGCCGCTGCTGACGGCGATCACCTGTTTCACGCCGGGGATGCCCCGGCGCTCGGGCAGCGCCCCCGAGCCCCCGGCCCCGTGGCCCGCCCCGCCGATCGGCGCCCCCTCCGGACGGCCCCCGGCGGGGAGCTGGGCCAGCTCGATCTGCACGTCTTCAACCGTCTCGAGGGCCAGCAGGGCGGCCCGGGCCTCGGCGGCGATCCGCTCCCGCTGGCTGGTGGCGTAGCCGGGCAGGGCGAGGCGGAACACCACCCGGGCCTCCGGGCTGCGGACCTGGCTGATCCAGCCGAGCTCCAGCAGGCTGCGGCCAGTGCCCGAATCCTGCAGGGGTTCCAGGGCGGCGAGGGCCTCGTCAACAGTGGCCATCGGAGCAGACGCGCACGAAGATCGATCCTAGGCGCCCTCCCCGTGACAGAGGCTCTCGAACCCTTGTGCCGGGGCGCGGCAGGCTGGAATGGTGGGCAGGTTCATGGTGCCCCCAGGGGTGAGAGGGTCAGTGGTGGAGCAGCGCGAAGGAGTGGGCACCGCCCCGTCGGCGGCGATGGAGCTGCCGCCCCCCGAGTCCCGGTCCCGGGCCAGGCAGCTGCTGATGGGCCTGCAGGAGAGCATCTGCGCCGGCCTGGAGGCCCTGGATGGGGAGGGCACCTTCCAGGAGGAGAGCTGGCAGCGAGCGGAGGGCGGCGGCGGCCGCTCCCGGGTGATGAAGGAGGGGCGGATCTTCGAGCAGGGAGGTGTGAACTTCTCGGAGGTGGAGGGGGATCTGCTGCCGCCGTCGATCCTGGCCCAGCGGCCGGAGGCGGCGGGTCAGAGCTGGTTCGCCACCGGGACCTCGATGGTGCTGCACCCCCGCAACCCCTATGTGCCCACCGTCCACCTCAATTACCGCTATTTCGAGGCCGGGCCGGTCTGGTGGTTCGGCGGCGGGGCCGATCTCACCCCCTACTACCCCTTCCTGGCGGACGCCCGCCATTTCCATCGCACCCTGCAGGGCGCCTGCGACAGCGTCGATCCGGCCTACTACCCGGTGTTCAAGCCCTGGTGCGACGACTACTTCTTCCTGAAGCACCGCGGGGAGACCCGCGGCATCGGTGGCATCTTCTACGACTACCAGGATCCCGGCGGCCTGCTCTACAAGGGCCAGGATCCCGGCGGTCCCGCCGCCCGGGTGGCCGCGACCACTGGCCCCATCGCCCAGTCGTGGGAGCAGCTCTTCCAGCTGGCCGGCGCCTGCGGCTCGGCCTTCCTGCCCAGCTACGTGCCGATCGTGGAGAAGCGCCATCCCCTGCCCTTCGGGGAGCGGGAACGGCAGTTCCAGCTCTACCGCCGTGGCCGCTACGTGGAGTTCAACCTGGTGTTCGATCGCGGCACGATCTTCGGGCTCCAGACCAACGGCCGCACCGAATCGATCCTGATGTCGCTGCCACCTCTGGTGCGCTGGGAGTACGGCTACACCCCTGAGCCGGGCAGTCGCGAAGCGCTGCTCACCGATCTGTTCACCCGGCCCCAGAACTGGTTCACCGATCCCAGCCTGGAGGTCCGCTGCGGGCCCCTGGGTGCGCTCGACTGAGCCCGCCGGCTCAGCCCAGTTGCGGCGGCTGGGCTCCCCTGCCCCGTTCGAGGGCATCCACCACCCGGGCGGCGATGGCGTCGAGGCTGGCCTCCCGGCTCAGGGGGTTCCGCAGGGCGGTCTCCAGCGGCCGCTCCAGCTTGCCGATCTCGAGCAGGGCGATGCCCCGACGGGGGCCACCGAGGCCGCCGCGGAAGTGGATCGGGAAGGCGCCGAACGCCTCGGCCAGCCGTTCGTCCAGGCGGCTGGGGGGTCGATGCAACGGGGGGATCAGGCCCGAGCCGAAACCGTCGGGGCCATAGGCGTCGTAATGGATTTCCAGGGCGTAGCCCCCCCGCAGCGCGTGGCGGCGTCCCACGCTCCAGTTGGTGCGGGGATCATTCCCGTCGGCGATGCTCCGCAGCGGTGGCACATAGAGCTGCAGGGGCAGCCCGCGCTGGACTCCAAGCCGCACCACCCGCTCGGCGGTGAACAGATTCCAGTAGAGCTCGTCGCGGATCCCGGGCTGCATCGGCGCCGCCCCGAGCCGATCCACCGCTTCACCGGCGGTGCCCGCACCGGCCATTCCCTGGGAATCGGCATGGCCCGCCATCACCAGGATGGGCAGATCCGCCGCGACGCTGCGGCGGCCGATCCAGTTCTTGACCAGGGCGCTGCGGGGGCCGGTCAGGGGATCGAACGATGGGAGAGCCGGGGCTTCGAGGGCGCTCGAGAGGATCAGCCCGAGCGCCAGGGCCAGCACCAGGCCCAGGGACAGGACGGGGCCCGCCCCGCGGCGTGCGCCACCAGCGGGGAACCGGCGCGGTCGTCGGGGGCTCCGGACGCGCCAGTGGGGCCTTCGGTTGGGCTCCTGGGCGGGTGAGGTTGGCATGGCGGCGGCGGTGACGGGGGGGATCGTCGTCAGATCGGAGAGCTCAGCAGCGCTCCGTCGCTGGCCAGTTGCAGCTGCGGACCCAGTTCCAGCTCCAGGGCGATCAGTTCGTCCCGGTGGGCCCGCAGCCGCAGGCTGCTGAGCGGGGCGTCGTCGTCGCTGATCAGGCGCAGTTCCACGGCCTCCTCCCGGGCGGAGCGCCGCCGGTAGATCAGGCCGGCCAGGGGACCGAGCAGGGCCAGCAGCAGTGGCCACCAGCCCAGCCCAGGCAGGACCTGCCGCAGCACCAGACCCAGGCAGGCGGCCCCCACGCTCCCCAGCAGGGAGAGGAGCAGGGTCAGAGTTCCACTGGCGCTGACCTGGCCGCGGAAGCGCAACAGGCGGCGGCCCGGATCCCCCGCTTCCGCCTTCCAGCCGCGCAGCACCAGCCACTGGCTGAGACCATCCAGCACTTCCAGGGCGGGGCGGGGCGAGTGCACCTCCACCACCGTGGTGCGGTCCTTGCTGGCGGCACGCAGGAAGAACACGAGCCCCACGGCCAGCAACAAGGTGAGCAGCAGGGTGGAGGCCAGGGCGGGGGCCATGGGCGCTGGGCGGGGCGATCGGGGCATTCTCCCCCGTCCGAGCTGCGACCGGGGCGCCCTTCGGCACGATGGGGTGGATCGTTCCCGCCCGATGGCCTCCGCTTCCGTGACCCCCCCCGCCCGCTTCGCCGTCTTCGACGGTGATCTCGACGCCGACTGGTTCGCCCTGCTGGCGGAGGCCCCCGCCCTGGCGGTGGATACCGAGGCGATGGGCCTGATCCATGGCCGTGATCGTCTCTGTCTGGTGCAGATCGCCGACCATCGCGACCAGGTCTGCTGCATCCGGATCGCCCGGGGTCAGAGCGCCGCCCCCCGGCTGCAGCAGCTGATGGAGCACCCGGCGATCGAGAAGGTCTTTCACTTCGCCCGCTTCGATGTGGCCGCCCTGGCGGAAGGTCTCGGCATCGCCGTGCAGCCCCTGTTCTGCACCAAGGTGGCCAGTCGCCTGGCGCGCACCTACAGCTCCCGCCACGGCCTCAAGGAGGTGGTGCAGGAGCTGGTGGGGGTCGACCTCGACAAGGCGGCCCAGTCCAGTGACTGGGGCCGGGTCGACGAACTCGATGAGACCCAGCTGGCCTACGCCGCCAACGACGTGCGCTACCTGCTGCCCGCCGCCCGTCAGCTGACCGCCATGCTGGAGCGGGAGGAAAGGATCGAGCTGGCTCGCCGCTGCTTCGCCTGCATTCCCGTGTTCGCCGATCTGGACCGTGGCCGTTTCGGCTCGGTCTTCGACCATTCCTCCCAGGGTCAGTCCTCGTCGAGGAAGTAGCCCTCGGAAGGCTTGGCGACCAGAAGGGTGTCGAGCAGTTGCTCCTGGGAGCGCACGCCTTGCTCGGCCTCCAGGATCATCCGCTCCGCCACGCCCACCCGGCCGGGGGTGTCGCGGATCTCCTCCCGGGCCGAGCGCTGGTCGACCCGGCGGCGGGCGGCGGCGATGCTGATGCCCAGCAGGGTGGCCAGCCGTCCAGTGGCGATGGCGTAAGCCCGATCGGTGGGGGCGGGCATGGCGGGGCAGCCGGAGGAGTGGGGTTCCCCATCATCCCTGCCTCTCCTCCAGCAGACGCATGTCGATCAGGGCGGCCAGCCGGGCACTGCCTCCGGAAGGCCCCATCCGTCGCCGGCCGGTCCGTCCCCAGGCCCGTCGGCGCGGGGGGTCCTCCAGCAGCCGCTCCAGGGAACGGGCCAGGGCCGCCGGCGAGCCACAGGGGCGCACCGCCCCCCCCAGCAGCCGGCTCTGCCGGCGGGCGAATCCGGGCGTGAACTGGGGGCCCCTGCCGGGCAGCGACAGGGCCGGCACCCCCAGGCCCACCAGCTGTTCGGTGGCGGTGCCGGCGGTGGCCAGCCCCACGTCCCCCCAGCTGGCCCAGTCGGGAAAGCGGCCTGGTCCGAGCAGCAGCAGCAGCAGCTCCCGTCGCCAGGCGGCCCCGGCGCCGCTGCCCGCCGGAACGGCGGCCCCGCGAAAGCCCCGGTGCCGCAGGGCGGTTCCGAGCTCCTCCAGGGAGGGATGGGAGCCGGTGGGGCAGAGCACGACCAGGGGACCCTGCGGCCGGAGCCGGTCGAGGCCGTCCAGCAGGTGGCCCAGATTCCGGAGGGCCTCCGGCACCCGGCTGCCGCAGAGCAGGATCAGGCGCCGGACCCCCTGGAGGGACGCCGGCACGGGGGCCGGGGCGAATCCATCCATCATCGGATTGCCCGGCGCCAGGGCAGCCACGCCCTGGCGCCGGAGACCCCGGGCGGTGAGGCCATCCCGCACGGCCACCAGCCGGCAGCGGGGATGGGCCATCAGCGACCGTTCCCAGGGATCCCATTCGCTGCCTTTGCAGCGGTGGTAGCGGTCGGCCAGGGGGCTGCCGCCCGGTCCGCTGCGCCAGGTGTAGTCGCTCTTCGGGGTGCCGATGAAGCCGTAGGGGGCCCCGCTGCCCCAGGCCAGCAGCAGGGGCAGCAGATCCCCGACGGCCAGGATTGGCAGACCGCTGCGCCCCCAGTGCCGCACCAGCCGCCACTGGCGCCAGCTCAGCAGCGGCAGGCCCGCGCTCAGGTCGCTGAGCAGGCCCCCCAGGCTCTGATTGCTGAAGCCACCGCTCGGCAGCCGCTGCCGCGGACCGACCCGGCGCAGCTCCCCCCGGTCCTCCGCCGCCCGGTAGCCGTCGCCGTTGCCCACCAGGGGCAACACGGCCACGTCCAGGTCCTGGCGCCGCTCCCGCAGGGCCTGAAGGACCCGCATGGCGACCAGATCCTCCCCATGGCCGTTGCTGAGAACCAGCAGCGGGAGCAGCCGGCCACGGCTGATACGATCCGCTGAGCGGGCCTGAGGTTCCGCTCCGGCGGCATGGCCAAGTGGTAAGGCAGAGGATTGCAAATCCTTTATCCCCAGTTCGAATCTGGGTGCCGCCTTTGATCCCGCTCCAGGGCCCCAGTGAGCCCGGGCGTGGCGGCGGGCCGCGCCATCAGAACGCCGCGGTGGCGCTCCAGCGCTCACCCGACGGGGCCGTGGCCCGGCAGATCACCGCATTGCGCTGGATGTCGCAGCTGCCCTCTGCCGGCCAGGCGTTCGGCAGGGTGATGGCCAGGCCTCGGCTGTCGTAGCTCGTTTCGCTCACGCTCGAGATCTCCGTGCGGAGTGGTCCCTTGAGCTGACAGTGGCCCTGGTGGCAGCTCAGGGAATCCCCGCCCTCCCGGACCACCCCGACGAAGCTCACCAGGTTGGTGGTCTCCTCTCGCCCGGCCTGCTCACCCCTTCCGGGTCCGAGGAAGCGGATGTTCAGCAGCCCCTGCCTGTTCTGCTCAAAGCGGAGCCCCGTGCAGGGGGCCTGCTTCTGGCCGGCCAGATTGCGCTCGCAGCTGCGGGCGTCATGCTGCCAGCGCCCGAAGTCGTCGCGGCGTTCGGCCGCGCTTGCCGCCGGGGCGATCGTCGCCAGGGTCACCAGGGCCGGGGAGACCAGGGCCGGAATCAGACCCATCGCCCTCAGCCCCGGGGCGATCCGGGGACCCGACGCCCGGCACCGGTGCCGGGAAACCGGGTGTGGCGGGCCTGGGGTCTGGGGCGGGCAGAGGGGGCTCTCGCGCAAAGCGGCTGGCACGGCTTCCCCCATTGTGGGCGCTGCGGAGGCCCGCCTCGCCAAGCTCCTCTCTACCCCAGCCCGGCCGGAGCTTCGGCCGCGGCGGCGGCGGGCGGGCGGATCAGTAGCCGGAATCCGCCACACAGAGCCCCTGGCAGTGGATGCCGTTGCCCGCCGTGCGGCCACAGTGCCCGCAGAGCACGGGATCGGCGTCCGGCGGCGGCCCGGGAACGGAACCGCTCCCGGAGAGGGGTCGAGCCTCGCCGGCGGCAGGATGGGACGCGATGGACGGGGGAGCGGACGGCGCGGGATCCACCGGAGATCGGCGACGGAGGCCGATCATGGCGAGCGATGGGACGGGAGGGGAGGCGATGGGGGCGGTGGATCAGCTCGGAGCGCTCCCAGGCTCCGTCGCGGTGGGCCCATCGATCGGTGTGGGGACCTGGGGCTGGGGGAATCAACTCCTCTGGGGGTATCAGCCCGAGCGGCATGACGCTGAACTGGCGGCCACCTTCCGCCGTGCCCTGGAGCTGGGGCTCCGGTTCTTCGACACCGCCGATTCCTACGGCACCGGCCGTTTTAACGGACGCAGCGAGCAACTCCTGGGCGGTTTCGTGGAGGCTCTGGAGCCCAAGCAGCGGCGAGGGCTCTGCGTGGCCACCAAGCTGGCTCCGTTCCCCTGGCGGCTTGGCCGCCGCGGCTACGTCCGCGCCTTCGCCGCCTCCCGTGGGCGGCTGCGGGGCCATCTCGACCGGGTGCAGCTGCACTGGAGCACGGCCCGCTACGCCCCCTGGCAGGAGGACCCCCTGCTGGATGGACTGGCCGATCTGGTGGAGCAGGGGGAGGTGGCCGGTCTGGGGGTGTCCAACCTGGGCCCCCGGCGGCTGGAGCGGGTGCACCGCCGCCTGGCCGAGCGAGGTGTGCCCCTGCTCAGCCTGCAGGTGCAGCTGTCGCTGCTGGCGCCCGAGGTGGTCGGCCCCGGAGGACTGGCGGAACGGTGCCGGGAGCTGGGGGTGGAGCTGATCGCCTATAGCCCCCTGGCGTTCGGTCTGTTGTGTGATCCCCTCTCCGGCGGGGGCAGCCTGCCCCGTGGCCCCCGTGGGGTGCTGTTCCGCCGGATTCTGCCGCGGATCGAGCCCCTCCTGGCGCTGATGCGCCGCATCGCCGCCCCCCGGGGGGCGACGGTCGCCGAGGTGGCCCTGAACTGGTGCCGCTCCCATGGCGCCATGCCCATTCCCGGCCTGCGGAAGCCCTCCCACGTCGAGGCCGCGGCAACGGCCCTCGGCTGGTGCCTGAGCGAAGCCGAGCGGAACGCCCTCGATGGTCTGGCCCTGGCCCTGCCGGTGCGCATGCCCGCCAATCCCTTTCAGAGCGACTGAGCGCCGTCCGCCGGGGCCTCCCGCTCCGGTTCCTGAGCCGCCTCGGACCCCGGACCCCCCTCGGGGGGCAGCACGACCGGCAGCGAAGACGGTCTGGATACGCTGAGCAGCACGGCCGGGGCGCAGCCGGCGAGGGGACTTCGCTGCTCCGCTGTCCGGTCGTGGCCGTCACAGGCCGTGAGGGCCTCCTGGAGCAGGGAGTCGAAGGTGGAGCCGGGCAGGCGATGCCGGGCGAGTTCCAGGAAGGCCCTGGCCAGCGATTCCCCGGAGGCGGCCCGCAGGGCAGGATTGTTGCTGCGACCGGCCAGTTCCTCGTCCACCGCCTCGAGGAACCGTTCGGTCACGGTCCGTTTGGTGGTGGCGCGGATCCTCGTCTCCTGCTCGGCGGCCGTCAGGTTGATTGGATTCTCCAGCTCCTGCAGACGGCGGCTGAGGCTCTCGTGCACCTCGCGGGCTTCCTTGCCCAGTCGGATGAGCTGGCCATCGGAGAGCCGGGGCAGATCGGCCACGTAGACCTTGCCGTGGTCCCGCAGGGTCAGGAAAGTGGGCCGGTTGGAGCCCCGGCCCGCCGGAAGCTCTCCGATCCGGCGGGCCGGAACGGAGGCTTGGACGGGGGCGGAACTGCGGCGCCGGGTTGTGCGGCCTGGGCTGGCGGGCATGGCAGGGCGTGACCGAAGGAAGGCGGGAATGGGGGTGCTCGGGCGGATCAATCCAACTGGGTTGGCAATCTGTCAGCGCCGGCAGGGCCGCTCAGTACGGCAAACCCGCCAGCGCCGGGCTGCCGGCCTCGGAGCTCTCCACCACCCCCAGACTCCAGGCATGGTGGCTGAGACCGTCGCAGCAGGCCAGGGTCGCGTTCAGTGCGCCGTGGGGCACGACCAGCACGAAACCCACCCCCAGATTGAAGGTGTTCCAGAGGTCCTCCTCCGGGATCTCCCCTTCGGCCTGAAGCCAGCGGAACAGGGCCGGGCGCTCCCAGCTTCCGGCATCGATCCGGGCCAGCGTGCCTGGCGGCAGGCAACGGGGAAGGTTTTCCGGCAGCCCACCCCCGGTGATGTGCGCCATGGCATGGACGGGGATGCCCTGACGCTGCAGCCCCGTCACCAGGGCCCCGTAGAGCCGGGTGGGCTCCAGCAGGGCCTCGATCACGCCCACACCGCCAGCCTCGAGGCGGGTGCCGGCCGTCACCGCCCGGGACTCCAGAATCCGCCGCACCAGGCTGAAGCCGTTGCTGTGGGCGCCGCTGCTGGCCACCGCCACGATCCGGTCGCCCGGGCTCACCAGATGCCCGTCCACGAGCCCGTCCTCCTCCACCACCCCCACGCAGAACCCGGCCAGGTCGTAACGACCGGGGCCGTAGAAGCCGGGCATCTCGGCGGTTTCTCCCCCGAGCAGGGCGCAGCCGCACTGGCGGCAGCCGTCGGCGATGCCCTCCACCACCTGGGCCATGGCCTCGGGCCGCAGCCGACCCGTGGCGATGTAGTCGAGAAAGAACAGGGGTTCGGCGCCACTGGTGATCACGTCGTTGACGCACATCGCCACCAGATCGATGCCCACGCCATGGTGGTGGCCATGGGCCTGGGCCAGCTCAAGCTTGGTGCCCACTCCATCGCTGCCCGCCACCAGCAGGGGACGCTGCAGGCCTTCCGGCAGCCGGCACAGACCGCCGAACCCCCCTAGCCCTCCCACCACCTCCGGCCGCCGGGTGCTCTCCACGCTGCTGCGAATCCGTTCGACGAAGGCCCGTCCGGCGGCCACATCCACGCCTGCTGTGCGGTAATCCATGGCTCCGGTGCTGCTGGGGTGGGGATCCGGAAGGGATCCTCCGACGCGGGGATCCTCCGCCCCCATCCTGAGGGCCCATCCTCCGCTGGCCGCCCCCAGGACTGGCAGGAGGTGGGATGACGGGGTGGACGATCCGGCGATCGGCACGAGAACCGATCAGTGCCGCTGATGACATTGATCGGGTTCTCTGATTGCGCCCGCCCGGAGTGCTCGCCTCAATCGGCAGTGAGGGACAGCGACTTGGCCTTCGATGACATCATTCGAGCCCATCTGCGCAGGGTCCTGTTGCGCGAGCGAGCCGGATTTTCCCCTTACATTCCCTTCGTCGTCCATTCGGTTCAGGAACTCCAGCACCGATCCCCGTCGCCAGCAGATCCATCGGCGGCGTGATCTCCTCAGGGTCGATTCATCCATCTCGTGATGTACGCCCCCGAGACTTGAGTTTCGCCTGTTATGCAACGTTCCGCTTCCCTGGGTGTCATTGCCCTGCTGATGTCCGGCGCCGGTCTTGGCGTGCCCGTTCTCGCCGATGCGGCTCGAGCCGCCACCGATTCCCGTCTGGCCGTGGCCCGCCCGAGTGCGTCGGCCCCCAGCTCGGATCCCGCTCCCGAAGCCGATGCTCCCCAGGAGCAGGCGATTCGTGAACAGCAGGATTCCGCTCCCGAAGCCCGTCCCGCCCCGGCCGCTCCCCAGCCCATCGCCCCGGCTCCAGCCCCGGCCCCGGTGCGATCCGCCTACGCCGGGACCGGAGAAGCCAGCTGGTACGGTCCGGGCTTTTTCGGCAACCGCACCGCCAACGGCGAGGTGTTCCGTCCAGGCACCCTCACCGCGGCCCATCGCACCCTTCCGTTCGGAACCATGGTGCGGGTCACCAACCTCTGGAATGGGCGGACTGCGGTGGTGCGCATCAATGATCGGGGTCCCTTCCATGGCCGTCGGATCATCGATCTGGGCCACGGAGCCGCCCAAAAACTGGGCCTCATCTCCAGCGGCATCGCCCAGGTTCGCCTTGAGGTGATTCAGTAGGTCGATCGGGCCCAGACCCTCCCCGGGTCCATTCTCCAAACCGCCCCGTGGGTCTTCGTCGTCCTTCCCCGTGGAGCTGCTACGCACCACTGCAGACCTGCGTCGCTGGTGCGGTCCACCGATCCACCGGATTGACAGACCTGTTCACTTCGTGCCCACGATGGGGGGGCTGCACCGGGGCCATGCCGGTCTGATTCTCCGTGCCGGCCAGAGCGGGGCCGGAGCCGGGCGGCGGCCCAGGATTCTGGTCAGCGTTTTCGTCAATCCTCTCCAGTTTTCCGCCGGGGAGGACTTCCAGCGTTACCCCCGTGATCTCGCCGGCGATGCCGCCACCGCCGCGGGAGCCGGGGCCGATGCCCTGTTCGCTCCTGACGCCGAGGAGCTCTTCCCCGGTGGAGCGTGCCAGATCACCCGGGTGTGCCCCCCGGCGATCCTGCTTCAGACCCTCTGCGCCCGGTCGAGGCCGGGCCATTTCGAGGGGGTGGCCACCGTGATCGCCCGCCTGCTGGCGCTGATCCGTCCGGAGCGGATTCTGCTCGGAGAGAAGGACTGGCAGCAGCTGGTGATCCTGCGCCGGGTGGTGGCCGATCTGGGTCTGCCGGTGCGGGTGGAAGGCTGCCCCACCTGGCGGGAGGCGGATGGACTGGCCGGCAGTTCCCGCAACCGGTATCTTTCTCCTGCCGAGCGTCGTCAGGCTGCCGCCGTTCCCAGGGCCCTGCAGGAAGCCTCGCAAACCTGGCGCCATGGTGATCGAAGTGATGACCAACTATTGGCCCGGCTGCGCCGCCGGTTGGAGTCCTCGGCTCTGCAGGTCGATTACGCGGAGCTGGTGGGGGCCCACTCCCTGCTCCCATCGCCGGTTCGCTGCGGGATGGCCCTGCTGGCCGTGGCGGTGCACTGCGGCTCCACCCGCCTGATCGATCACCGCTTTCTCATGACCCGTGCCCCGATCGTCGCCATCGATGGCCCCGCCGGCGCCGGCAAGAGTACTGTCACCCGCGCGTTCGCCCGCCGGCTGGGGCTCCTCTATCTGGATACGGGAGCGATGTACCGCGCCGTGACCTGGTGGGTGCAGCGCCAGGGAGCCGATCCGGCCGATGCGGCGGCCGTCGCCCCACTTCTGGCCGATCTCGACCTGCGGCTGGAGGCAGGTCTGGCCGGCGATCAGCGGGTCTGGATCCAGGGCCATGAGGTCACCACGGCCATCCGTCATCCCGATGTCACCGCCGCGGTGTCCCTGCTGGCGGCCCATGCCGTCGTGCGCGACGCCCTCACCCGCCAGCAGCAGGCCATGGGCGAACGGGGGGGTCTGGTGGCGGAAGGCCGCGACATCGGCACCGCGGTCTTCCCCGACGCTGAGTTGAAGGTGTTCCTCACCGCATCGGTGCAGGAGCGGGCGCGCCGGCGTGCCCTGGATCTGGAGCAGCGGGGATTTGGGCCACCCGCGCTTGGGGAACTGGAGGCCCAGATCGCCGAGCGGGACCGACTCGACTCGAGTCGGGCGGTGGCTCCGCTCTGTCAGGCCGAGGACGCCATCGAACTGATCAGCGATGGCCTGGAGATCGACGCGGTGATCCAGGCCCTGGTGGATCTGTTCCGTGAGCGGGTGCCGGAGGACGCCTGGCCCCCGGAGCCGCCGCCAGCCGCGCCGGCGCCGGCGAGGTCCTAATCGGCCAGCAGATCCTCCAGCAGGCCGTCGCAGGCGTCCTCCAGCAGGTCCAGCACCCGGTCGAACCCCTCGTCGCCGCCGTAGTAGGGGTCGGGGACTTCCGTGCAGGGGTGCCGCCTGCAGTGGCTTGTGATCGGCAGGATCCTGGCCCGGTGACTCCGGCCCGCCGCCAGGGCGCGCACAGCTGCGAGATTGTCGTCATCCATGGTGAGGATGTGCTCGAAGCGATCGAGATCGCCGGGTTCGATCCGGCGGGCCCGGCTGGGCAGTGCAATGCCGCGACGGGCGGCCGCCGCCTGCATGCGCGCATCTGGCGGGTTGCCCACGTGCCAGCCACCGGTCCCCGCCGAATCCACTCGGAAGGCCTGCTCCAGCCCGGCGCCGCGCAGCCGATGCCGAAAGACTCCCTCGGCAGCTGGGGAGCGGCAGATGTTGCCCAGGCACACGAAGAGCACACCGCGCCGGGCCGGTGTCATGCCGGTTCCCCGTCCAGCCGCAGCCTCTCGAGGGCCAGCCGGGCCCGCAGCCGCACCACCGGCGTCTCCTCGCTCGTGTCTCCGGCGAGAAGGCCCAGGCCCTCCAGGGCCCGGAGGCGTTGCTCCCAAGCGGGCCACGGGTCGGCCAGCAGGTTCTCCAGCCCCACGGTGACGGCGTAGCGCACCACCCATTCTCCGTCGGCACAGCCGGCCAGCAGGGCCTCCAGGCAGCGGACGCGGACCCGGGCCGCCTCCGGGTCGCTGAGGTCCTCCAGGTTCAGCTGGCCCAGGCCGCGGGCCGCCGCCCGCCGCACGCTGGGTCCGATGTCACAGGCCAGGGCACTTTCCAGCACCTCCAGACCACGCACATCCCCGATGCCCGCCAGGGCGCGCACCGCCCAGGCCCGCGCGCCGTAGTTGTGGCCATCGATATTCTCGAGCAGAGGCTCCACCGCCTGGGTCCCGAGGGCGATCAGTCCCTCCACGGCTGCCACGGCGGCCCCGGGGTTGTTGAATCCGAGCACCTCCACCAGGCTGGCGGCGGCGGCTGGGTGTCGAGCCTGGGCGAGGTGCCGGGTGGCCTCCAGCAGGCCGAGCGGACTGTCCGCCTGGCGCAGGGCCTCGAGCAGGGGGCCGGGGTCGAGGGGTGGCTGGGCTGGGACTGCCACGGCCGCAGATGGGGAATGCATGGGGAGGTCAGAGCAGATCATCCATGACCGCCAGCACGGCGATGGTGTCGTGATCGTGGCGCCTGACCTCCCCTGGCCGTTGCGGGGCCGTCCGGGAGCGGCCGTTCTCCACCAGCCCCCGCAGGGCGATCAGCTTCAGGCTGTTCTCCGCCAGGGTGCGGCGGATCGGCTCCAGGGCTGGTCGCCAGCCCGCGGCACCCAGGTCCATCAGCGCAGCGCGACGGACCTGGAGCTGGGGATGCTCCAGCAGTTCCAGCAACCGGTCACCCCAGTGGGACGCTCCGGTGAGCTGGAGCAGGGACCGGCAGGCGGCGCTGCGGATCAGCGGCCGCTCGTGCGCCACGAACGGCGTGATCACCTCCAGCACCGGGTCCGACGGACAGCCGATCTCGCCGAGGGCTTCCAGCAGGGCCTCACAGGGCTCCTGGAGCCGGCTGCTGCCCGGCACGGGAGCACCGGCCCCGTCCGGCCCGCTGGCCAGGAGGGCGCAGAGACGATCGACGGCGGCCGTGGCCCGCAGTTCGCCCAGGGAGCGGGCTGCGGCTTCCCGCAGCCCTTCATCGGCGTCATCGAGGGCCTTGAGCAGGGCCGGAATGGCCGCGGTATTCGCCAGCTTGCCGAGGGCCCGGGCTGCGTTGCGGGCCACGGCGTTGTGCTCGACCCCGGCCGAGGCCTGCCGGGGCTGGCGTTGGTCCAGGGCCGCGCAGAGCAGGGGGAGAGTGTCGGGATGGCGGCTCCGCATGCGGCCCAGCCACCAGGCGGCGTAATACTGGGCGGATTGGTCCCCGCTCTGGCGAAGACGGGCCAGCGCTTCCACCTCATCGATGGGGGCGCTGGCGGCAGGGGTGTTGGGGGGAGGACCGGCCTCGACCATGGCCACGGCTTGACGGCAGACAACTCGACGGACGACGGTGCAATAGAAAAAAAGGAGGCCAGAAGGCCTCCTTTGCGGGTGTGAGAGTGGACGACGCGAGGATCGCGTCAGAAGAACCCTTGGGGGACTTCAGACGAGAGCGTTGATGGCGTAATCGATGTAGTTGTTGGCGATGACGCCGGGGTCGCCGGAGATGCCGTGGTTGGCCTTGATGTAGCTCAGGGCTTCCACGTACCAGGAGGGGGAGAGTTCGAAGGCACGGTTGATCTCATCGAGACCGGCGATCAGATACTCATCGAGGGGTCCGGTGCCACCGGCAACCAGGGAGTAGGTGACGTGACGGAGGTAGTAGCCGATGTCACGGGCACACTTTTCCTTGCCCCTGGGGGTGGAGGCGAAGTTGGGTCCCTGTTGCTGGGTGGTGTAGGGATACTTGCTGTAGACGGCCTGGGCGGCGCCGTTGACGAGCTCATCGGCTTTGGCGGTGAGCTGGCGGGCGGCTTCCAGGGCGTTCTTGGCGCGCTCAAAGCGACCGAAGGCGGCGTTGAGCTCGGTGTTGCTCAGGAAGCGACCTTGGGAGTCGGCGGCGGCAACGGCCTCGGTAAGGGGAGTCTTCGACATGGGTGAAGGGGGAAGAAGAAGGGGGAACCTGAAGGGTGAGGCCGATCAGCCGACGGCGGCGGCGGCGCGATCGAAGTAGGTGCCGATCTCGGAGGCGAGGGCGGAGCAGTCACCGGGGGTGATGCCGTTGCGATCGTTGACGAGACCCATGGCGGCATCCTTCATCTTGCGGACCCCTTCGGCCACGGAGGCACCGGGGACGCCGAGGGCGAGATAGGTTTCACGCAGGCCGTTGAGGCAGCGATCTTCCAGAACGGAAGCGTCGCCGGTGAAGACGGCGTAGGTGACGTAGCGGAGGATGATCTCCATGTCGCGCAGGCAGGCGGCCATGCGGCGATGGGTGTAGGCGTTGCCACCGGGGGCAATCAGGGCCGGTTGCTGATCAAAGAGATCGCGGGCGGCGTTGGTGACGAGGCTGGAGGCGTTGGAGGTGATGCGATTGACGGCATCCATCCGCTTGTTGCTGTCAGCGACAACCGACGCCAGGGCGTCGATCTGGGCAGAGCTGAGGAATTCGCCGCGGGCATCAGCCTGAGCAACGACCTTGGTGAAGGCGTCGAACATGTAAAAAATCTCCTGTTCTCGACGTTCGGGGTCGGGAGTGGGTTTGTTTGTGCCGAACGGGAGCTCCGATCGACCGAGGTATTCTGCGAAAGAACGCTCACGATCTTCGGGAAGTTCACAAAGGGTCACCAAGCCCTGTCTGCACTTCAATTGCCCGCAGATGGTTGGACAGCCGAGTGGGTCGAATCGCTGCTGCAGCCTTACGTCTGACCGATCACGGCCCAGGGCCTGCCTGGCCCTGGGCAGGGGTGGGACCCACCGTTTCTCCCCGGATCGGTTCCCGGGTGGAGCCTCAAACAGGTCGCCATCGTTGATCGGCGGCCGGGCAAGTCTTAAGACAATCGATAGCTCCATGAAAAAACCCGGCGGTCAGCTACCGCCGGGCCTGATTCAACTGGTGGTGAACGGGGGCAGGCCCGTCAGTTCACCGGGGTGACGCTGGCCACCCGGCCACCCTGACGGTGGATCATCTGCTGGGCCTCCAGCATCTTGTCGAAGGGGATGAAGCGCACCGTGTTGCTGCGCTTGTGGAGGCGGTAGTCAGTCAGCCCGGTGACCTCGACCCGATACACCTTGGCGTTCTGACCGATGCCCCGGGCCATCTGGGTAATCGATTCATTGGCCACCTTGGTCGGCTGGAAGCTGGCACCGGACGCGTTGGGGCTCACCACTGGCACGGCCCGGTCCTGATGCAGGGCCTTACCCAGGCGGAAGTTGGTGCCGGCCGAATCCCCTTTTACGGAAGCGGCCACACCGCGGCCGAGCTGCATCAGCCACGAGAACTGGCGCCCCACCTGGCCAGCGGAATAGCCCCAGCCATGGATGTAGGGAACCTGCTCTTCGCCGAAGCGGCTCTGATACTCGTCGCTGTCGATGTAGGAATCGATCTCAGCGTCGTAGCCCTCATCCTGGAGGATCGTGAAATGGTGAAGCATTTCAGCCTTGCTCTGGGGAGCACGGCCGAGCAGATGTTTGTGATTGAGTTCGATGAAGTGGTAGGGATTGCAGTTCTCGAAGAACTTTTCGCGGTACAGGCCACTTTTCGCCACCATCCGCACGAGCTCGCGCACACTCAGGTAGCCATTCCTGAACAGGGATTCGGCGCCTTCCAGGCGTTCGCTCTCCATCACATACTGATAGCCGAGCACCTGCTGGTAGATGGCACGAATCAAGGTGGCCTTGTCCTGATCGGTCCCGTTGGACCAGTTTTCCTGGTTGCGATCGTTGGCGAAACGCTCGATGCCCAGATAGGCAGCGTTGGCGAGGGTCATGGTTGGTCGGGCTGGGTGGGAGGAGGGCCGCGGCGGCCGGCTGGGTCCTGAGGAGCCACAAACAGGGTCAGCAATGGCCAGGACTGGTAACAATCCTATGGGCGTGCTGGGGAAACTGTTTGCATTTTTCCAGGGAATCGTTACAGCGTGCCGGCGCTGCGGTGTGGGTGGACCGGGCTAGAAAAAAAGGAGGCCAGAAGGCCTCCTTTGCGGGTGTGAGAGTGGACGACGCGAGGATCGCGTCAGAAGAACCCTTGGGGGACTTCAGACGAGAGCGTTGATGGCGTAATCGATGTAGTTGTTGGCGATGACGCCGGGGTCGCCGGAGATGCCGTGGTTGGCCTTGATGTAGCTCAGGGCTTCCACGTACCAGGAGGGGGAGAGTTCGAAGGCACGGTTGATCTCATCGAGACCGGCGATCAGATACTCATCGAGGGGTCCGGTGCCACCGGCAACCAGGGAGTAGGTGACGTGACGGAGGTAGTAGCCGATGTCACGGGCACACTTTTCCTTGCCCCTGGGGGTGGAGGCGAAGTTGGGTCCCTGTTGCTGGGTGGTGTAGGGATACTTGCTGTAGACGGCCTGGGCGGCGCCGTTGACGAGCTCATCGGCTTTGGCGGTGAGCTGGCGGGCGGCTTCCAGGGCGTTCTTGGCGCGCTCAAAGCGACCGAAGGCGGCGTTGAGCTCGGTGTTGCTCAGGAAGCGACCTTGGGAGTCGGCGGCGGCAACGGCCTCGGTAAGGGGAGTCTTCGACATGGGTGAAGGGGGAAGAAGAAGGGGGAACCTGAAGGGTGAGGCCGATCAGCCGACGGCGGCGGCGGCGCGATCGAAGTAGGTGCCGATCTCGGAGGCGAGGGCGGAGCAGTCACCGGGGGTGATGCCGTTGCGATCGTTGACGAGACCCATGGCGGCATCCTTCATCTTGCGGACCCCTTCGGCCACGGAGGCACCGGGGACGCCGAGGGCGAGATAGGTTTCACGCAGGCCGTTGAGGCAGCGATCTTCCAGAACGGAAGCGTCGCCGGTGAAGACGGCGTAGGTGACGTAGCGGAGGATGATCTCCATGTCGCGCAGGCAGGCGGCCATGCGGCGATGGGTGTAGGCGTTGCCACCGGGGGCAATCAGGGCCGGTTGCTGATCAAAGAGATCGCGGGCGGCGTTGGTGACGAGGCTGGAGGCGTTGGAGGTGATGCGATTGACGGCATCCATCCGCTTGTTGCTGTCAGCGACAACCGACGCCAGGGCGTCGATCTGGGCAGAGCTGAGGAATTCGCCGCGGGCATCAGCCTGAGCAACGACCTTGGTGAAGGCGTCGAACATGTAAAAAAAGCTCCTGTTCTCGACGGGTGGGGTCGGGAGTTGGGTGTTCCAAGATGAAGGCGCCGAAGGCGCTTTCCTGTACCGGTTCAGGGCTGCCTGGTGTGGGCCGGCGTGACCGGTCACAGCCAGAACGGATCCCGACTGGACCTAGGTATTGTTGGACCCCGCATCGGACTGATGAGCGATGCTTAACAAACGGTCACCCGTTTGGCAAGTCCCCTGCGCCGCAAAGCCTCTCAGTTGGGGCTGCGCCCCGTGGCCGGGCGCCCGGCCAGCCGGGTTCTGAGTTGTGTAACACAATGAACTGAAAATCTGGTCAGGTGTGTCCTCGTCGCGGACCCGGCCGCCGGGCTGCATCCGAATCCCGGCTGGGTTCAAGACCATGAAAAAGCCCCCCTGGAGAGGAGGGCAGAGGCAGGAAAGGAATGCCTGCCGGAGGAGATCAAGCGTCGCCGCTGCCACTCACGTTCACTGCCGTGATGGTGCCCCCAAGGCGGTTCACCAATTGCATGGTTTCATTCATACGGGTATAGGGAACCTGCATGACGCAGTCTGAACTGCGAACATAGGAATTGTTCGCGAGACCGGTCACGGTGATGGTGACCTGACGGTTGCTGCTGAAGCTGCTGCCGCGGGTGCCTGCGGAAACCTTCATGGCTGTTAGGGCGAAGGGGTGTGGGGAGTGAACTCAGTTGACCGGACTGATGCTGGCGATGCGACCGCCTTCCCGCTGGATCTGTTGCTGCGCTTCCAGCAATTTGTCGAACGGGATGAATCGGACACGATTGCTGCGCTTGTGCAGCCTGTAGTTGTTGAATCCGGAGATTTCAACGCGGAAAGTGCGGCCCAGTTCACCTGCCCCCACGCCCATGCGGGTCACCCCATCGGATTCGACACTGCGGAAGGCCGAGCCCTTGGCGTTGGGGCTGACCACCGGAAGGGGGGCTTCCTTGTGGACAGCTGGATTGAGGCGGGACTGGGTTTTGGTGATGTCGCCCTTGACAGAGGCGGAAACACCTCGGGTGAGCTGGAGCAGGTAGGAGAATTGAAGCCCCTGCTGGCCCACCGAGTAGTTCCAGCCATGCATGTAGGGGATCTGCTCCTCACCGAAGCGGTTCTGATACTCGGCAGAATCGATGTAGGAATCGATTTCGGCGTCGTAACCGTCGTTCTGGAGGATGGTGAAATGGTGGAGCATTTCCGCCTTGTTCTGCGGAGCCCGACCGAGCAGGTGCTTGAAGTTCAGCTCGATGAAGCGGTAAGGGTTGCAGTTTTCGAAGAAGCGCTGGCGGTACAGGCTGCTCTTGGCCACCTGGCGCACGAATTCGCGGACGCTGAGGTAGCCGCGACGAAATAGGGACTCAGGACCGTCGAGCCGCTCGCTCTTCATGACGTACTGATAGCCAAGCACCTGCTGATAGACGGCACGGATCAGGCCGGCGGTATCGGCTTCGGTGGCGTTCGACCAGTTGTCCTTGTTGCGATCATTCGCGTAGCGGTCGATGCCCAGGTAGGCAGCGTTGACGAGTGTCATGGGCGTGCGGGCCGGGAAGAGAGAAGAGACGAAGGGCACGTCGGGCTGTGGGATGCACAGGCCAGGAAGGGCCCCAAGATGCTGTCTGCCGCTGGATCCTATGGGGGCTGTACCACTCTCAGCGTCGGTTTTCGGAATCGTTACAAACCCCAGGCCTGGCGTGATGGTGCAGCTCCGATACCATCCGACCTGCACGGTCACTGCACAGACCATGATCTCGGTATCCGAGGCTGATCTCTGGTCCCAGCGTCTGACGCTTCAGCTGCGAGCCCTCAGTGAGCTGAGTGAAACGCTGACCGTGAGGCTGCTCGACATGGAGGAGCGGGTGGTGCGCTGTGAAGATCAGCTCCGCGGCGTGGAGGGACGCAGCCGGGATGCCGCCGATGGCTCGGCGGCCGTGGTGGATCTCCTGGAGCAGACCGAAGCGAGGATCGCCCATCTCGAGGGTCTCCTAGAGCCTGGCCCCAGGATGGTGCCGGAGGACCGGGGCCGGGCTCCGTTCCATGGAGCTGAGCCATCGGAGTCAGGGTTCTGGGTTGCCGGCAGTGGGGAGCCGATGTCCCAGGAGCCGTTCCCCGACGAAGGGGAACAGCCGTTCATGGATGAGCTGATCGCCTGAGGAGGGGGACTCAGCCGGCAGCCCCGGTGTGCAGCATCGCCCCCACCGTGGTGAGCAACACCCGCACCACCTCCAGGGCCCCCACACCGGCCAGCACAAGCCAGGCTTTGCGGGCCAGTTCCGGCGGCTGCCCGCCCACCCAGGTGGGGGAGAGGCGTCCGCTCTCCAGGCTTTGGCTGCCCGTGTAGGGGGCGGCCGGGGCGCGTCGTGCGGAGATGTCGCGCCAGTAGGCCGCGTAGCGAGGGGCCTGCTGGTTGAAGGGACGTTCCCCGACGCCGTGGCCGGCGAGCACCCGGGAACGCTGGTAGGGGACTTCGTCCTCCCCGAAGCAATCGAGATACTCCTGGGATTCCAGCAGGGCATCCACCAGACCCTCCAGACCCTGCTGGGCGATCAGGATCGACCAGGCGATCCGTTCGCGATCCCCGTGTACGGCACGGCCGAGAACGCGACCGACAATCTGCTCCACCAGCGCGTAATTGCTGTTGCAGCGATAGAAATCGCTGCGGAACTTGCTGGAGAGCAGCAGACCGCGGATGAACTGGCGCACGCTGATCTGGCCACGGCGCAACTGGGACTCCAGAGCGGCGTCGCGATCGGCCTTGAAGGCGTGGAAATAGATCTGGCGATAGGCGCGCTCAATCAGCTCATCCATGGCCTGGGGGCTGCGGCGCAGGCCTTCAGGGGTGCGGCGAGGATCTTCCTCGCTGCCGACGGCGAAGCTGCGGACGCGGGCATTCTGAGCCAGCGGTTTGGTGTCCAGGAGGGGCAGGGGCATGGAGACGCTCGACAAGGGCCTGAACCTAGTCATCACATTTGAGCACAATCGCCTATTGCTCAAAGCTCTCACACTCCTTCACAGGGTCACCTTTCGTGTCGCACTGTTGCGGATCTGTGATCCGTCCTCAGTGCCAGCTGCGGAGCCACGGCTCCGGAATCTCCGCTGAGAAATCCTCGGTGCGCTGGAATTCGAAGGGCCCTCCCACCGATCCCCACAGCGGAGTGTGGGTGATGGGGTCGTGGCCGCGATCGATGGTCCGCATGCCCTGACCATTCAGCTCGAAGCTGCTAACCAGGTAGGCCGTGGCCCCCTTGCGCTCCACGAGGCAGCGGCAGCCAGGCTCCACCTCCCCCACGAAGCCCTCGCCCCGCTCCTGAACCACGTAGGTGCACCCCTCCAGGGGGCGCAGGTCGTGGGGCTGAATGAGGGCCATGCGCTCGGGATCCTCGCTCGCTCCCCAGAAGCGCCGATCCTCCGTGAGGGCCTGGTTGTGGATCCGCAGGCCGTCTGATCCGGAGGCTTCGGCGCGCAGCACCCGGATCCGGTAGGGCTGCCCCGGGGCGAAGGCATACCACTGCTCCAGCAGCATCGAGCCTGGCTCCAGCTGGGGCAGCGGACGGAACCGCACCAGGATGTGGGCGAAGATCGGCGGATTCTCGAAAGCCTGATTCTGGTTGCTGAAGCCAGCGCTCAACATCCGGACCAGGCGGCACAGGGAGCTGCTCATGGGGCGATCCTATGGGTCTGGCCCATGGGCCAGGGGAAGGCTCAGCAGCGGAGCAGCCGCAGTCGGAACTCCGCCACCTGTCGGACCAGTTCGGGCTGCCGGACCGCAAAGGGATGGTCGCTCAGCTCGCTCAGTACGCTCTCCAGGCGGACCTCCCGGCTCAGGTCGTGGCCGGCCCGGGAGCTGCTGAGCCTCCCCCAGGCCGTCTCGAACGCCATGCCGTAGCTGTCGGCGTTGTTGAACTGCTGGTCGGCTGGACGTTCAGGAGGAGTTCGCATGGGGGGCATAAAGACGGACCGTCTGGCGGAACGTGGGCTGGCCCCCGGCCCGGCCCGGCGGCGGGGGGCGCCTCTCGCTTCCGGCCACCCGCCGGCTGGGAGACAATGCCAGGACCCAGATTTGAACTGGGGACACGGCGATTTTCAGTCGCCTGCTCTACCAACTGAGCTATCCCGGCTGGCCGCTTGGCAGCACCCGCGGATCTTAGATCACCGGCTCGGTGGGGTCCTTGCCAGGCAGAGCAGGCCGGCCACCCGGTAGCCACCCCGCTGAAGCGCCTCGGCCGCCGCCGCCGCGGTGGCTCCGGTGGTGAGGATGTCATCCACGAGAAGCAGGGGCGGCGAGAGCCTGATTGCCGCCGGGGCCCTCGATCCGCCGCCGGTCGTGAAGGCGTCCAGCTGGTTGAGGGCCCGCAGCCGCCGGTTGAGGTGGTGCTGCCCGAGGGTGGGCCGGCTGCGCCGCAGCGGATCGGCCCGGCGCAGCCCCAGCCCCGCGCCGATCAGCTCGGGCAGGGGGTTCCCCCGCCGTTTCCAGCTGGGGATGGCCACCACGCTGAGCGTCGAACTGGGCAGACCCTCCAGGCTGACGGGCAGGGTGTCCCGCAGGGCCCTCGCCAGCACCTGGAGGCGGCCGGGGTCGGGAGACCGCCGCTGGTGGAGCAGCAGCGCACGCAGGCTGCCGCCGTACCAGCCCAGGGCCCACCACGGCAGGGGTGCCCAGCCCTGCAGCCCGGCCGGGGGCAGCTCCAGCCGCTGGCGGCAGTGGCGGCAGGGCCGCCGGCCCGAGTCACCGTTCTGCAGGGGGCGGCGGCAGAGCCCGCAGCTGGCGACGGTCACCAGCTCCAGGCAGCCCCGCAGCAGGCCGTGAACCATGGTGGCGCGGCCTCCCGGCCGAGAACGTGGGTCCCCTCCAGGGTTCCCAGCAGCTACGCCGTGCGGGGGCGATCAGGTCCGGGGGAGGGCACGGAGCATGGCCACCAGGGTGCGGTGTGCATCTTCGCTGTCGCTGAGGGTGTGATCGAAGGCCACTGACACCCAGGTGCCATCCACCTCGAGCTCCATGGCCTCGGGACGAACCTTCAGCATCCGGGCCTCTGCGGCGGCCCGTAGGCCGCCGTAATGACGGGCGTAGGCCAGCACGGCTTCCGCGTGGTCGTTGTTCATGTGCTGGCAGATCCGCGCGCTGACGGAATCGGTGAGGGGATCGGCAGCCATGGTTCCGAAAGTGTCGTCCGGCCAGTCTGCCGGCTCGGCACGGTGCCGGAGCTCAGAGCCCCCCGAAGCGTTGCCAGAGCAGGAGCGCCAGGCGAACTCCGCTGTAGGCGACGTAGCCGGCCAGGATCGCGAACAGGGCCATGGACAGGCTGGTGCGGAGGCGTTCGTTCATGCCGGGAGGGAGCGGTGGATCAGTGCCTCCCCATCCTCGGCTCGAGTCCGTCCCGCGCCAGGCCCCGCAGGGCCAGCCGGGCGGCGCCGAGGGCGGGGGACCGCCCGGGGCGATTCCGCACGGGCAGGCCGATCGCCTGCTGACGCAGGTGCCGCCACTGGGGATTGCGGGCCCCACCGCCCACGCTGAGCACCCCCCGGATCCCGGGGGCGCCCAGCTGCCGCAGCCGCTGCCAGCCCCGGGCCTCGATCGCGGCCAGGCCCTCCAGCAGGGCCTGCAGAAAGAGGGCGTCACTCACCGGCCTGGGGCCGAGGATGGGCTCCAGCTCGGGATCGTCGATCGGGAACCGTTCCCCCGGACCCGGCAACGGGCGCAGCGCCAACCCGCTGGGCCGGCTGGGGTCGATCTGGCGGCTCAGGCGGCGAAGTTCGTCGTCGCTGAAGAAGCGACGCAGCACCCCGCCGCCGGCATTGGAGGCCCCGCCGATCAGCCAGCGGCCATCGAGCCGGTGGCAGCTCACTCCCGCCGCCTGGATAGGGGCCTCGACGAACTGTTTGAGCACCAGCGTGGTGCCGAGCACGGCCAGCCCTTCCTCCGGGGCCGGCTCAGCGGCCAGCACGGCGGCATTGGAGTCGGTGCTGCCGGCCACTACCACACAGGATGGGGAGAGCCCCAGGATGGTGGCGGCGGCCGGATGGATCCGGCCCAGCGCTTGCCCACTGGCGACGACCTCAGGCAGGGCGCTGCTCCAGGGCTGGCTGGCGATGGAGCCGGTCCAACGGCGCTCCAGCAGATCCCAGCCGAGCCGCAGATTGTTGCCCTCCTCCCCCCAGCGCCAGTCCCGCAACAGCCAGCCCATCACCCAGTCGGCCTGGTGGCGCACCAGCACCGGGGACGGGTCCTTGTTCAACTGGCCAAGCAGGCGCAGTGCCCTGGCCAGGCTGCCGCTGGCGCTGGCGGCAGGCGATTCCGCCGGCACGAGGGCAGCCACCGCCTCGAGCTGTTCGCGGCAGGCCAGGGAATAGGCCAGCGCCGCTCCGGCGGGTGTGCCGTCGGTTCCACAGAGCAGCAGGGTGCCGGACGTGCCATCCAGGCTGATGGCGGCCACCCGCCGGAGCCATGGGGCGGGCAGGGCGGAGAACAGACCTTCCAGGCCCTCCAGCCAGCCCCGGGGATCCTCGAATGGCCGCGGATAGGGGAGCTGCCGGGCGGCCACCGGCTGCCCCAGGCCGTTGATCAGGGCCAGCCGCAGTCCGCTGCTGCCCAGGTCCACTCCGGCGGCCAGCGTTGTGTCCGCTGCCGGCGGGGAGGGCATGGCGGCGGGATCAGGCGCCGCTGGCGGCCGGGATCCGCTCCGCCATCGCCTGGCGGAGGCGGGCGGCGGGGGCGGCCACGTCTTCCCAGGGCAGGCTCAGGTCATTGCGGCCGAAATGGCCGTAGGCGGCCACATCCTGGTAGAAGCGGCCTCCGCGCTGGCGGGGCAGTTCCCGCAGGCCGAAGGTCTCGATGATGGCCCCCGGACGCAGATCGAAATGCTCCTGCACCAGGGCCGTGAGATCGTCATCGCTGTGGAGTCCGGTGCCACCGCTCTGCACCAGGATGCTCACCGGCCGGGCCACGCCGATGGCGTAGCTCAACTGCACCTCCGCCTTGCGGGCCAGCCCGGCAGCCACCAGGCTCTTGGCCACGTAGCGGGCGGCATAGGCGGCCGAGCGGTCCACCTTGGTGGGATCCTTGCCGGAAAAGGCCCCGCCGCCGTGGCGAGCCGTGCCCCCGTAGGTGTCCACGATGATCTTGCGGCCCGTGAGCCCCGCATCCCCCTGGGGGCCGCCCACCACGAACTTTCCGGTGGGGTTGACCAGAAAACGGATCGCTTCGCGGCGGGGGGAAAGGGCGAGATCCGCTGTGGCGGGTTCCACTACGTGGTGCCAGAGGTCGTCGGCGATCCGCTGACGCAAAGCCCCCTCGGCGCTGATGCCTTCGATCTCGGCCTCGTGCTGGGTGGAGATCAGCAGCGTGTCGATCGCCACCGGGCGATCGTTGTCATAAACCACGCTCACCTGGGTCTTGCCGTCGGGCAGGAGATAGGGGAGGGTGCCGTCATGGCGGACCTGGGCCAGCCGCCGGGCCAGCCGATGGGCCAGGCTGATCGGCAGGGGCATCAGTTCGGGGGTTTCGTCGCAGGCGAAGCCGAACATGATTCCCTGGTCGCCCGCCCCCACCTTGTCGAGGGGGTCGCCATCGTGATCGTCGGCCTCATCCACCCCCCGGGCGATATCCGGAGACTGCTGGTCCAGGGCGATCAGCACCGCGCAACTCCTGGAATCGAAGCCGCCGGCCCTGGCCCCCGTATAGCCGATGCCCTCGATGACCTCCCGCACCAGGGAGGTGACATCCACCCGGGCGGTGGTGCTCACCTCTCCGGTCACCAGGCAGAGGCCAGTATTGACCACGGTTTCGCAGGCCACCCGGCTGGCGGGGTCGGCGCTCAGCAGGGCATCGAGGACGGCATCACTGATCTGATCGCAGATCTTGTCGGGATGGCCCTCGGTGACCGATTCGGACGTGAAGACGTAGCGGCTCATCCCGGTGTGCATTGACCACGGAGTGGCTGAGCTTATCGCCTGACCTCAAGGTGTGGCGGGCCCTTCGGGCAGAACGCCGAGCTCGCTCCAGTGATGGATCAGGGGATGGCCCTCCCGCAGCTCCGGAGCCAGGCTCCACCCCGCCGTGTAGCCCAGGGCCAGGGGGACTCCCGCGTTCAGGGCCATGGTGAGGTCGGTGTCGGCATCCCCGATCAGGGCGCAGGCGTCGGGGGTCACCCCGAGCTGGTCACAGAAGCGATGCACGGCCTCGGGATCGGGTTTGGCCGGCTGGTGGTCGGCACTCCAGATGCCGTCGATGCGGTTGCGCAGACCGTGGCCCGCCAGGAAGCGCTCGATGCCGGCGGAGTCGTCGTTGCTGATCACCCCGAGGATGAGCCCGGCGCTGCTGAGGGACTCCAGCAGGGGGATCAAGGCGTCGGTGGTGGGGGCAAGGCCCTGATCGGTCTCGTTCTGGTCCGGGTCCGGGTCCGTGGCGGCGAAGACGGCCTCGCTGTGGCTGAGGGCCTGGGGCCAGCCCAGACCCACCTGGCAGAAGGCGGTGGCGGTGGAGATGAGGTTGTGCTGGCGGCTGGCCACCGCAGTGGTGCCGGCGGGGTGGAGCCGATCACCGATCAGGCCGTAGGCCCGCTCGATCAGGGGCTGAAGGCTGGAGCGCAGGTCCGGCTCGACCCGTTCCAGGCAGGCGGCCACCCGAGCCCGGCTGAGCCTGGTAAGACCCGGTTCGCTGTGGCTGAGGGTGCCGTCCTTGTCGAACAGGACGGCACGCACCGCACCCAGCCGCTCTCCCCGCAGCAGCAATTGAGCCATCGGTGTCGATCCTGCTGGCGGGCTGGGGGCTCAGTCGAGGGTGACGCCCATCGGCTCGTTCTCTTCCGCCTGCTCCAGCAGCATCTGCTTGTAGCGGGCGGCCATCTCCTCGGCCTTGTCGAACACCTTCTGGGGGTCGGTGAGCATGTCGCCGGGTTCGGGTTCGAGGGCCTTGGTGGAGAGGGAGATGCGGCCCCGCTCGGCGTCGAGGTCGATGATCATCACCTTCATCTGATCGTTGACATTGAGCACCGTGTGGGGGGTCTCGATGTGCTCGTGGCTGATCTCGGAGATGTGCAGCAGGCCGCTCACCCCACCGATGTCGATGAAGGCGCCGTAGGGCTTGATGCCCCGCACGGTGCCGATCACCACCTCGCCCACCTCCAGGCGATTCATCTTGCGCTCCACCAGGGCGCGGCGATGGCTGAGCACCAGGCGGTTGCGCTCCTCGTCCACCTCCAGGAACTTGAGCGGCAGGAAATCGGCGACCAGGTCTTCCTTGGGCTTGCGGGTGCTGATGTGGCTGCCGGGGATGAAGCCCCGCAGCCCTTCCACCCGAACCAGGGCGCCACCACGGTTGGTGGCGAACACCTCGGAATAGATGGTGGCGTCCTCCTTCTGGAGCTGGCGCACCCGCTCCCAGGCCCGCTGGTATTCGATCCGCCGGATCGAGAGGGTGAGCTGGCCGTCTTCATTCTCTTCGCTGAGGATGAAGAATTCGCGGACCTCGCCCGGCTCGAGCACGTCGGAGAGGTTCTCGACCCGGTTGATCGAGACTTCCTGGAGGGGCATGAAGGCGGCGGTCTTGGCGCCGATGTCGATCATGGCGCCCTTGGGCTCCATGGCGAACACGGTGCCGTTCACCACGTCGCCGGGTTTGAAGTTGTAGTCGTACTTGCTCAGGAGGGAGGCGAACTCCTCCAGGGTGAAGCCGGCGCCGGTGCCGTCGGCGTCACGGCTCACCGCTCGGCTGCTCGGGTCATCGGCGGTGGGGACCTCTTCCGGAAGGTCGAGACCTGCGGGATCGGCCGCCGGGTCGCCGGCGAGTTCCAGGTCGACCTCGGAGCTGCTGATCTCGGAAGGGGTCACGGTCATGAAGGGGTGGCGGCCTGCCAGGGGCAGAGCGAGGGGAACCGCGTGACCGCCCGCCGACAGCCCACGCAGTCGCTCACTATACAAATGGCTGCCCGCCCCCAGCCAGGGGCGTGGATCCCGCAGGCTGGGGCCGGGCGGGATGGGATCAGCTCACCGCCGCCAAGGTGCCGTCTCCCCGCTTCCGGGAGGGCCGGCGGCTCAGGCCTTCCAGGGTGGCGACGAAGTCGCTGATGCTCTGAAACTTGCGGTAGACGGACGCGAAGCGCACGTAGGCCACCTCGCTCATCTCGCAGAGCTGCTGGAGCACGAGTTCGCCGATCTCGGCGCTGCTCACCTCCCGGCCACTGCGCTGCTGGAGGACCAGTTCGATCTCATCGACCACCGTTTCGAGCCGGGCCGGTTCGAGACCGGTTTTCTCGCAGGCCCGCAGCAGTCCATGCAGGAGCTTGGAGCGGTTGAAGGTTTCGCGGGCGCCGTTGCGTTTGACGACCGTGACGGGAACGGTTTCCACCCGCTCGTAGGTGGTGAAGCGAAAGTCACAGTTGAGGCATTCACGCCGGCGCCGCACACTGCGTCCCCCGTCCGCGGAGCGGGACTCCAGCACCCGGCTATCGGTGTGTTGGCAGGAGGGACATTGCATCCCTGGAGACCCACGCGGTATCACGTCAGTGTAGACAGCAACACTCGCGTTGAGAAGTGTTCCGCCGCAGGGGATCTGGCGGAGCCGGCCAGAATGGCTCGTTCGGAAGGCCGCTCAGCCAGACAAAAGCCCCCGCCGGGGCGGGGGCTTGGGGGCTGCGAGGAGCCCTTCCCTCACTTGCCGATCTTGGGCGGATCGCGGAAGGCGATCGCAAAGAACAGCGTGGCGAGTGCCAAGGTGAGGATGAGGATGTAGGCGAAGCTCTCCATCGGGAATCTCCTGGGTAGGGGCGATCAGCTGAGCGTGGAGCCTGGCTGGGGAACGAACCCCTCGGGAAGGCGACGGGTGGAGCGGTCGCCCAGTTTCTGGAACAGACCGAATTCCACCTGCTCGCCGAGGTCGGGATCAATGCCGGCGAACACATCCCTGTAGAGGGTGCGGGCGCCGTGCCAGATGTGCCCGAAGAAGAAGAGCAGGGCGAAGGTGGCGTGGCCGAAGGTGAACCAGCCCCGGGGGGAGCTGCGGAAGGTGCCGTCGGAGTGGTAGGTCTCGCGATCGAACTCGAAGGCTTCACCGAGCTGGGCCTTGCGGGCCAGCCGTTTCACGTCGGACGGATCCGTGAAGGTCTGGCCGTTGAGCGCGCCGCCATAGACGGTGGCCGTCACACCGGTCTGCTCGAAGGAATAGCGCGCCTCGGCCCGCCGGAAGGGGATGTCGGCGCGGACCACGCCCTGGCTGTCTTCGAGGATCACGGGGAAGTTCTCGAAGAAGTTGGGCAGACGGCGCACCTCAAGGTCCCGGCCGTCCTTGTCGGTGAAGCTGATGTGACCGAGCCAGCCGGTGGGCAGGCCGTCACCGTTGACCATCGGGCCGACCCGGAACAGACCTCCCTTGGCCGGGCTGTTGCCGACGTAGTCGAAGAAGGCGAGCTTTTCGGGAATGGAGGCAAAGGCCTCTTCCTTGCTGGCGCCGTTTTCGAGGGCCGTGGCGACCCGGCGGTTGATCTCGGTCTTGAAGTAGCTCTGGTCCCACTGATAACGGGTGGGCCCGAACAGCTCCACCGGTGTGGCAGCCGAGCCGTACCACATCGTGCCAGCCACGATGAAGGCGGCGAAGAAGACCGCGGCAATGGCGCTGGCCAGCACGGTTTCGATGTTCCCCATCCGCAGGGCCTTGTACAGGCGCTCTGGGGGACGGGTGGTGATGTGGAAGATGCCGGCGATGATCCCCACGATGCCGGCGGCGATGTGGTGGGCCACGATGCCGCCCGGGTTGAAGGGATTGAATCCCTCCGGGCCCCAGGCCGGCTGCACCTTCTCGAGATGGCCGGTGAGACCGTAGGGATCCGACACCCACATGCCCGGTCCGAAGACGCCGGTGAGGTGGAAGGCGCCGAACCCGAAGCAGCCGAGACCGGCGAGCAGCAGGTGAATGCCGAAGATCTTGGGCAGATCAAGCGCCGGCTCACCGGTGCGGGGGTCCTGCCAGATCTCCAGATCCCAGTAGGTCCAGTGCCAGATGGCGGCCAGGAAGAGCAGGCCACTGAAAATGATGTGCGCCGCGGCGACGCCTTCAAAGCTCCAGAAACCCGGGTCCACGCCGGTTTCACCGGTGATGCTCCAGCCCCCCCAGCTGCCGGTCACGCCGAGGCGGGCCATGAACGGCATGACGAACATGCCCTGGCGCCACATCGGGTTGAGCACCGGGTCGGAAGGATCGAAGATGGCGAGCTCATAGAGCGCCATGGAGCCGGCCCAGCCGGCAACCAGAGCGGTGTGCATGAGGTGCACGGCCAGCAAGCGGCCCGGGTCGTTGATGACGACCGTGTGCACCCGATACCAGGGCAATCCCATGGGGGTTAGGTCAGGGGTGACAAACAGCTGCCCAGGCCTGGCCGGAAGGCGTGACCTGGCAGCGGACGATCGATCGGATCGATCCGTGCTGGCGATCGTAAGGGGTTCCCCTGGCCGGCGGGAGCGCCAGGCGTCAGCTGAAACGAGCCGTGACGCAGGATCCGCCCCGATCCGGTCCGGACGTTTACAAAACGCAATCTCTGCCCCGCAGAATAGGGGGCTTCCATCGCCCCAGCCCCATGCCCGTGATCCGTTTCCTCCGTGAAGGCCGCGATGTGGAGTGCTTCCCCGGGGAGAACCTGCGTGAGGTCGCCCTGCGGGAGGGGGTGGAGCTCTACGGACTCAAGGGTCAGCTGGGCAACTGCGGTGGCTGCGGCCAGTGCATCACCTGTTTCGTCGACGTGGTCGACGAGGCGGCACCCGGGGCCCTGAGCGGCCGCACCCCGGTGGAGGAGCGCAAGCTACGCCGTCGCCCCCAGACCTGGCGCCTGGCCTGCCAGGCCCTGGTGGAGCGCTCCCTGGTGGTGCTGACCCGGCCCCAGGTGGGCCTGGCCGATGGGGAGCGCCTGCTGGCCCAGGCCCGGGGGAGGGATCTGCCGGCCGGCCCCACCGCCTGGCCGGTGTCCCCCGCGCCGCTCCAGACCGGGGAGGATGGCGAGGACGGGACCGCTACGGCCGGTGAAGCGGCCGGGGATGATCCGGTTCAGCGGTGATACGGTCCTGACGCGCCAGTCAGACCCGTCCGACCGAACCGATGGAAACCAACGATCTGGGTTTTGTGGCCAGCCTGATGTTCGTGCTGGTGCCGGCGGTCTTTCTGATCGTTCTCTACATCCAGACGAGCAGCCGTCAGCAGGGTTGAGCCTCCACCCATCGATCGGGTGCCGTAGGCTCCGTGTCGCCGGGCTCCTGGCCGATTTCCCCAGTGCTCCGCTGAGCAGGCCCACCCTCAACGGTGGTCGCCTTACGGCTCCCTCACGAGCAGCACCGGGGCCGGCGCATGTACCCGGATGTAGTCGCTCACGGAACTGCCCAGCAGCCGGTCGATGTCCACCAGGCTCTTGGCCACCAGGGGGCGGCGATCCTGGGAGGCGATCACCACCATGTCCGCGTTGATCTCCTCCGCCACTGCGCAGACCCCGCGGCCGATGTCGCCGGTCTTGTGGACGCCCTTGAGATCCACGCCCAGACCCCGGGCGCGCTGCAGGGCCTTCTCAAGCACCGCATCGGCCGGACTCTTGCCCCCCCGGCTCGGGGTGATGTCCTGCCGTGAGATGTGCACGCCGGTGAGGCTGCCGCCGGGGATCTCCCGCACCAGTTCGCAGGCGATGCGCAGGGCATCGTCCCCCACTCCCGTGCCGTCGATCGCCACCAGGACGCGGTTCACATGGCGCACGTACAGGTCGTCACGCACCAGCAGCATCGGCCGGGTTGAGAGCTGGAACACGTACTGGCTGGAGCTGTTGGCCAGAATCGACTGGAGGCGCCCCAGGCCGCGCGAGCCCATCACGATCAGGTCGGCGTCCAGTTCATCGGCCACCTTGAGCACGGTCTGTTTGGTGTCGCCCTGGCGAATGATCGCGTTGACGTCCCCGGGGTTGAGGCCCAGCCGTTTCACCGCCTCCGCCACGATCCCGGCGGCGTTCTGCCAGTGCTCCTGGAAATCGTTGCCGGCCTGCTCCGGCACCACGTGGAGCAGATTCAACCGGGCCTGCCGGAAGGCCGGAAGGTCGCGCAGCATGCGCACCATCTCTTCCACATGGCCTTTGCCGGAGTCGGCGATCAGAAGATTGCGAAACACGAGGCGGTCGCGATTCTTCGGCAGCCTATGGCCTGGATCCGATGGGGCAGCAGGTGGGCGGTGAGGTCGTAACGGAGTCCGGCGGCGGACGCGCCGGCTGGCGGCTGGAGAGGCGGGTGCTGCCCCAGCACACCGACCATGCCGGGGTGATGTGGCATGGCGCCTACCTGGCCTGGCTGGAGGAGGCGAGGGTGGAGGCGCTGGCCGCCGTGGGGCTCGACTACGCCACGCTCTCCAGCCGGGGTCTGGAGCTGCCGGTGGTGATGCTTCGCCTCGAGTACCGCCGGGCCCTGCTGCACGGGGAGATGGTGCAGATCCGCAGCAGCGCGGAGCCCCTCCGGGGGGTGAGGCTGCCCTGGCGCAGCCACTTCCTGGGGCAGAGCGGCGGGGTGGCGGCCACGGCGTGGGTGGAACTGGTGGCGGTGGACGTCCGCGCCGGTCCAGCCTCCGGTCGCCGGGTGCTGCGGCGCCTTCCCCCCGATCTGGCGGCAGCGGTGCAACGGCTGGAGCGGGGACCCGCTCCAGCCCTCTAGTACACTTGTACTGATGTTCTGGGGTCGTCATGGGCGATCTGGTCTCCGCCCCCTTCCACCGCGAGGCCGCCAGGGGCGTCGCCTGGTCGGCGAATCGCCGGCGCTGGTGGCTGCTCTGGAGTGCCTGTCCCGGTCTGGGCTGGTCTCGGCTCCGGCAGCTGGAGCCCCACTTCGGCGGTCTTGCCGCCGCCTGGGGGGTCCCGGCGGATCGGCTGGCCGCCCTGCCCGGGTTCGGTCCCGCTGTGATCGCCCAGATCGAGGCCCACCGCCGGCGCTGGGGGGAGGCGCCGATCGGCCCCCGGGGGCGCTGGCCGTCCCCGCCTCCCCGGGTGCTCCTGCCCGGAGATCCCGCCCGCCCGCCCGGTCTGGCGGAGCTCGACCGTCCCCCCCTGGCCCTGCACTGGCGTGGCCAGGGGTCCCTCTGGCCGCCCTTGCGCCGGCGCCGCGCGATCGCGGTCGTGGGCACCCGACGCCCATCGCCCCACGGTCTGTCGATGGCCCACACGCTCGGAGCTGCCCTTGCCGAAGCGGGCTGGCCCGTGGTGAGCGGGCTGGCCGAGGGGATCGACGCCGCCTCCCATCGCGGCTGTCTCGCCCGCGGTGGGCGACCCGTGGCTGTGCTGGGCACTCCCCTGGAGCGCACCTATCCCAGTCACCACGGTGCCCTCCAGGCCGCGGTGGCCCGCCACGGATTGCTGATCAGCGAACACGCCCGCGGGGCAGACGTTCGGCGGGGCCACTTCGCCGCCCGCAATCGGTTGCAGGTGGCCCTGTCCAAGGCGGTGGTGGTGGTGGAGTGCCCGGAAGCCAGCGGCGCCCTCCACTCCGCGGCCCTGGCCTGGGACCAGGGGCTCCCCGTCTGGGTGGTTCCCGCCGATGCGGGCAAGGTCTCCGCCCTCGGCAGCAACCGTCTGCTGGCCCAGGGGGCCAGTCCCCTGCTCGAGGCGCGGGATCTGATCGACCAGCTCGGCAGCGGCCCCCTGGTGCCGCCGGCCCGCCCCGGAGTCCCCGGGGCGGGCCTGGGCGGCACTCCGCTCTCGTCGGATGAGCGGTCCCTGATGGCCGCCCTGGAGCAGGGCGCGTCGCTGGAGCACCTCTGCCGGGTCCTGCACTGCCCGGCCGCCGAGATCTCCTGCCGGCTGCTGCATCTGGAGCTGGCCGGCCGGATCCGGGCCGAGCCCGGCCTGCGCTGGAGCCCCTGCTGACCGTCGCTCCCCCCCGATTCCTAGGGTCAGGGGATGGCCGCCCCCGTCCCAGCTCCCCCCTCCCCAGGCGCCGTCCAGCTCTCGGGCGCCGAGCTGCTGGCCTGGCGCCGCAGCCAGCTCCTGGGCGGGGGCCGTCCCGCCGATCTCGACTGGCTGCTGGACCTGGCCGGCGGTCTTCCCTGGCGGGCACTGCAGCGGCTTTGGATCGATCCAGACGGCCCGGTGTCTCTGCGGCTTCCCCTCGAGGGGCTGGAGCGGCTCTGGCTCCTCCACCGGCGGACCCACACCCCGCTTCAATACCTGGTGGGCATCTGCCCTTGGCGCACCTTCGAGCTGCAGGTCTCGCCGGCGGTGCTGATCCCCCGCCAGGAAACCGAACTCCTCCCCGAGCTGGCCGTGATGGCCGTGGCGGATCGTCCCGAAGGGCGCCGCCGCCGGCTGCGCTGGGCCGACCTGGGCACCGGCTCCGGTTGCCTGGCGCTCGCCCTGGCCCACGCCTTTCCGCTGGGTCGGGGCGTGGCGGTGGACCGGTGTCCGCGGGCGTTGGCCCAGGCCCGCGTCAATCTGAACCGCGGCGGTGTGCAGACCCGCGTGGCCCTGGTCCAGGGCAGTTGGTGGGAGCCATTGCGGCTCCGCTGGGGAGCCCTCGATCTGGTGGTGAGCAATCCTCCCTACATCCCCACGGCCCTGCTGGACGAGCTTGAGCCGGTGGTGCGCCGTCATGAGCCGCTGCTGGCCCTCGACGGGGGCTCCGACGGCCTCGATCCCATCCGCCACATCGTCAGCGGGGCCCACCGTGCCCTGGCGCCGGCCGGCTGGCTGGTGCTGGAGCATCACCACGATCAGGCTGACCGGGTGCGTGGGCTGCTCCACGCCGCCGGTCTGGAGCGGGTGGAGTCCCACCGCGACCTGGAGGGCCGGTGGCGCTTCACGTTGTCCCGGCGTTGACGGGGATGGCCAGTCCTTCGCCGCCGCACCCGATGCCCCCACCCGGCGCTCCGACACCCCTCGCCCTGGGCCCTCGCCCTTTGGCCCGGCGGCTCCGGGCCGGCTCGGCAGCCCTGTTCCCCACCGATACCCTGCCCGCCCTGGCCGCCCGACCGGAGGACGCCCAGCAGCTCTGGGCCCTGAAGCATCGCCCCACCGCCAAGCCCCTGATCCTGATGGGGGCGGATCCGGATGGGCTGTTTGCGGCCCTGGGGCTGGAGGTGCGCCGGGAGTGGCGTGCGATGGCCGACCGCTGGTGGCCTGGCGCCCTCACCCTGGTGCTGCCGGCCCGGGGTGCACTGGCAGCGGAGCTGCATCCTGAGGCGGCGGCGGAGGGCGCCAGCCTCGGGTTGCGAATTCCCGCCTGTGGGCCGGCCCTGGAGCTGCTCCGCCTCACGGGCCCCCTGGCCACCACCAGCGCGAACCGCTCGGGAGAACCGGCCTGCCTCAGCGCCGGCGAGGCTGGGCGGGCGTTCCCCGATCTGCCGTTGCTGGCGCCCCTTCCCTGGCCTGTGCCCGGCGGGGCGGCCAGCACCGTTCTGGCCTGGACGTCAACGGCCGAGTGGCGGGTTCTGCGCGCCGGTGCTGTGATGCCCCCAGGTTGTCGGCCCTGAGACGCCCATGCTCTGGCTCGTTCTGTCGGTGGTGGTGCTCATGGGCCTCTGCCATGCCCTGCTTGAACCGCTGCTGGGTTGGGGGACGCCCCTGTTCGAGTTGCGTGGCGGCGTCTGGATCGCCCTGGCCCTGCTGGGCTTTCTGCTGGCCGGGCGGCGGGCCTGATCCCCACGCTGCAAGCACGCCTGTTGCGGCGGCCGGAGGTGGAACCGTGATCCGCAGCAATCATTCCTGACACCACGCAACAAACGGCGGCGGGAAGGATCGGAAACAGAACAAACCGGAGCGAAGCAGACCAAGAAAAAATAAATTTTTGCATCAGCAGGTGATAACTCTGCTGGCGGGGTTGTGGGGGCGCTCCGTTTGGCTACGACGGGGTAGGAGCGTGTGGACATTCTTAATCGTGATCATCACTGACTTTACTCCTGAAGAGGAGAATATCGCGGCCGACGAAGGGATCATTGATCCGGAGTTTGATCAGGGCACAGCCCAGGTCTGCTGGCAGGACCGGGGTGGCCGGCTCTGGGTGGCTCCGGTGGATCCCGTCAGCGGAGAGATCCAGCTTGAGGACAAGCTGTTGCTGGACACCGGCCTGGCTCCGATCGCAGACCCAGGCGGCACTGGCGCCGCCACGGGGAATGGGCCCGAGTGGATCGTGACGGAAAGTGGTTCGGACATTCTGTATACCAAGGCCATCTCCGAGGATCCCAGCACCTGGGAGGTCTGGAGCGCCAGCTGGAACGGGACCACATGGGAGACGCAGTTCCTCACGACCGGGGCGAGCCCCAATGGCAGCACCACCCCGGGGGACCCTGATCCCAAATTCATCTACCGACAGGCTGACGATGGGGGAGAATTTGATCTGCTCTGGTACGACTACGTCACGGGAGAGACGGGTCTGGTCACCACTGAGCGAACCAAGGGCGCCCGTTGGGTGAACAACGAGAGCGAAGAGGTGGTGTTCGCGCAGGAGGTTGGAGGAACCCGTCAGATCTTCCTCCATGACGTGGAACTTGAGAGCACCACCCAGCTCACCTTCGGAGGTACGGACAAGTCGAAACCTTGGATCTGGGAGGCTCCAGAGCTGGACGGAGGCCGTGTTCTCATGACCCTTGAGGATGGGCAGAACCCCCAGACCCTCGGCATCTATGTGGAATCCGACGATGGAAGCTGGAGTCAGGCCCTGGAGCTGGAGCCCCCCACCGACCGACGCTTCATCTATTCGCCAGAGCCCTTTGTGTATGACGGCCGATCCGGAATCTCCTTTGTGGCCAAGGACGAGATCAGCCCTGCAGCGGAGTCTGAAATCTGGCTGGCGGGCCTGGGGCCCTCTGGGCCGGTCTATCGGGAGGTCAGTGAGCCCGAGCGGCTGGCTCGCAATGACCCGGAAACATTTGCCACCGAAGAGGGGCTTGTTGTCTATTACAACGTCAGGAGTGTGAGCCTTTTCGATGACACTCCACCCAGCATCTTTCGTGCCTCTACCGGGGTGGTGCCTGCATCGGATCCCCTGTCCGCCTCGGCCCCGGACGAACCGGATGGGGGTCCACTGGGTCCCGGATCCGGCTTCAGCAACCTGCTGTCGACTGAACAGGATGCCTTCTCCCTGATCACCCTGCTCCAGCCAGTCTCCAGCCCTGGCGAGTCGGAGGCCATCGTTCTGGCTGGCTCGGAGTGGTTCCAGCTGGATCCGGCCGGTCTGTCCGGAGCCCCGGAGTGGGTCGCTTCGGCGGGGGTGCTCCCCTCGGAAGCGTGGATGCTGGAGTCCGCTCTGGCCTGATGCTTCCCCTGGCTGGGATTCCGCCGATCACAGCAGGCCGCGGTAGCGCACGAACAGCTGCAGCATCGACCAGGATCCCAGCGCCACCTTGATCGCCACCAGCACGTTGAGCAGGGGGATCCAGCCGCCACTGGCCAGGCTTCCGAAGGATCCCGCCGGCAGACGCAGCCCTTCCAGGCTCAACAGGGCCAGCCCCAGAAAGGTGATCACGGCCAGCTTCTCCCACGTCTCGGCATGGAGGCGCCCGTAGAGGGCTTCGGTGTGCTCTGCGGATCCGCTGACCACGAGCAGGCCGATGGCGGTGCCTCCTGCCACTCCGGCCGCGAAGCCGCCCCCCGGGGACAGGTGGCCCCGCAGGGCGAGCTCCACGGCCACCAGGGCGCTCACCGTGGCACCGAGCTGACAGAGCACGATCGAGGGAGGGTCCTCCATGCCCCGGATCCGCTGGGTGGGCCTCTCCCCGCTCAGCAGCTGCTTGACCCCAAGCGCCGCCAGGCTGAACACGACCACCTCTCCGACCGTGTCGTAGAGGCGCACATCCAGGATGATTCCCGACACCACATTGGGCACGGCACTGAACTCGGCGATTGCCCGCACCACCCCTGCGGTGGCGGCGGCGGATCGGGCCCCGTCGACGAGGGGAAGACCGCAGACGAAGGCGGCCGCCAGCAGGTACAGGGCCTTCACGGCCGCCCCCCGTCCGCCGGCCCAGACCCGTCAGCGGTGTGGGCCACCAGCTCGCCGCCCGCCGCCCGCCAGGCCCCGGCTCCCTCCAGTTCGTCCAGCTGGGCCAGCAGCCGGGGAGAAGCAATCCGAAGCTGGCCCTCGGGGCTCAGCCATCCATGGGGATCGTCCTCCACCAGCTCGAATCTCAGATACGCCTGCTGCATCCACTGCTCCAGCAGGGCCCGGCGGCTGTCGTCCAGCTGCCCGCCAGGCTGCAGGGTGAGACGGAACACCATCGAGGAGCGCAGCGCGATGGCGTACAGGGTGGTGGAGAGCAGAGTCCCCACCAGGGCTTCGGTCAGCGCCACATCCGCCGCCCCGAGCAGGGCGTAGATGAGCGAGGCCACGGCGCCCAGGATGCCGCGAAGCACAAGGGTCTGGAACGGACTCCGCTGCAGGATCAGCAGGGCGGCCGTCAGCGGGAGCAGGGCCGCGATCGGCAGCAGCAGGGCCAGGGAGTCGGTCAAGGTGATGGCCCCGGCTTCTGGGAGCAGACCGCCAGCACATAGCCGAACAGGGTGTTCCAGATCACCAGGGAGATCAACGCCAGGCTCAGCACGGTCCACTCGTCGGGTTGCCGCAGCAGCAGACCCAGCACGATCAGCGCCGATCCGAGCGTGTCCGCCACCGAGAGGCCGTGCAGCTTGGCCAGGTAGGAGCTCCTCCCCAGCAGGGGCCAGGTGCCCAGCAGCCAGAACAGCAGCCCCGAACCGAGCAGCAGGCCGCTCAGCAGCCGGATCAGTGGCAGGGTCTGGAGGGGAGGGGCCATCACGCCTCCAGTTCCCGCAGCAGGTTGGCCAGCAGCATGACGCCGGCATTGCCCACGCTGAGCACGATCACCCCCACCACCCCGATCATGCGGTCGCCGCGGACCACATCGAACACGAGCATGAGAATGGACACCTTGGTGGAGATGCTGGCGAAGGCGGCCAGGCGGTGCCAGAGATCGGGCTTGCGCAGCACCACGAACACCGGCATCAGCAGGGCGAGGACCATCAGGTAGACCAGAACCGTCATGGTCGGGTGCTCCTCTCCAGCCTGTGGACCAGATAGGAGCCGTCGGAGAGCCTGCCGAGGGCGATGGTGAGGGGGGTCAGGGTGATGTGGAAGACCTCCAGGAACATCACCAGGGCGGAGCGGCTGCCCGAGCCGGGCACGATCACCACCCGTTCGCTCCCATGGGGACGGATGATCAGCCGCAGGGCCTCCCCATAGGCCGCCGGCAGGGCCTGAAGCACCTTCCAGAGCGATCCCAGCAGCAGGCTGGGGTCCACCACACTGACCGCGGGCCGAGGCAGCAGCAGGGCCAGGCTGAGCCCGGCGAGCAGGTTGAACCGGCTGAAATCGGAGGTGAGCAGCAGCCAGATGCCCAGCCGGAAGCCGGTGCCCAGCATCCAGATGGCCGAAACCTGCCAGCGCCGGCGTTCCCCCGTCATGCCGCCAGCCTCAGCATCAGCACCAGGCCCGTGCCCACGATCCCCATTCCGCCGATCAGGTCGTCGAACCCTTCCAGGTCCGGCAACGTTACTGCCGCTCTCCAGGGGGCCAGCAGTCGATGCACGATCCAGCCGGCGACCAGCACGGCGATCGCCTTGAGCAGCGCTTCGGCCGAGAAGGCGATGGCCCAGGGGATCCGCTCGGCGCCAAGGGCACCAAGGCCGTTCGACAGCAGCAGGGCCAGAATCAGCAGCAACACCCCTCCGCCGTCTGAGGGGGAAGGGGCCTCCGGGGCGGCGGGCCCGGGCAGGGGGCTCTCCCAGAGCCGGGCGTAGACTGCGGCCGTGCCGACCGAGAGGGCCACCACCAGCATCGCCACGGCGCCGGTCAGCCGGGCCTGCAGCAGATCCTTGGCCAGGTACCCCACCAGCAGGGGACATCCCGCGATCGACAGGCTGGCCAGCTGCATCGGCAGCCAGACCGAGGTGGGGAGGGGGGTCTGGGACCAGCCCTCCAGCCGGCGGCTGGGGAAGTGCCGGGCCACCAGGAACAGGCTGGCCTTCGCCACTCCGTGGCCGAGGGCGAAGAGGCCGGCCGTGGCCGGCGAGAGCACCACCAGCCCCATCTGGGACACCGTGCTCCAGGCCAGCAGGCGCTTCACGTCGGTTTCCAGCAGGGCGAAGACCAACCCGAACAGGGCGCTGGCCAGCCCGAACCAGAGCACCGTGTCCCCCAGGGAGGGGGAGAAGGTGGCCACCCGCACCAGGGGGGCCGCTCCGGCGGTGATGACCACCCCCGACAGGAGCGCGGAGACTTCCGCCGGGGCCTCGGCATGGGTTCGGGGCAGCCAGAGCCCCGAGAGGAACAGCCCCGACTTGGTGACCAGGCCGATCAGCAGCAGGGCCAGAGCTCCCGCTGGCGCTGCGGCGAGACTCTCGAGCGCGAAGGAGCCGCTGCCCCGGAAGATCTCGGCCGTACCGATCAGATAGAAGAGCAGGGCGGTGCTGCCCACCAGCAGATAGCGCAGCCCGATCCAGACCCGTTTCAGATTGCCCGGTTCGGCGATCAGCAGGAAGGAGGCGATGCTCACGACCTCCAGGGCCACATAGAGGCTGATCAGGTCGTGGCAGACCAGGGCGGAATTGATGCCACCGTGCAGCACCAGCAGCACCAGCCAGAAGGATCCCGTGCGTGGGCGATGGCGGCTGTCGAGCACCACAGCTCCGGTGACCAGAGCATTGAGCACCAGGAACGGGGCACTGAAGCCGTCCAGCAGCAGCGACACCCCATAGGGACCGCTCAGCTGGAGGGCCAGGGATTCGGCGCCGGCGACGGTGGCCAGACCGGCCAGCAGGGAGAGCGCGCAGGTGAGCAGGCTCAGGATCCAGCCGAATCGCGGCAGCAGAATGGCCGCGAAGGCGATCAGAAAGGGCAGCAGCAGCCAGGCGATCGCCAGGGACGTCATCGACCGGCGGCCTCTTCCAGGTCCCCGGTCTGGAGGGTGGGCTCACGGCGGGCCAGCTGGGTGATCACCACCAGCAGCAGGGCCTGAACGGAGAATCCGATCACGATGGCCGTGAGGATGACCGCCTGGGGCACCGGATCGGCGAAGGCGAGGCTCGGGGAGACGGCTTCAGGAGGTCCGGAGAGAATCGGGGTGCGCAGGCCTCCCCGGGCCGCCACCAACACGAAGAAGCTGATCACGCCGGTGCTCATTACATCGAGGGAGAGCACCTTGAGAAACAGGTTGCGCCGCAGCAGCAAGCCGATGAAGCCACCCAGCGCGGTGAGCAGGAACAGACCCTGAATAATCAGCGCGGCGGAGATGGACGGCAAGGGTCGTGGTGTCGAAGGCTTCGGGTCGGACGGGGAGAGGGGCGGGAAGGCTGACCCTGCTGGAGACGGGGCCTCAGCTCCCGCCCATGCCGGCAGCGGATCGAAGCTGACCCCAGGCCGGTGTCCCCCCCAGGCGAACCCGGATGGGTCTTCAGGAGGAGGTGATGGTACCGGAGCGGTGGACGGGTTCCTCGGTGCGGCAGGAACGCCTGATCCCTGGCTTCCGCTCCCACCGGATGGGAACTCCCGGCGATTCCTGCGCTTCCTGACGGGATGACCCGGCACCTCGATTCGGTTCAACCGGACCATCGCCCCACGGGTGCGGCCGACTGGGAGCGGAGAAGGCACCCAGTTGGTCAGTTTTTGTTGCGCAGATTGAAGCTATGGAGCAATAGGTTAGGAGTCGGCTAGCTTTTCATGGTTGGCGGAGCAAAAGATTGTATAAAAATCAACAGATTTGTCGTGCAAAACTGCATCAGTTCCTCGCGATTGGTTTTGGAGTCCTGCCGGTGTTGACCCTGGGCGGCCCCTGGATGGCCCAGGCGTTGCCTCTCCAGGAGCAGCCCATGGCTGGGGTGGATTCCCCCGTTTCGCCGCAACAGGCCGGACCCGTTCCCGTGCCCAGAATCGCGCCGCGAGTCATGGGGCAGTTCACCACGGGGCCGGGGTTGGGTTATGAGAGTTCGTTCGGGAGCCTGTACGCTCTATTCCCCTTGTTTCAGCTTCCAGGGCAGTCCCTTGGATTCACTGAAGCCCGCCTGAATTTCACCACTGAAGACGCAAACTTTGGGGGTAATATTATCTTTGGGTATCGCCAATATTGGCCAGATCAAGATATTGTCTATGGGGCCTATGCCGGTTACGATATTCGGGATACCGGACCCTCCACATTCTCCCAGTTGGGAGGTGGCGTCGAAGTGATGGGATCTCACTGGGAGGCGCGTCTCAATGGGTATCTGCCCATCGGCGAAACGCGAAATCTGATTTCGAGCCAGAGTACGAATCAAGGCTCATCGCTGGACAGGCTGAATTTCGAGAGAAACCTACTGTTCGCCACCACGAAGTCCACCACCCAGATCGACAAAACCTATGAATCGGCCCTGGCGGGCCTGGATCTGGAAGCAGGAACCCGCCTACTGAGCTGGGGGAATGGCGATCTGAGAGGGTTTGTCGGGGGATACTTTTACGATGGATCCGGCGTTGACGCCTTCCCTGGATTCCGTTCCCGACTGGCCGTTCGCCAGGGAGAGGCCCTCTCCGGTGGCCTGGAATTCACAACGGATGAGCGTTTCGGCTCCCGCTTCACCGTCACCGTCGGAATCGGTTTCGGGGGTGGGCGAAGCCGTGGTGTGGATCGTGATGTTGATGCGTTGGTGGCCCGATTGCAGTCGCCGGTTCAGCGTCAACCCAACATTGTCGTGGATGAGCAGAACGAACGTCAGTTCGTCGATTCCTTCGGTACGGACACGGTGGCGAACCCCGCCACTGGGGAAGCCTGGCGGTTCGCCCATGTCCGTGCGGGATCCTCCGGTGGCAATGGCACGGTTGAGCAGCCCTTTGGCGAAGTCACAACGGCCGTCAACCGGACACAATCCGATGGCAATGACATTGTCTATGTGGACGCAGCTCCCGACTCCCCACTATCGGGATTTTCAATCCCCGACTCCGTGCGGGTGATGTCCACCGGTCCGAAGCAGTTCCTGCCAGCCAGCATCGCGAATCAGCGCTCGGTCATTCAGCTGCCCGGTTCCGGAAGCGGTCGTTTGCCCACGGTCCTTGGGAGTGTGTTCATGGGTGATCAGAGCTGGCTGCAGGGGTTCGATCTCCGACCGCTTCCCAATCAGCCAGGGGTGGTGGGGACAGATGTCGGCAACTTGACGATCGCTGATAATCGCATTGTGACATCGGGTGACAATGCTGCTGGGATCCGAATCACCGAGAACCGTTCCTTCACTGATCCAGGCAACCAGATTCAGATTGTGGAGAACACGATCTCCACCAACGGCGCCCAGTCATCCGGCATCGAAGTGTTCGTGACCAGCGGATCAATCAGTCGTCTGGAGGTGGCTGGAAATACGGTGAACACGGATGGAGAGTTCTCGTCCCATGGGATTCGGGTCCTGGTTCGTGACACGGGTTCGTTGGGGAGCCTAGGGATTGATCGGAACGACGTCTCCACGGCCGGACCGCTGTCGGAGGGGATTTTTCTGAGCAGCACCGATGCAGGATGGATCGGTCGGGCAACCATCAATCGCAACACCATTTCCACAACGGGAAGTGTACCAAGCGATTCGGCCAATGAATTTGATTTGGAATCGGATGGGATTTACGTGAATGTGCTTCGAAGCGGCCAGCTTGAGCAGATCCAGATCAGCGACAATGTGGTGACGACACTGGGGAACGATGCTGATGGCATTTACTTGATTGCCGGAGTGGGGGGAGTGATCCAGCAGGCGCTCATTAGCAATAACACGGTGTCCACTACAGGAATGAATCCCCTCCAGGCCAGCCAATCAGCTGAATCAATCAAAATTCTGGCCTATGCCAATGGACGGATCGAAAACCTCTCCCTTCTTGACAATACTATTCTCCAATCGGAAGGGGATGGAATTCTGTTGAGGGCCAGATCCGGCGTGTCGCCGGAAGGAGGGGAGATCTGTGCCGATCTCCAGGGGAATACGAGTTTGAATGCCAATGTGTCGGGCCAGATTATTGGGACACCCTATAGTTTTTCGAATCCTGATGATCGAGGTTCGATCTCGCTGGTTGGTGCTGATCTGAATGCCGTGATTGCTAGTAATTCTCCAAGCGACCCTGCGGCTTTCTCCACGACAGGATCGATCTTCTTCGTACCGAGTTGTCCCTGATCCGGTCCTGCTTGCTCGGGGGGGGGGATTCAGCCCATCCCCTCCGGGAACGTGCTCCCGGCAGGGTCAGTCCAAGGGCACCCTTGATCAGACCCTGACTGGATGGGAGAGCCAGAAGTGTGAACCAGGCGTATTATTAATATTATTATCAATCGACCAGACTGGCCTAGGCTGCTTTAGACTTTGATTCTTTCTCCTGGTTGGTTAAACATTGTGTTTGACGACTTTCTGGATCGCCTTGCTCCTCTCGAGCAGGCGGGAGATCTCACGGGGTTGATTCTCTCCAATGCAGACACAGCCTCAGCGCTGCTCCTCTCGGGGCTGGAATTTCTGGATCTCGATGGTCCCTTGGCTGATCGGTTGGGATGGGTTGCTTCCCCAGGTCCAAGCGGCAGCGAGGGGGATCAGGAGGAACCCCCGGCTGGTTCCGATTCGGTGGATGTCATCACCGGTATCCCGACAACCATCACCAATGGCAACGAGGGGATGATCTCCTCCCGGTTTCAGGATCATTCATGGGTCACCGATGATGGGGCTGTCCATGTGATGGCCAATACGAACGGCCAGCTCTCACTCTACTCCAGTGACGATAACGGCCAGTCCTGGGATGACACTGCCACGCTCACGAATTCCAGTGGATCGTCCCGCGCTGATGGAGTGATTGTCGATGGCCAGCTCTATGAGGTTTACACAACAGGCACTGGCGGAATTGCCCTTTCCATCCTAAATTATTCTGAAGATGATGTGTCCTGGACGGTTGAATCTACGGTGGTTTATCCCAGCCCGGCTTCACTCAGGCTGGAGAGGCCATCCATCACTGTCACCGACGACGGAACCATTGTCGTGGCATGTACTGCAACGGACCGAGCCACTGGGCAGGCCAGCCTGAGGGTTGGTTACAGTGAAGATCAAGGGGAAACTTGGACCATAGTTGATCAGGGAATCGAGAATACTAAAGAAGACGGAAGGATGTCTGGAGATATCGTTGCCACCGATGATGGAGTGGGCCTCCTTTATACCAATGGCAACACTCTCAATTGGATTGATTATTCAGAAGATGCCCCCACGGGAAGCAAGCTTGAGCCCGAGCGTCTGCTCGTCAAGGGGGATACCCAAAGGGATCCCAACGGCACCCATTTCAGTTCGGTGACAGATGAGGATGGGAATATCCATGTCGCCACGAACAATGGTGAGCAGCGAGTTGTCTACTTACGATATGATAACGCAACGGATGAATGGGATGATCCGGTTGAAATTACATCCTATCGGAGTGGTAGTTATATGCAGATCAGCATCCTTGAGGATGGTTCGATCAAGATTGCCTACGAAGTCAATGCCGGAGGTGAGCGATTCCTGGAGGTCAGCGAAAGCGTGGATGGCGGTGACAGCTGGTCCGTGGATGCCAGGCTGACTCAGGATCTTGTCGCCAATCCAGGCAATGCGCGCCTGGAAACTCCCGCCTATGCGCAAGATACGCTTCCTGTTTTCCAGCAGGTGGAACCCACCAATGGCTCCAACGCCTTGGTGTACTACGAAGTGCCTTGAGCGCGGGGGCTGAGAAGTCTCCCGGAGCTGGCTGAACAGCCCAGGAGCAACCTGCTGCCCCCCTGGCCACAGGGTGAACTGGTCTCGGGGCGCCGCCAGGAGTTGGGTGCCACTGATCCTCTGCTGGCTCAATGAAGTCGGAGCCGGCGACCCGTGGAACATCAGTCGGGACAATCCTGACGCCAGCAGCGATCGGATCGCTGTCGAAGACCCATGAAGACGCTCCTGCCTGTCACCAACAGGAGCCCGCGACCCGCATGGGAGCTTGTCGTGCCCCGGTTCCGTTCAGAGGCAGCACTTCCGTGGCCCTCCTTCTGCAGAGCGTCTACCCGCAGAGCGTGACTCCCGCAGGGGATCGAAGCCGGCTAACGGATTTGAACCGATGACCTTCGCTTTACAAAAGCGCTGCTCTACCACTGAGCTAAGCCGGCATCGGCACGAGTGTATCGCTCGAGCTGAGCCCAGAGGAGCAACTGGCAGCGATTACGCTGACCTGTCTTGGCCAGCAGGTTCGAAATGTGACTTTCGACCGTGCGTGGGCTCAGCATCAGCTCGGCTGCGATCGCCTTGTTGCTGAGGCCGCGGCAGAGACCATCCAGGACGCGCCGCTCGGCTGGGCTTGGAGCTTCTACTGGGTCGCCTAGGGACATGGCTGCCCCGGTGGGGCGTTCGGAGAGGATCTCCATTCAGGGTTCCCATGCGAAAGGGCCCCGGTCGTCGGGTCAGGCGGTGGCAGCGGTCGGGTCCCCCCCGGCGGTGAGCGGGTGGGGACGAGCGCGTCGGATGGGCAGGTTGGCCACCAGAGCCGTGATCCGGTCGCCGGTCTCCAGACTCACGTCACCGGCCTCCAGATCGATTTCCACATAGCGGGAGACCACTTCCAGAATCTCGCGGCGCATCTGCTCCAGCAATTCGGGATTGAGATCGCTGCGGTCGTGGGCGAGCACCAACTGGAGCCGTTCCCGGGCCATGCCGGCGCTGGGGGGCTGACGCCCCAGCAGCTTGTCGAGAATGTCGCGCAGGGTGATCACGGCTCAGAAGATCTTCGTTTGCATCAGGCGGCCGATCTTGGCGCGGAGGCTTCTGGTCTCCTTGCCGGGATCGGGCAGCGGCACCACTTCACCCAGCAGCCGCCTGGCCACGTTGGTGTAGGCCAGGCCGGCCGGGGAACGGCTGCCATTGAGGGTGAGCGGTTCGCCGCGGTTGGTGGAGACGATCACCTGCTCGTCCTCCAGCACCAGCCCCAGCAGGGGCAGCGCCAGGATGTCGGTGACATCGGCGATGGCCAGCATCTCCTGGTTGGCCATCATCCTGGGGCGCACCCGGTTGAGCACGAGCTGGATCGGGGCGATGTCACGGCTCTGCAGCAACCCGATCACCCGGTCGGCGTCACGCACGGCTGACACCTCCGGTGTGGTGACCACCAGCGCCTCCTGGGCCGCGGCGGCGGCATTCTTGAAGCCCTCCTCGATCCCGGCTGGACAGTCGATCAGCACATAGTCGAAGCGTTCGGCCAGGAGACCGACGATCCGTTTCATGTCATCGGGGGTCAGCCACTCCAGCATGCGCGGATTGCCCGCCGGCAGAAGGGAGAGGTTGGGCTCCAGTTTGTGGCGGACCAGGGCCTGCTCCAGGCGGCAGCTCTCGGCGAGCACCTCCTGGGCGGTGTACACGATGCGATTCTCCAGACCCAGCAGTAGATCGAGATTGCGCAGTCCGAAATCGGCATCGAGCACGGCGGTGCTGGCCCCCTGCTTCGCCAGGGCGATGCCCAGGTTGGCGGTGAGGGTGGTCTTGCCGACCCCCCCCTTGCCGGAGCAGATCAGGATCGTGCGGCTCTGGGCGGGGGCTGGTTCAGGCGGCGGGGCGATCGTCACGGGGCTGTCAGACATGGCTGCAGATTAGGGCCACCAGCCCGGACCGGGCCGCCCCCGCCGTCGGCAGGACGGACGACCTTTCACCCGATAGAACGGATGTCACTCTCCCGGGCCTGGCCCATGACGGACAGCCTGCCTCACCACCAGAGCCTCGTGGTGATGCCCGACGACGGCGGTGGCGCTGTGGTGGATCTCATCGACGGGGCCCGGGAGGAACTGCTGCTCAAGCAGTTCAAGCTGGAATCCGAACGGGTGGAGGATGCCCTCCTGGGGGCCCATCGGCGTGGTGTGTCGGTCCGGGTGATGCTCAATCCCCACACCTCCGGCGGGGACCGCTGGAATGACGCGGCCTTCGCCCGTCTGAGGGACTGGGGTGTGGCGGTGAACTGGACCAGCGAGGCCTTCCCAGTCACCCACGAGAAATCAATGGTGGTGGACCGGCGGCAAGCCCTGATCGCCACCTTCAACCTCTCGGAGAAGTACTTCAGCGAGACCCGTGATTACGGGGTGGTGACCATGGCTCCGGCTGCGGTCGCCCAGGTGATCTCCGGATTCGAGGCCGATTGGCAGCGAAGTTTCTTCGAGCCGGATCTGGCGGTCGGGCTGATCTGGAGCAGCTTCCACAGCCGCGGTCAGATGGCCCGGCTGGTGGACGCCGCGAGCCGCACGCTCTGGATCCAGCATCCGAAGTTCGTCGATGCGGTGATCCTCGACCGGATCATCTCCGCCTGCGAGCGAGGCGTGAAGGTGCGTGTGCTCTGTGGCGGCAAGCACGGTGTCAGCGACTGGGACATCTACGACACCTTCTCGTCGCTGCGGGTGATGGCCCGGTTCGGGGTCAAGGTGCGCCGCCAGAAGCACCTGAAGCTGCACGCCAAGCTGATCCTGGTCGACGGGACCTGCGCCCAGATCGGTTCGATGAACATCGACCGCAGCGCCTTCGACCTGCGCCGTGAGCTGGGGATCGAAACCGATGCTCCCCAGGTGGTCGCCGGGCTGAAGGCGGCCTTCCAGTCGGACTGGCGCCGCGCCGAGAAGTACCGGGCCCCCGACCCACTCGATCCGAGCCAGCACGAGCAGGGCGAACTGCCTCCCGATCCCCACTTCGTTCACGACTGATGGCGCATCCGCCCTTCGTGCCGCTGCCCCCGCCCGAGTCCGGCCTGGCGCCGGTTCCCACGGCTTGGGAGCTGTTCAGCGGCATGCTTCAGGTGTCCCTGTCCTCCTTCGGTGGCGGGCTGTCGGCCTGGAGCCAGCGGATCGTGGTGGAGCAGCGCCGCTGGATGAGCAATGAGAGCTTTCTCACCGGCCTTACGGTGGCTCGCCTCTTCCCGGGGCCCAACCAGATCAACATGGCGGTGTACATCGGCACCCAGTTCCGGGGGCTCCCCGGGGCACTGATCGCCCTGGCGGGCATTCTGCTGATCCCGTTCAGCCTGCTCATGATGGTGGGGCTGGTCTACTTCCAGGTGCATCAGCTCCCGGCGGTGGACCGGGTGCTGGCCGGGGTTGTGGCGGCCGCGGCGGGCATGGCCCTCTCGATGGGATTCAAGATCCTGGGCACCTACTGGCGCGATCCGATCGCCCTGCTGCTGGCGGCGGTCACCTTCGTGGCCCTGGTCGTCCTGAAGATCCGGCTGATTCCGGTGGTGCTCGTGGCGGGCCCCATGGCCATGGCCTGGTACTGGCCGCGTCACCCCAGGCCCCGGAGCTGAGCGCCGTGGCCAGCTGCTCTCCTGCCGCCCTCTCCGATCTGGGCAACCTGATGGAGGTGCTCTGGACCTTCCTCTCCCTCTCGCTGTTTTCCCTGGGGGGCGGGAACACCCTCCTGGCCGAGTACCACCACCTGAGCGTTGACCGCTTCTGCTGGCTCACCTCCTCCCAGTTCGCCGATCTCTACGCCCTGGCCGAGGCCGCGCCCGGCCCCAGCTCGATGCTGGTTGGCCTGCTGGGACTGGGGGCGGCCTGGCGGGAGGGTCCCCTCTGGGCCCTGCTCAGCGCCTATGGGGCGGAGGCGGCCGTGCTGCTCCCCTCTACCCTCCTGATGGTGGTGGCCTGCCTGAGCTGGAACCGGCTGCGCGATTCTCCCTGGCGCGTCGCCTTCGAGCGAGGGCTCGGTCCGATCACGCTCGGCATCCTCTTCGCCGTGGGCCTCAAGATCCTCAACACCGCCGACCACGGGGTTCCGGCCTATCTGGTCTCGATCGTGGTCTGTGTGCTGATGCTGCGCACCCGCATCTCCCCACTCTGGTTCATGGCGGTGGCCGGGCTGCTCGGGGGCCTGGGGGTGATCAACCGCTGAGGATCAGCCGGCCGGGAGGCAGCTCTGGCGTTCCCCCGTCTGCAGGGGCCAGGAGGGGGGGGCCGGATCGATGCGGATCATCCCGTCCAGCAGCCGCGCCTGTTCGGCGAACCCCGGAGGGGGCCCATCCTCCGGACCCCTGGCGACCACCGAGGCGATCCTCAGCTGCAGGGGCCGCAGCTGCAGGGCCACGATCCTGGCTTCCAGGTCGCCGGCGCAGCCGGCATGGGCGACACCCCGCAGGCGACCCCATACCAGCACGTGTCCGGTGGCACTCACCCGGGCTCCGGGATTCACATCGCCGAGCAGCAGCACGGACCCCTCCACCTGGAGGTGGTCCCCCGAGCGGAGCGTGCCCCGATGGATCAGCAGTCCATCCCCCGGCTTCGCTGCACCGCCCGCTCCCGCCGCCATGGGCATCTGCGGGGGCGGCAAGGGTGGCGTGGCCAGCCCCAGGGCGGCGGCTGCCACCCGGGTGTCCGGCGCTCCCCCCTCCACCCGGCAGAGGCTGAGTCCGCGGTCCGCCAGCTGGCGCGTCAGCTGCCGCAGTTCGGGCAGAGTGAGTCGCCAGGCCCCGGCAACCAGCACCACAGCTCCCGGGGGCGGGTGGTTTCCCAGGCCGTGGCAGAGGTCCTCCAGGCTGGCGTCCGTCGCCCGTGGCGAGGACGGCAGGATCAGATGGTGGGGCAGCTCGGGCCGGGCGGCCGGCACGAAAACGGCAGCCATCGCGGCCTGCGGCGGGGGCTCAACCTAGACAGGATGCCCCTCTCCGGCGGCGAGCTGGCGAAGGCCCGCCCGCACCGCCGCGCTCGCCTCGGCCGGATGGATCAGCCAGGCCAGTTCCACCGGCTGTACCAGGCTCGCCACCAGGGGCGAGTGTGCCTCCAGAGCCTGGAGTGACTCCCCATCCCAGAGCCGAAGGCCTCCCTTGTAGGGGTGATACCCCCGGCTCTGGCGCTGGTGCAGCCCGCAGCTGAGGGCTGGATCGAGCGCCGCCTCGCCGCTCGCCCGTCTGGCCAGGGCCAGCAGTTCCAGGCGCTGCCCCTGGGCGAGAGGGCTCACGTCCACCGCTTTGAGCAGCCGTCGGTCCAGCAACCGCCGGCAGAGCTCCCGCAGATCCGGCGGGCCCTCCTCCCCCCAGCGCATGAGGTGATAGGTCGTGCGGACGTCATCGTTGGCGAGGTAGGTGTCGAGATCGAGGGTCTTCGGGGCCCACAGCCAGGCCGCCAACACCCCATCGGCGACAAGCCGCTCCGGTCCCAGCCGGCGGGCCACGGCGATGATCTGGCGAAGCAACCAGTTGCAGACCACGTTCAACCGGTGGTTGTAGACGCTGCGGTACATCAGGTCCCGCACCACCAGGTAGTGCTCCACGGCCATCAGCCCCTTGGGGTGCAGGGCCAGGGACTGGTCGGGCGCGAGGGTGAGGGCTGCGAGGATCCGCTCCAGATCCAGACGGCCGTAGCTGGTGCCGGTGCTGTAGCTGTCGCGCAGCAGGTAGTCGAGCCGGTCGCAATCGAGCTGCGAGCTCACCAGTGAAGCGATGGCGGGGTGCCTGTGTCGCCCGTGGCCCAGCAGATCGGCCACCGCCGCCGCCGTGCCCGGGGCATGGGCTTCGAGCCGGTCCCGCAGGGCCGGATGGTCGCCCACCAGCCGGGCCGACCACGCTTCGTGCCGCAGCCCGTACATCTCCTCACCGGAATGGCTGAGCGGCCCGTGGCCCACGTCGTGGAGCAGGGCGGCCGCCAGCAGCACTCCCGCATGCTCCTGCAGTTCGGGGGCCTGGCGCATGAGGCCCGCCAGGGCGAGCCGAGCCAGATGGAGCACGCCGAGCGAGTGAGTGAAGCGACTCGATTCGGCGCCATGAAAGGTGAGAAAGGCGGGGCCGAGCTGTCGGATCCGCCGCAACCGCTGGAAGGGGGCCGTGTCGATCAGATCGATGATCAGGTCTTCGGCCGGCTGGCTCCGGTCCAGGCGGATCGCTCCGTGCAGGGGATCGTGGTACGTGCGTCCGCTCATCTCCCCTCCAGGGTCTCCACCAGCTGGTCGAGGGCCTGCTCCAGCCAACCGTCGCCTTCTCCCCCGGGGGTGAGCGGTTCCGGTTCCGCCAGCCTGCGGTCGGGAACGATGCCCTGGTCCTGGATGTCGCGGCCGCTGGGTGTGACGTAGCGGGCCACGGTCACCGCCAGTCCGCTGCCATCGCCGAGGCCGATCAGGGTCTGGATCAGTCCCTTCCCGAAGGTGCGGCTGCCGAGCAGCAGCGAGCGACCATCATCCTGCAGGGCTCCGGCCAGGATCTCGCTGGCGCTGGCGGTTCCCCCGTTCACCAGGGTCAGCAGCGGACCGTTGAAGAGCTGCCCCGGCCTGGCGCTGCGTTGCTCCCTGAGGCCGTCCCGGTCCAGGGTCTCCACGATCGGGTCCCCGTCAAGAAGGGCGTCGGCCACGGCCAGCCCCGCGTCCACCAGGCCGCCGGAGTTGTTGCGAAGATCCAGGATCAGGCCCTCCACCCCATCCCGCTCGAACGCCTCAAGGGCCAGCCGAACCCCGTCCGGCACCGGCTCGCTGAACTGGGACAGACGGAGCACCCCGAGGCGGTGACCCCGGCGGACCCGTTCGCGCCGCCGCACGGGGCGCAGATCGATGCGCCGCCGCTCGAGCACCAGTTCGCGGACGGGCATGTCACCCCACGCGCCCTCCGCGGGGGGGCGAAGCCGGATCTGCACCGTGCTGCCGGCTTCGCCCCGCAGCCGCGCCGCCGTGCCTTCGAGGCCCAGAGCGGCGGTGGCCATCCCTTCCACCTCCAGGAGCTCGCTCCCGGCGGCGATGCCGGCCTCCGCGGCGGGCGATCCCTCCAGGGGGGCGATCACCAGGATGCGCTGATCGGGAGCGCCGATCCCGAGCTGCAGCCCGACTCCGCTGACCAGGCCTTCGGTGGTGGCGCGCAGGGCGGCGTAGTCGTCCGGACGCAGCAGGCGGGTGTAGGGATCGCCGAGGGGCTCCAGCAGGGCCGCGATTGCGTCATAGGCCTCCCCACTGGTCTGGATCGGCTGCTCCAGGGCTTTCTGCCGAAGTCGCCGCCATTGCACGGCCTCGAATCGGGCCGGATCCACGTAGCTCTGGTTGACTAGGCGCCAGGCCTCCACCACCAGCTGCTGGGCGTCATTGAGGGCCCAGGCCCCGCCGGGGGTACCGGTCAACACCAGCAGCAGGGCCAGCAGGGTCAGGCCCCGCACCAGCAGGGCCCTCATCGCCGTCCCCGTTCAGGGGCGCGGGAGGGCCCGTCGATGGGGAGACAGGCCGGGGCACGAAACGGCGGGGAGGGTGGCTCGGCGATCACGACCCAGGCACGGGGATCGGTAGACTCTCGCAACCCAAACCCAGCACTGCATGGCGAACTCGTCTCCCGCCGCCAAGTCGTCCCCGGTGTTCGACTGGTTCGAGGAGCGTCTGGAGATCCAGGCGATCGCGGATGACATCTCCTCCAAGTACGTGCCGCCCCACGTCAATATCTTCTATTGCCTCGGCGGCATCACCCTGGTGTGCTTCCTGATCCAGTTCGCCACGGGGTTTGCGATGACGTTTTACTACAAACCCACCGTCGCAGAAGCTTACAGTTCGGTTCAGTACCTCATGACTGACGTCAGCTTCGGCTGGCTGATCCGTTCAGTCCATCGCTGGAGCGCCAGCATGATGGTGCTGATGCTGATTCTCCACGTGTTTCGCGTTTACCTCACCGGGGGGTTCAAGCGCCCGAGGGAGCTCACCTGGGTCACCGGTGTGGTCATGGCGGTGATCACCGTCGCCTTCGGGGTCACCGGCTACTCCCTTCCCTGGGATCAGGTGGGTTACTGGGCCGTCAAGATCGTCTCCGGGGTTCCTGCCGCCGTGCCCGTGGTGGGGGATTTCATGGTTGAACTGCTTCGGGGCGGTGAAAGCGTCGGTCAGTCCACCTTGACCCGCTTCTACAGCCTTCACACCTTCGTGATGCCCTGGCTGCTGGCCGTATTCATGCTGATGCACTTCCTGATGATCCGCAAGCAGGGCATTTCCGGTCCCTTGTGATCCATCCCATCCTCCCGTCCACCGCTTCGGCCTTCGCCCCGTTCCGCTCCTCTTTCGCTCTCCTCCGATGCACATCCTCAAGAAGCCCGATCTGAGTGATCCGAGCCTGCGGGCCAAGCTCGCCAAGGGTATGGGTCACAACTACTACGGAGAGCCGGCCTGGCCGAACGATCTCCTCTACATCTTCCCGGTGGTGATCCTCGGAACGATCGCTTTGGTGGTGGGTCTTGCCGTTCTGGATCCGGCCATGCTCGGCGATAAGGCCGATCCGTTCGCCACCCCCCTTGAGATCCTTCCCGAGTGGTACCTCTATCCGGTCTTCCAGATCCTGAGGGTGGTACCCAACAAGCTGCTCGGCATCGCCCTTCAGACGATGATCCCCCTGGGCCTGATGCTCATCCCGTTCATCGAGAGCTTCAACAAGTTCCAGAATCCCTTCCGCCGTCCAGTGGCCATGGCGGCCTTCCTGTTCGGCACCGTCTTCACGATTTATCTGGGCATCGGAGCGGCCATGCCGATCGACAAGTCACTTTCCCTCGGCCTGTTCTGAACGGTAGGTTCGCCGGCATTGATCGATCAGCCGCTCGAGTCGAGCGGCTTTTTCATGGCTGCACCAGGTTGGCGACAACCCCATCGTCAATCGAGAGAACGGACACATCCTCCGGCTTCACCCGCAGCAGGTGGTGCAGCAGCAGGAACCCCACGATCGTCCAGGTCTGGTAGGTCCGCGACTGCTGGCCCACCCAGGTGCCCGTGGGGCCATCGAAATATTCAGCCCACTGTTGCCGGGGCAACTGGTTCAGCTGGGACCAGTAACACTCCTCCAGCATGGCCCTGGTCTGACCCATCAGCAGCACATCTGCCTTGGGATGGCGCTGCTCATGCTGCAGGATGGCCCCTCCCAGGAACCAGAGCAGGCTGGGCCAGTGCCCGCCATTGTGATAACTCCAGGGCCAGTTCTTCGGATCGGAGCCTGTCTTGTTGGCCCATTCGGTGGCATCCATCGGTGGATGGCAGATCCGCATCGGCATCTGGGCCATCAGATGACCGCGGTTGTGCAGCACCAGCCGGAACAGGGCCCGTTGCTGGGGAGCCGTGAGCAAGCCGAACAGGCAGGCCAGGGAATTGCCGAGGCTGTAGAAGCGAAAATCGGGGCGGCCGGTGCGCATATTGCCGATCAGGTAGCCACCACGGTTCTCGAGCCAGTCCTGCAGCCAGTCGGGGATCACCTGGGGCTGCACGTTGAACTCGTTCTCGTGCTGTTGATCCCCGTACTGCTCGGTCGGACGGCGCCTGAGCACCTGCATCGTCTTGCTGGTCACCCAGTAGTGCTTGAGCAGGAAGGAGCGCAGGTTCCGGATCCACTGGCGGGTGAGTTCAAGGCGTTGATCCAGCAGTCGGCTGCTGCGGTCCCGCCGGGCCAGTTCCATCAGGTGGCCGCAGCTCTTGAGGCAGCCGTAGAGCAGCACCTCCACCTCGAGCGGCGCGCCCCAGACATCCATGGGACGGTCGATCATGAACGAGCAGTCGGGCACGAACAGCACCGGGGTGCCCTCGAAGCTGGGGTGCAGCACCAGGTCGAGCAGGAGCTGCACCCCCCGCTGCACCTTCTGGGAATAGCCGAACTCCCAGTCCTGGCTTCGCCGCACGTAGAGCCAGCAGAGCACCGGCCACCAGAGGCTGGCGTCGACGGAGGTGATCCGTCCGATCGAGCGTTGGCCATAGTCGGCGATCAGCTCGCCATCGGTCTCGATGAAGCTTGTGGGGAAGACCCCGCGTGTCTGATAGACGCTGCTCTGCAGGTCCAGGCAGACGCTCAGAAAATGACGAACGATCTCGTAGCGACCCTGCAGTAGCAGGTAGAACATCACCGGAACGTTGTCGCGCAGGAACACCTCGCCGTAATTGAGCGCCCCGCCCCGCCCCGGGTGCTCCAGGGCTGCCACGGACCCCACCGGAGTCCCCTGAACGGACACCAGGGTGCGCTCGAACTTGTCACGGGCGCTGCTGACGACCGCTTCCTCCCGGGAGCTTGGCCGGATGCGCAGGCGTTCCTGGCTGAAATGCGTGGCCAAGCAGAAGCTCCTGTTCAGGCGGGTGCCTGCCGGGCAAACCATAGACGTGCCAAGGGAACTGGCGGGGTTGTGGCAGTCGCTGGAGAGGGGATTGCCAGATTCCGGGTGCGGTGTGCTACTTTTTTGGACTGCGCCCAAACGGGAGACCGGATTGGGAGCAGGGCCTGGAGGAGAGG